>JADFJT010000034.1 GCA_022566015.1 Pseudomonadota bacterium | reverse complement strand
CTAACAAGGCGCTGAACCTGACCGCTATTTCGCTGCGCTTCATAGCGGCAGGTGAGTTTTGTCGTTAGGAGGAAATAAACTGCATGACAGACTTATCACCCCGTAAAGCCGCACTAGTCGCAGGATTCGGATATCTAGTTGTTTTTATTCTCACACCCTATTCTTGGGTGGAGAGTCTTATTGTGTTTGGAGACGCTGCAACAACAGCCAGCAATATTATGGCTTCCGAGTTTCTATTCCGTATGAGTATTGCTTGCTGGCTAATTGTTCTTGCGTCTGATGTGGTAGTGGCTTGGGCTCTCTATTATTTTTTCAAACCAGTGAATAGTAGCCTTGCGCTAGTTTCAGCGTGGTTTAGGTTGTTATTTGTTGCTATTTTCGGAATCAATATGCTCAATTGGGTTAATGCTTTACAACTCATAGTAGGTGCAGGCGACTTTGCAGCAATTGAAACAGATCAGTTGCAAGCTCAAGCAATGCTATTTTTTGGTGCTTATGAATATGGGGCCAATATTGCATTTGTGTTTTTCGGTGTTCATATAGCTATCCTTGGCTATTTAGTTTTAAAGGCGGGCTTCATGCCACGAATTTTTGGTATCTTATTGATAGTTGCATCTGTAGGCTATTTCATCGATAGTTTTGCTAGTTTTCTTTTCCCTGCCTATGCCAAAAATGAAGTCGCTTTTTGGCTGATTGTGGCCGTACCTGCAATTCTTGCAGAGCTATCATTAACCTTATGGCTTTTGTTTAAAGGTGGGAAAGTACAACGGACATAATAGCTACACAGCGCAATCTTTTTAGTGCTAGTGCCCTCCTAACAATTTGTTCCAGCGGACAATTCAAAGCGTCACTTGTTTTGCTTTCGCAAAATCGTGCCACTTTGAATTGCCGCTGAGCAAGGCGTTAGCTGAATAATACAGGCGCAGCAATTCCGGGGACAGTATACCTATTAGCAAGCAAATTAATCAGTAATCGCGAAATGAGTATACTGTCCCCGTAATACCAACTTTCAACTATATTCCAGATAATACTCCCCGCCGCCTAGCTGCTTTTCCAGCGCTAGCAGGCATTGCTCGGAGGGCGTGACTGACCATTGCTCGGTGGTTTTAAGCTGGTAATCGTATCCGTCGCGCTGTAAATGGAATACTACTGGGGTCGCATCCTTGGCCTGGAACTGGTCGAGTGTCTGGATTAAATGATTAATCGATTGATCGGTGTTGCCATTTAAGATGATGTGTAGTGCACGGGCATGGTTAAGGCGATATACGTCGAGTAGCTGAACCTGGGTAGCGCGAATCTTGATGCCATTATTAAAGCTATCGAAGGCGATACCTCCATCGACGACCCATATCAAATCTTTTTGTACCAGGTCTTCGATTTGTTGCATCATTTTTGAGGCGATGCGCACTTCTATCCGGCCACTCCGGTCATCCAGTGTCACGAAGAACTCGCGACCATTAAATCTATTTTGGGTACGGATATCGACTACCAGCCCACAAACTCGGGTTGGTTGCTCTTTTTGTCTATACCCGTTTTCAACTGCGATACCCGGGTCCAGTTTATCCAGCCACTGAGCAAGGTTGGTGGGTGCAATTTGCCTTACTTCTTTCTCGACCATTAACAATGGATGCCCGGTCAGGAATAAGCCCAGCGCTTCTTTTTCCTGTAGTAATCTATGCATTTCATCCCAGGGATCGCAAACCAGTAGAGACCAGCTCACATCGGTTGAATCTATCGAGGCAAACATGTCGGTCATGCCCGCATCGAGATTGTTTTGTTGTTGTTCTGCAGCCTGTAATGCATTGGGCAAATGCGCCAGTAACGCGGCACGATTATCGGAGAAGCAGTCCATCGCCCCGGCCTTGATCAGGGCTTCAATTACTTTTCGATTCGATCGCGAAGAGTCCATACGCTCGCAAAAATTGTCGAGTGAACGATAATTACCCTCTGTCCGAGCGGCGATTATGGTGTCGATCGCTGCCTGCCCTGCCCCCTTTATCGCGCCGAGTCCGTAATATACTTTCCCATCATCAGCAGGCACAAACCGGTAGGCCGACTGATTAATATCGGGGGGTAATATTTCGAGTTTCATATTCCGACATTCGTCGATCAGCGTGACGATCTTGTCGGTATTATCCATGTCTGCCGACAGTACCGCTGCCATGAATTCTGCCGGGTAATGGGTTTTCAGCCAGGCGGTCTGGTAGGAAATCAGCGCATAAGCCGCCGAATGAGATTTGTTAAAACCGTACCCGGCGAACTTTTCCATTATGTCGAAGATAACGCTAGCCGTTCTTTGTTCGACCCCGTTGGCCACAGCGCCTTCGGTAAAGATGGCGCGCTGCTGCTCCATTTCCTCGACTTTTTTCTTACCCATCGCGCGGCGTAACATATCCGCACCACCGAGTGTGTACCCCGCCAGAGTCTGCGCGATCTGCATCACCTGTTCCTGGTACAAAATAACGCCGTAAGTCGGTTTCAGTATGGGCTCCAGTGCTGGATGCAGGTACTCGACCTGGGCCCCATGTTTGCGACTAATGAAATCATCGACCATACCCGATTGCAGCGGGCCAGGTCTAAACAGGGCTACCAGCGCGATAATCTCTTCGAAAGTATCCGGCCTCAGACGGCGAATCAGGTCTTTCATACCCCGTGATTCAAGCTGAAATACCGCGGTAGTCTTGTACGCCTGCAACAGCTCAAAACAAGCCACATCGTCCAACGGGATGCGCTCTATTTCGAGCTTCTTTTCGGGATTCCTGGCGTTGATCGATTTGACTGCCCAGTCGATGATGGTCAGGGTTCGCAGACCGAGAAAATCAAACTTGACCAGGCCGATGGCCTCGACGTCATCCTTGTCGAATTGAGACACCAGGCCTGAACCACCCTGTTCACAATAAGTTGGGGTAAAATCGGTCAAATCGCTCGGGGCTATTACCACACCGCCCGCGTGTTTGCCGACATTACGTATCAATCCTTCGAGAGAAAGCGCCATGTCGATCAGCATCGTGACTTCTTCGTCTTGCTCGTATAACTCGCGCAAGGCCTCTTCCTGATCCATCGCTTTTTCCAGCGTGATGCCGACTTCAAACGGCACCAGTTTGGCAATTCGGTCAACAAAACCGTAGGGATGGGACATGACTCTCCCGACGTCGCGGATAACAGCCCTGGCCGCCATGGTGCCATAGGTGATGATTTGCGACACCTGGTTGCGGCCATAGTGGTCGGCCACGTACTCGATTACTTCATCACGCCGATCCATGCAAAAGTCAATATCGAAATCCGGCATGGAAACCCGTTCGGGATTGAGAAATCGCTCGAATAGTAAATCGTATTCGAGTGGATCCAGGTCGGTAATTGAGAGAGAGTAAGCAACCAGAGATCCGGCCCCCGAACCCCGCCCCGGACCCACCGGTATCGCATGTTTCTTGGCCCAGTCGATGAAATCCATCACGATCAGGAAGTAACCGGGAAATCCCATCTGTATGATTACCTCAAGTTCGGTTTGGAGCCGATCGTAGTAAACCTGACGGTCGATGGATTGATCTGGCGCACATTGATCTTCGAGAAATTTGAGGCGTGATTCCAGCCCCTGCTCAGATACGTGTTTGAAATAACTGTCGATCGAATAGCCATCTGGCACTGGGTAGTCAGGCAGATAATTCTCACCCAGGGTCAGGCGCACATTGCAGGCCCTTGCTATATTAACCGTGTTTTCTATTGCCTCGGGAATATCGGCAAATAATTCGACCATTTCGTCGTTGCTGCGCAAATATTGCTGCGGCGAGTAAATCTTCGGACGGCGCTCATCCTGAAGGGTAAATCCGCTGCAGACGCAAACTCGTACTTCGTGCGCTTCAAAATCTGTTGTGTCGATAAATCGCACATCGTTGGTCGCCACGAGCGGCACCTGATACGTCGATGAGAATTCGATAGCCTGTTGGATATATGCTTCTTCGCCGGGGCGACCAGTCCGCTGCAGTTCCAGAAAATAATTGCTCTCGAATATCTCCAACCACTGCTTTAAATAATCGATTGCCAGTTCCTGGTTTTGAATTTTTAAAGCGAACCCGACATCACCACCGCGATTAGCCGACAATGCGATTAACCCGGTCGAAGATTCGCGTAACCATTCGATATCGATCGTAGGGCGATCGGCTAACTGGCCTTCCTGGTAAGACCTGGATACCAGTCGTTTGAGGTTCAGGTAACCGGTATCATCCTGGCACAGTAAAACCAGCCGACTCAACGATTCCTTTCGGTCTGGATGTCGAATCCAGACTTCGGAACCAAAAATAGGCTTAATACCACTGGCAGTCGCAGCCTTGAATAATTTAACAACCGCAAACAGATTCGATTCGTCGGTGAGTGCAACCGCACCCATATCCCTGTTTCTCGTTTCGGCAATAAGCGATTTGAGCCGAATGGTACTGTCCAGCAGTGAGAACTCGGAATGTAAATGCAGATGGACGAACTGGTTTGGCATCGGGTTCAAGTCGCACTCTCTACGAAATTTTCAGGGCAACTCGAGCGGAACCGGGTTGACCTGTTTAACAGGTCTCTAACCGGTTTGAAACTTTGCCTATGCACCGCACAGGCACCGTGTAGTTTTAGCAATTCACGATGCAGTTTCGTCGGATAACCCTTATGCCTTGCAAACTGGTACAGCGGATAAAGCTGGTCAAGAATCACCATTTGCCGATCCCGGTATTCCTTGGCTAATATCGAAGCAGCGGAAATGCAGGACTCCGATAAATCGCCTTTTACTATTGCCCTGGCTTCCAGGCCAGATAAATCGGGTAGTCGATTACCGTCAATCAGGACCAGTGTAGGAATTCGCTGAAGTAGTAAGACTGCTCTTTTCATTGCCAGCAAACTGGCTTGAAGAATATTTAACCTGTCGATTTCTTCGATGCTTGCCTCGGCTACCGCCCAGTCCAGCGCACTGTGTTTAATCTCCGCTTCGAGTTTTGCCCGTTGGCTGGCTGAAAGCTTTTTCGAATCGGTTAACCCAGAGATCGGGCAGTTTTCATCGAGAATCACTGCAGCGGCAACAACCGGCCCGGCCAATGGCCCTCTTCCAGCTTCGTCTACGCCCGCTACATATTTTAATACTGAAGGCTCAGTCATCCATTTAACCGAAAAAAATATCCTTTTTTAAAGGGCACCCATATATAATTTGTGGTCTTCAAAATATCCTACTCACTATGTCAGAATTAATCAAAGTTGCAGTCGTAGGCACCGGTCACCTGGGCAAATGGCATGCCGAAAAATATGCCGCGTCACCTGCCTGTGAATTGCTTGCCATTGTCGATAGTGATCCCGAAGTAGCCGCGCAAATCGCTCAAAAGCATGGCGTGCAGGCTCATACGGATTATCGGGACATTCTGTCACAGGTCGATGCGATCAGTCTGGTGGTGCCTACCAGGCTCCATTATAAAATTGCGCGCGAAATACTGGAAGCAGGAATTCACTGTTTGGTCGAAAAACCCATTACCGAAACCGTCGAGGAAGCGTCCGAACTGATCCAGATAGCAGACGAGAATAACCTGATCCTGCAGGTTGGACACATCGAGCGATTCAATAGTGTGATGATCGGCATAGACGAGGTACTGGGGGAACCACTATTTATCGAATCGACCCGGCTCGCTCCATTTACTATGCGCGCGACTGACGTAAGTGTCATTCTGGATTTAATGATTCACGATATAGATTTGATTCTACAGCTGGTTCGCGAGCCTATTCGGCATATATCCGCCAGTGGTATTTCGGTACTTTCCGATACCATCGATATTGCCAATGCCAGAATAGAGTTCGACAACCACTGCGTGGCGAATGTTACAGCGAGCCGGGTCAGTCAAAAACACGAACGGAAGTTGCGTATATTTCAGAAAGACATGTATATCTCCGCAGATTTACAGGAAAAAATACTTTCCATTAATTATAAGGGAGAAACCGATAACGAGGCCGGTTTTAAAAATATTACCCACAGGGAAATTAAATTTGAAGATAACGACGCGTTGAACCTGGAAATACAGGATTTCGCTCATGCCATCCAGACCCACGATCGTCCACGAGTCAATGGTGAAGATGGCAAACGTGTGCTCGAGACAGCGATTGCAATCACTTCTCAGATCAGGAATACAATATGAACATTCCTATGGTTGACCTGAAAGGTCAATACCAAAGCCTGAAAAGTGAAATTGACCCGGCATTGCTCAAGGCCCTGTCAGAGGCTCGCTTTATCCTGGGCCCCAATGTACTGGCGTTTGAACAGGAAGCCGCTGAATACCTGGGAGCAAAACATGCGATCAGTTGTGCCTCTGGTACCGATGCATTGCACCTGGTACTGCGCGCAGCAAAAATCGGGGATGGGGACGAGGTGATCACCAGCGCCTTTACCTTTATTGCCACGGCCGAGGCTATCTGTTATGTCGGCGCCATACCTGTGTTTGTTGACATAGATCCAGACACCCTGAATATCGATGCTTCCAAAATAGATGCTGCAGTAAGCGATAAAACGCGCGCAATTATTCCAGTTCATCTGTTCGGCCAACCAGCAAATATGGATGAAATTAACTCCATTGCCGACAAACATGGACTGTTCGTTCTTGAAGACTGCGCACAATCTTTCGGTAGCTGTTATCGAAAGCGTATGACTGGCACCATAGGTGATGCCGGTGCTTATAGTTTTTTTCCAAGCAAGAACCTCGGCTGTTATGGGGATGGAGGGATGGTTACCACCGATGATGATGAAGTTGCCCGTCAGGTCAGGGTATACCGCAACCATGGGAGCAGTGAGCAATACCATCACGATGTGATCGGTTACAATAGCCGTCTCGATGAATTACAGGCGGTGATACTGCGTATCAAATTAAAACATATCGATGAATATAATCAAAATCGTCTCAAGATTGCAGAAACCTATAACAGGCTACTCGCCGGCAAAGAATTGCAAACCCCATTGATACCGAAAGACCGCGATCATATATTTCACATATTTACCCTGTTAACCGAGCGACGCGATCAGATTCGCGAAGCTGTTATCGCCAGGGGTATCGCCTGCTCGATTTATTACCCGATTCCACTGCACCAGCAAAAGGCGTTTGCCGGCGCTAATTCAGTTCACCTGCCGATTACCGAGTCTGTAACGAGACGTTGCCTATCGTTACCGATATACCCTGAAATGTCTGAACAGCAGGTAGAGGCCGTCTGTGAAGCCGTTCTAAACACTTGATGGGGAAACCGCATATCATGATTCTGGCTGGCGAAGCCTCCGGCGATGCGCATGCAGCCGAGTTTGTCGGCCAGATTAGGCAAATATGCCCCCTTGTCCATATCAGTGGCATGGGTAGCAAGGAGATGAAGAAATCCGGCGTTGATGTCTTCTTCGATTCGTCGATTATTGCTGTAATGGGAATCATCGAGGTATTGAAACGTTGGGGCGACATCAAACGCGCGATGGCGATCGTCAGGCAAACGATGGAACAAACCAGGCCAGATTTACTCATCCTGGTAGATTATCCCGAATTTAATTTAAAGATGGCACGCCACGCCCGCACGCTAGGGATTAAGGTTCTGTTTTATATCAGCCCACAGGTCTGGGCCTGGCGCCCTAAACGCATCCATAAGATTGGACGATTAATCGATCACATGGCAGTGATCTTTAAATTTGAAGAATCCTATTACCAGGCGGCAAATATTCCAGTGAGTTTTGTCGGGCACCCACTGCTCGACAAGGTAGTCGCCACCATACCCGCTGATCAAATGCGTCAACAATTGGGTCTGGATACCATTCAGCCTGTGGTCGGGTTGTTCCCCGGTAGCCGAGATAGCGAAATTGAACGAATACTACCGCTGATGTTAGAAACCGCAGCGTCGATGTTGTCGCGAACTCCGGAAATTCGCTTTGTGATGCCGGTCGCTAGCTCACTCGATTATGATGCGGTCGAACGGTTATGCAAACAATCGTCGGTCGATATTGTCCTGACTCGGGGTGATATTTATAGCTTGATTCCCTGCTGCAAAGCGATTATTTCATGTTCGGGAACAGTCACGTTGGAAATCGCCCTGCTCAGCGTTCCGATGTGTATCATTTACAAAATGTCCTGGTTGTCCTACCAGATCATGAGTCGCCTGATTACCATCCCGTACGTGGGCCTCGCCAACATAGTCGTCAACCAGTCTATCGTGCGCGAATTTTTGCAGGGCAATGCCACCGTTGCTAATATTAGTGCCGAAATTTTCCGGCTACTGGAAGACAGCGATTATCGAAATACTATGATACAAAACTTGCACCTGGTACGAGAAAATCTCGGCGAAGGGGCTGGTTCGAAGAAAATGGCGAAACTTGTACTGTCTTTCCTAAAGGATTGAACCTAATATTTCACCGACTAAATCGATTCAGAAATAGTACCTGATAGAAATCTAATCCGGTTCGATCCTGTCATTTAATTTCATCGGAGATGGTTTAATGAGCCTGACAAAAGCACAGTCGGAAGGCATCACCATGAGTAGTGGTGGCCTTTATTCACTTGCCACCAAGGGTGCTAAACTCGTCATCGATGCGGCCACCCCGCTAGTTACAGAAGCGATTGAGTCGCTACCCGACTCCTGTATGGCAGATGGGTTTACCCTGTCGGATATGGGCTGTGCGGATGCGGGTACCTCGTTAAGCATGATTTCAAGCGCGATAGACACGGTTTTTCGACGTGCGCCTGGGATTCCAGTTTCTATCGTTTATACCGATCAACCGCGTAATGATTTCAATGCGCTTTTCACTAATGTTCATGGACTCGGCCCATTTGACACCTACCTGGACGAGCGAAAAAATATTTTCCCACTCGTTTCCGCTACTTCTTTCTACCGGCAAATCCTGCCGGCAGGCTCGCTCAATCTTGGCTTTTCAGCAACCGCTATGCACTGGCTTAGCAACAAGGTATGTAATATAACAAACCACGTTCAAGCGGTCGGCGCCGAAGGTAGTGAATTAAAGGCGTTTCGTAAACAGGCCAGCAGCGACTGGCGACAGATTTTGATGCACCGGGCCAGTGAATTAAAACCGGGCGGGAAATTGGTGTTAATTAATTTCGGCACCGACGACCAGGGACGTTATCTTGGAAATACAGGCGGCATTAATATGTTCGATACCTTCAATCAGATCTGGCTATCGTTTCTGGATCAAGGCCGAATTACCCGCGATGAATATGAAAACATGACCCTGCCGCAGTATTATAAATCGGTGGATGAATTTTCGGCACCACTGGTCGATCCAGACGAAGCCGTGTACCAGGCCGGATTGCGACTCGATCATATCGACACGCGCATAGTAAAATGCCCTTTTGCCGAAGATTTCAAGCAACATGGCGACGCCGAGAAATTCGCCGCGGAATACATCCCGACGATTCGAAGCTGGAACGAAAGTATCTTCCATAATGCATTGTCGGATGAACGTTCTTTAGAACAGCGACGAGAAATTATCGAAGACTACTATAACACCTACCAAACCATGGTCAGAGAAAGCCCCGAAGGTCACGCCATGGATTATGTGCACGCTTATATGGTGATTTCTAAGGTGTCGTGACCGAAGATCGCCCCTGACATACCGGATATGACTAACGAATTACTACCACTAATACCATTCAGGGCTTTTGATTAAATTTTATTTTGGTCTCGGAAAATAGATCTTCTCGCCGAAAGTTGTATATTCACCGCCACCGAGTCTCCCTATTGGATCGACTTTTTCTGCCATCACCAGAACTCGACCTTTAGCATCGTGTTCGATTACTGCATCATCGATGTACACCTGCTTTACTTCGGCAATTATTAATGCCTGAGGCGCTTTTCCTATTTCACGCAATTCGTACAAATTACAGGCATAAGCAATACGACATTCGCTAAGGCGCGGTAATCGACTGCCGGGAAATTCACAGGTTTTTAACCCTGCCCGATCAATTTCAGATACACCGCGAGGCAGCGTCGCCGAAGTCTGCGTGACCAAAGGCGCCATCTCTCGATGCGCTATGTGCACTACAAAGTCCCCCTTTGCTTCGATATTTAGACGCGAATCTTTTGGGCCTCCATCTGGTTTTACCCCTATGGACAACATGATTAATGGTGGATTACTGCTAATTGCGTTGAAGTAGGAAAAAGGTGCGAGGTTATAGCCTGCATCTGGATTTTCCGACAACACCCAGGCAACCGGCCTTGGCATCAAGGTCTGGATCATGGTGAAGTAGATTTTATCAGGGCTCAGGGTGTCGAAAGAAATGATCATCAGGTATATATATCCTCTCTTGGCAAGAGCACTTAATTGAGAGCGCCCATGGTGTAATGGCATGCTTCGGCGGGCACTGGCCTGGCAGATTTATGCTGTATTTGCGACATTTTTTCTACTAGTCCAGGAGCGATAGCCTGGAATCCTGCTCTCGGCTCTTCTTCGCGCAGTATTCGAGCAGTCAACTCCGGATCGACCCAGGTCATTTCGCTAGATTCCATACAAGCGTAAATTTTCCATGACTCGCGATCAACAAAATGGATGATACGGATTTTCCTGGCGCATTTTAACAAAAAACCGGCATTGGCAGCCCCTCCCATATCAACTTCTGCGGGATAAACTTCCGCCAGATTCGACGCATGAATATTGATCTTCGTATAACGCACGATATCGAGCATACATTTGAAATCGAGCAGATACATCTCATTATTAAACCCAAAGGCGACCGTTCGTGGCTTGCTTCCTTTATCGACACTATTATCAAGAAACTCGTAAAAAACTTTCTTGTCTTCACGTAATACCCAGGTGAAAAACAGTACTGGCATACCCTTAAAGGCTTCGATGTTGTGATCCAGCAAATCATCGACCGCTTTATAACGCCCAACCTGGAGTCCGCGTATCCAGGCTCGTTCTACGGTAGCCTCGGGAGGCGTTATCATAAAAGCTAGATATATAGTGTGCCCAAAGCGTGTCAGTAAATTGCTGCCTTTTTCGCTATCGTACCCTGACGCAAAGCTGTCGAATCGAAATCGGTCAATTAGTAAATGAGATATGCGGCCCTGTTTAGCTTTGGCACTGATATAGGCGTCAAGCTTTTGATCGATGATTGGGATCTCGTCACCTGCGAGTGTTCCGGCATACTTATAAGCGACTCCCAATGAGTCATAATCAAGCAAGTACTTACGCCAGATATCCGGGCTGATTAATGCAAACTCCTGCCAATTGAGACCTAATTTTTCTATCTGTTTTTGCTGGATCGGGCGCATCGTGCTTTTGCCTGATGCGGAGGCACCCTTAATGTTAATGACCACTGGCTGGGATTGAGGTGGCAGTAAAATATAATTCTCCTGGTCAGCCGCCTCGATAATATAGGGCGCAATGAGCTCACCAATTAATCTACTGCCATATTCGTTACAGGCAAATCCGGTGACCAGGGATTTCAGTAATTCACGGTCACCCATCAGGCGGCCATGCCGGGCGATGATCGCATTGGATATTTTTAGCAGAGACTGATACAACACCCTGGATTGTCGATCATCCTCGATTTCAGCTTTTCTCCTCCAGTTCGAAATAATATTCTGATCGCGCGATTCGATTGAATCGATCGGCCTGATGTCTGGTTTTCTACGACCTGACCTAAATAATTTGCTGAGACTAAATGCACCAGGTTTTGGTTCAGCGCGGGTAGTTTTTTTGAAAAGGTTTTCGTCCAGCTCGCGCTCAACCATAGATTCAATCTGAAATTTTAACTGTTCGAAACGCTTCACTATCTGTTCCAGCTCCGGGTTGATATAACCCGTTAATATCCTATTAACTACCGAACGAAAATTGACTCCTAGATCTTCATATCTGGACCCGTCGGAGACGAATATATCGGCCGAAACTCGAATGAGTAACTCATGAACAATGAGTCTTTCGGGTCTAAAAAAAATGAGCTGCTGGATAGGAAGCCCAGTAAAATCGCTTAGTTCACTGGCGGTTTCGACGCTGGTAAATACATTTTCCGGTCGAAACATTGTTGACAATGGAAGGTATTCCGACGGCAAACTTGACTTGATACCGGGGTTCCAGGGACCTGCACCTGCTTGTTCCAACTGGCCTGTGGTCGGGGGCATTGACTGCTATACCCACTAAGATTCGAGTGGGCGCTCCTTGATATAAACCGACTCCTGTTGAATCTTTTGATTCAACAAGCTGGCACAGGCATAAAGCGCCTTCAGTGCTGGCGTATCAATTCCGGTCATTTCTCCTAACTCGATCACCACACCTAACATGCCGTCGATTTCTAACGGCTTACCGGCCTCGACGTCCTGAAGCATCGAAGTCTTATGCTTTCCAACACCTTCAGCACCTGCAATACGCCGTTCTATCGTTACTCTAAACGTGGCACCGAGACGCTCGGCAATATGTTGTGCTTCGGTCATCATTGTTGTCGCAAGCTCGCGGGTCAGTGGATACTGACAAATATCAACGAGCGTGGAATGGCTCAATGCACTGATTGGATTGAAGGTCAGATTACCCCACAGTTTAAGCCAGATTTCAGAGCGAATATCTGTCAACACGCGGGAATTAAATCCGGCTTCGATAAATAGATCAGATACCATTTTTAGCCGTTTAGATTCGCTACAATCGAGTTCGCCGACCGGGAATCGATCACCTTCGACATGTTGAATTACCCCGGGTTCAGCTATAGTGGCGGCTGGATAGGCAATACATCCTATTATCCGTTTAGGATCAATGGTATTGGCCAAAACGCCCCCTGGGTCGACCGTTTCTACCGTTCTATTTTCATATTCGCCACCAATACCCTGGAAGTACCACCAGGGAATTCCATTCTGCAGAGCGACCATTACGGTATCAGGGCCGAACAAGGTTTTTAGATCATCTACAACAGAGGTAATTTGATGCGCTTTTAATGTCAGTAAAACAACATCCTGCGGACCGCATTCGGTCATATTATCGGTCGCAAAAACATCACTAACATTGGTTTCGTCTCCATTTTGGCGCAGCGTCAAACCCTTCGCTTTTATAGCGGCAAGGTGTGGACCACGGGCGATCAACGATACCTCATGTCCCTGCTCGGCGATTCGAACACCCAGATAGCCGCCGATTGCTCCGGCACCAACAACACATACTTTCATCAAAAAAAATCCGTTAATTACCTAATTTTGCGCCAAGCTTTAATCCGCTCGCGGCCGCGTATTCGGCAGCGCTCATTTTACCTTCACCTGAGGGACGTACTCTTGAAACTATTACGCCTCCATTATCACCAGCCGAAACCAGGATTCCTTCGTCACTTATCCCCGCTACTGATCCAGCATCACCGGCGACTTCGTCAATTCGTCGACTATCATAGAATTGCACAATCACCCCATCGACCTTAGTCCAGGCTCCTGGTTGAGGATTGCCTGCACGGATAGTATTGTATATATCTGATGCCGATTTACTCCAGTCAATTTCAACCTGAGCTTTACCAAACCAGGATTCATAACTTCCTTCATCGAGATTTTGAGTCTTTTTAGGCGCAGTTCCCGCTTTCACCAGATCGAGGGACTCAATCATCGCATCTACACCCATCGGGAATAATTTATCGAAATAAATATTGCCTAAAGTTTCGTCTGGCCCTATCTCGCATTCTTTTTGCATCAAAATTGGGCCTTCATCTAGTCCTTCATTGGGCCAGAATATGCTTAACCCGGTTCGTGTTGAGCCCATCGCTATGGGCCAGTTAATTGAAGACGGGCCACGGTGCATCGGTAGCAATGAAGGGTGGTACTGAAAAGAACCTAGTTTCGGTGCATCGAGAACCGGTTGAGGAATAAACAATAATACATAGGCCATAATGCACACATCGGCATCGAAAGATTGCATCAACTCAAGCGATTCTGGCGTTTTCCAAGATACGGGCTGATGAACGGGTAAACTTTTATCCTGGGCTAGTTCCTTCAGCGGATCAAGTGGCTTGCCTTCTATATCGGGTGCGGTGCAAACCGCGACGATATTATCGTTACGGTCCAACAGCCGTTCGAGAACGGCTTTACCAAATGCCTGTTGCCCATGAACTACTATTCGCATATCGATCCCCCGGGTTTTGATTTGATCATATTGCACCGGATTCCCTGATCTCGGCTATTTCGTCGGCGCTATATTCGAGCACATCTGCGAGGATTTCGTCGGTGTGTTCACCGAGCAATGGTGAACGTGTCACCTCTACTTTGCTATCTGACAACTTGATCGGACAGCCAACCGTTAAATATTTGCCCCGCTCAGGATGATCAACCTCGACGATGGTGCCAGTTTCCCGCAACGAAGGTTCGTCGGCCAATTCCTTCATCGAAAGAATGGGTCCCACGGGTATATCGAGGGGATTGCAGATATCCATGACTTCGTATTTAGTTTTGGTTAGTGTCCACTTTTCTATTTCATCGAACACTTCATTGAGCCGCGGAAGTCGTGCGGGTGGTGTTGCGTAATCGGGATTATCTTTCCACTCAGGCTTTCCGATCACTTCACAGATTTTTGGCCAGGCCGCCGCCTGCGTAATGAAATAAGTGTAAGAATTAGGGTCTCTTTCCCAGCCTATGCACTTTAGAATTCGACCTGGCTGACCGCCACCTGAATCATTTCCAGCGCGGGGGGTGGCCTCCCCAAACTCGACACCCTCACCATGCTGCGAGTATTCCGTGAGTGGTCCATGAGCGAGTCGTTGCTGATCGCGTAGTTTCACGCGACACAAATTGAGTACAGAATCTTGCATCGGCGCCAGTACGCGTTGCCCTCGGCCGGTTTTTTCTCGCTGTAATAATGCAGCCGTAATACCTAGAGCAAGACCAAGTCCAGTTCCTGAGTCGCCTATTTGCGCGCCGGTTACCATCGGCAAACCATCATGAAAACCAGTAGTAGAAGCGGAGCCACCCGCGCACTGCGCCACATTTTCATACACCTTGCAGTCTTCATATGGGCCTGGACCGAAACCTTTTACCGACGCCATAATCATCCGCGGATTCAGCTCCTGTATACGATCCCAGCCAAAACCCATTCGATCGAGCGCACCTGGTGCGAAATTTTCCACTAACACATCACATTTTTTAACCAGGCGTTCGAGTACCTGCTTGCCGGTTTCATGCTTTGAATTAAGCGTCAGCGACCGCTTATTATGGTTCAGCATGGTAAAATACAGGCTATCGACACCTTCCACATCTACCAGTTGCTTGCGCGTGGCATCGCCTACGCCTGGACGTTCGACCTTGATTACATCAGCGCCCAACCAGGCTAGCAATTGCGTACAGGTAGGCCCGGATTGAACATGGGTGAAGTCCAGTATCCTGATACCGTCTAGTGCTTTGGACATTATTTACCTCTAAAATAAATGATTTTAGTCAAGTGAAAAATTGCTGGTTAGTGAGAGTAGGTCAAGGCTCCCCAATCGTTTAACTACCGAATTATTTATACATCGTCTGCGCTTTGGTTCCCGGCGCATATTCGTTCGGATCCACCCACACGTTCACTACTGCACACTTACCCGTTTTTGCAATGGCCTCGCGCGCTCGCAGCAACGCTGGTAAAATTTCTTTAGCTTCATGCACTTCTTCGCCGTAGCCTCCGATCATGTCTGCAAATTTCGAAAACGGAACGTCACCTAGTTTGTTTCCGACATTGCCGCGCTCCTGACCGTACTTGGCAAGTTGCCCATAACGAATTTGATTCATCGCCGAGTTGTTACCGATTACGGCTAGATACGGTGCGCCGAAACGTTGCGCGGTTTCCATGTCAAACGCAGTCATGCCGAATGCGCCATCACCATAAAGACAGATAACTTCCTTATTCGGATGTGCAAGCTTGGCCGCCATTGAGAAACCGGTTCCTACACCGAGCGAACCGAGGGCACCGGGATCCATCCATTGGCCCGGATTACGGGGGCGAACTGCCTGGGCCGAAATCGTAACGATGTCGCCACCATCTCCAACGTAAATAGTATCTTCACCCAGGAATTCGTTGATATCGTAGGCAAGCCGATATGGGTGGATAGGGCTTTGATCGGAGGTAAACATCGGCATCAATTTTTCCAGTTTCGCTGCTTCAATTTTACGCAGCTCTTCCATCCAGTTTTTTCGCTCCTGCCCCGCACTCTTATCAATGTGGCCTGACGCAGCCTGTTCAACCGCTGCTAAAATTGCTCCTGGGTCACCTACCAGGCCAAGGCTGATGGCACGGTTCTTACCAACTGTAGAATAACTCTGATCAATCTGCACCAGGGTGGCTTCTTTGGAGATGCGTTTGCCATAACCCATTCTGAAATCGAATGGAGTGCCAACGATAAGAATAACGTCCGCATTTTTGAACGCATCGCTGCGCGTACGATCAAAATGATGCGGGTCACTTTGCGGCAACATGCCTCGACTCGCGCCATTCATATAGGCTGGAATATCCAGTGCACGCACAAAACTGATGGCCGCTTCATGCCCCCGGGCAGCCCAAACCTGCTGGCCCAGCAATACTGCGGGTCGTTTTGCCTTGACCAGGATGTCGGCTAATTTTTCGATGTCTGCCGGGTTACCGATTGACTTGACCGAGGCACGATACGTACCCGGCTCAGGAATCACTGCGGTTTCGATTGGAATTTCACGGTCCAGTATATCTCGTGGAATCTCAAGATAAGAAGGACCATAGGCTCCATTGAAGCATTCACGCGCCGCCATCGCCACCATATCGGCAATACGTTCGGTCGAGAAAACGCCAGAGGAAAACTTGGTAATCGGATTCATCATATCGACATGCGGAAGGTCCTGTAATGACCCCATCTTGTGTTGGCCTAATGAACTCTGCCCACCGATGTGGAGAATTGGGCTTTCAGATCGGAATGCAGTCGCAATACCAGTGACCGCATTGGTACAGCCCGGACCAGCGGTAGTAACCACGCAACCCAACTTGCCTGTTTGACGTGCATAACCATCTGCCGCGTGCGCTGCGGTCTGCTCGTGGCGCACGTCGACTATACGAATTCCCTCATCGAGACACCCATCGTAAATGTCGATAATATGACCACCGCATAAGGTAAATATGGTATCTACGCCCTCTGATTTGAGCGCCTTCGCTACCAGATGGCCACCGGAAATGACCGAACCATCTTTATTTTTTTGCTGCAGGGTATCGCTTGCAGTATCTGACACTGCCCTGTTCTCAATTACACTTGCCATAATGCACCTCTGAATTTATTCAGTCTGGTTATTTTCTAATTAGTCGTTCTACGCCGACCAGCAACCGTAGACCTGGTTAGCATCAATCCAGATAGTCGACATATTTATCGACATGTTTGGCCAGCTCGAGCGCATGATCGCGCACTAACTGTTCGGCGTGATATGGATCCCTTTCCTCGATTGCCTCGATGATCCGAATGTGGTCAATAACGGAACGAGAGATCCTGTCACGTTCCTTAATTGTGCTTGCCCGAATCGCGCGCATGTGAAAAAACAGTTGAGCAGACATTTGTGTAATCAATGCTGATTTCCCCAGATTAATAATCGTCTGATGAAACTTGATATTAGTTTCAGAGTATTCATCAATATGGGCTCTGGCTTCTTCACTATCACCAAAAGAGGCGAAGTCACGGCGCAAAGAGGCTATTTCATCATCGCTGGCTCGACTCGTTGCGAGCCTTGCCGCCATGCTCTCCAGGGCGGCCCAGGCATCGATCATATCGAGGATTTCGTCCTTCGTTTTTCGAACTATGAAGGCACCCCTGCGAGCGATATTCTTAACCAGGCCCTCCTGTTCTAGCCTCGATATCGCTTCTCGAACCGGGGTTCTACTTACGCCGAGTCGTTCACCCAGCGCCCTTTCATCCAGTCGAGGTAATTCTTCGCCTGAATATATATCCATTTTACCAATGATTTCTTTTAAGGCCTCGTAGACCTGGGTTTTGAGCACCTTGGCAGGTTCCAGTGGAACTATGTTAAGTGTCTTCACCATAAAACACCCCTTACGCTGTTGCATAAAATCGCGATTCGCCATCTAAAGTAGTGACTAGGCATACTGCTTACGAAGCTTGACATAAACGATCTTTATTAGCGGCAGGAACAAAAATATCAGTGCGGCGACCATAATCGGCCCGGAATAAGTTCGGGTAAAGAAAATCGAGAAAGAGCCATCGCTAATGATCAACGATTGCCTCAGGGCGGGTTCGGCCAGCGGTCCCAACACTATCGCTAATACTGCAGGCGCCATCGGATAGTCTAGTTTGCGCATCAGGTAGCCAACAATCCCGAAAATAACCATCAACCAGACATCATGCAGGGACTGGGTAGGCGCATACCCACCGATCAAACACAATATGAAAATAATTGGTGCCAATATCGTAAAAGGAGTTTTTAGTATCCTTATAAAAACCGGAATAAAAGCAACATTAATTAAAACCGAAAACAGATTAGCGGCATAGAGCGAAGCGATTAATCCCCAAACAAAATCAGGATGGTCTACGAACAATCTTGGGCCGGGTTCCAGCCCCCAGATAACCATTCCACCAAGCAATATAGCTGTGGTCGGAGAACCCGGTATACCCAGAGTCAACATGGGCAACATCGAACCCGTACTGGCTGCATTGTTAGCTGCTTCAGGTGCGCATACGCCATCTAACGCGCCATGGCCAAATTTTTCCGGATTCTTCGATATTTGTTTGGCTATACCATAAGCCATCAGGGAACCCGGCGTCGCACCAGCTGCTGGAAGTATGCCGACAAAATAACCCAGGAACGAGCCCATTACGATTGATTTCCAGGTGGTCATCAATTCACGCAAGTTTGCCAGAGTTCGTTTCACCGTTACGGTGGCATCAGACAGCATACTTTTACCGCCACCGAGTCGGTGTTCCTCGACCGTCCAGAGCATTTCTCCGATACCATAAATTCCAATCGCGAGAATTAAAAAATTAATTCCGTGCAAAAATCCGGTGATATCCCATAACACCAGACGCGGTTCACCGGAGATAATGTCGAAACCCACCGCACTCAATACGAGCCCGATAGAAATCGAAAAAAGAGTTTTAAACAGGTCATCACCACCGAGACCAACAAAGGTTGCAAAGGCTAGTAACATCAAAGCAAATTCTTCTGGGGCACCAAACACCAAAGCGACATGTGCTAGCGGCGGTGCAAAAAAGGTAAACAAAACGACAGAGATAGAACCCCCTACGAACGAGGCCACGGCTGCTGCGGTCAGCGCTTTGTCGGCCATGCCCTGTTTCGCCAAAGGCCGACCATCAAAGGTAGTGGCAACTGCAGTCGAAGCACCCGGTATACCAAGCATTATGGATGATATAGCGCCGCCATACATGGCACCGTAATAAATCGCTGCAAGAAATATAATTGCGCCGGTTGGTGGAACCAGAAAAGTCAAAGGCAACAATATCGCGACGCCATTAACCGAGCCCAGGCCAGGCATTGCACCGATAAATATTCCAAGCGCGCAACCGGCAATGATTAACATGAGGTTTTGTGGTTCAAATACAACGGTGAACCCGTTAGCCAGGAGTCCTAAAGTTTCCAACATAATCTTATTTCTCTTTTAGTAGGAGCGCGTTTTTCGATGGCTAAAAAAACATCTTATAGAGCGGTATAAACAGGGGTTCTGTATATCCTTTTGGTAGAATTATTTTGAGTGTGACTTCGAAAAAAAAGAAAATAGATACCGGGATTATAATGGCCAACGCCGAGGTAAGCATCCACGAATGCCCACCCAAAAACCTGACGTAGAAAATCAGAAATAACGGTAATGAACCATAAATTCCGATTATCGAAAATAAGGCAACGGTCACTATCAAAGAAATCGCAACTGCCCCCACTTCAGTCAGCACATCGGCGCGAACATAAACTTTATCCGAGGTGGCAATAGGACCGACCTTGCGAATCCAGTTAAATATAATTCCCAGGCAGGAAAGCAGCATCACCAATGACAGCCAGAATGGCCAGGCTCCGCCGCCTGGCCCCTCACCTTCAATCCACCCAACGGGAAGTTCGTAACTTTTGAACATCAGGTAGATAGAGAAGACGCCCATCATCATCGCCATTAATAATTCTGCAGTACGCACTGACATGAATGAAAATCTCCCCTATCTACCTGGATTATTACGATTTAAATATTTTCTACCTCTACTTGTTTCTACCTCTACTTGATAACACCCATATTTTTGAGCATTACACGATGAACTTCTCGCTCGGTTTTCCAGTAGCTCATCAATGCATCACCGGTCAGCAAATCACCCTGCAAACTTTTCTTGGTACGGTAATCCTGCCATTTATCAGAATTGAATACGCGTGTAAAAAGTTCCCGATAATAATCCGCTGCTTCCTTACTCATACCGGGTGCACCAACAACGGTTCGCTGCATGTAATAGACGTAGTCCTTACCGAGTTCCTTAAAAGTAGGCGTGTCTGGAAAAAGTGGTAACCGCTTATCCGTGAAGGCTGCCAACGCTTTAGTGTTGCCCGCTTCGTAAAACCCGAGTTGCTCAGAGGGATTATTCACAGTTGAATCCGCATTATTTCCCGCGAGTTCCTTGGCAACCTTGCCTCCACCTTTATAGGGCACGTATTTCATATTCAGGCCGTAAGCTTTGTTAAGAAAATCGGTTAACAGGTTATCTTCCGAATTCTTACCTGTTCCAGCCATGATCCAATTACTACCCTTTGCTTTAGCCGCCTTAACGAAGTCTTCGATATTATTAATATCTTTACGGTCGGAATTCACCCACAGCAAGAAGGTATCTTCTGCCATCCGGGCGACTGGTGTAAAAGTGGCGATATCAATTCCTAGTCCAGGCTGACGTAGCGGAGTGGTGTAAAAGCTGTTGAGGGTAAACATGAGTGTATGGTTATCACCCGTTTTGCCCTTCAAATGAACCAGCGCTTCGGCGCCCGAACCACCAGGCTTATTTATCGGCGTGAATGGAACCGGGGCCATTTTTTCTGATGCAATGATGCTTTGTATTAATCTGACGGCTTTGTCCGCACCACCTCCTTTACCCGCCATAACAACAAATTCAACCGGTTTTATAGGCTCCCAGGCATGCCCGACAGCTGGCAAACCTACCAGGATCGCGCTCGCGCCGATAGCACAAACTAGTTTTGTGAACGTGCGATATGATTTAAACATTATACTTATCCTCCAGTTGTAACAGGTCAGCTTCGACCTAAAATTAAATGCCTCTAACCAGTCGCCAGAGACATTATCTCTCCAGGCACCACCCCAGGCGCCTGTTTATCCTAATAGCACTCTAATAGTATCGAGTCGAACGGTATACCATTATTCAGGTGCTTCGTGTAATTAACCTGGCGAGTAACCGCTGATTAATTTTGGTTTTTTAGATTAGGAAAGGATCGCAAACTGACTTTAAGGACAGGTAATCAGTTTGTGCAGCCTTAAAAATATTATTTTTTGTATATAATTACCTGATTTTTAATTCTGGTATACAGTATGCCAGCTTTAAATTTTACTCTCCAGATATTAAATGTAAAGGATTTTTCAAACCGCTGAGTGGTAAAAATCAGTCACGAATTCTTTCATTGTCCGGGTAAACGCTAATGCTTGGGATCGTGCCGCCCAAAAGATCATTCTGTATTTGAGTCCAGTATTCAGTGCCCAGTAAATTTGCATGACGACGGATAAAATAATCGCAATATTTTTTCTGGCGGATACATAATCCAGATACCAGTTCTTCGGGTAGAAAAACCACGCCCTCTTCAAAATACCAATCCGGGATATCTTCCTCACCATCCTCCCGATCAAGATTAGTCCGAATTTTTACCTCCGTTAAATCTTCAAGCGCATCGTAGTCAAATAGATAAATCTTCGAGAAAGAACCAATGCCATAATTTCTGGCATCCAGATCTTTATTAAAAATATTAGCGGACGCATTATTTTTAATGCAATAACCCAGGTTGGTAATCGCCGTTTCAGCCTGTTTCTCGCTGGCATTTTCGAGATAAACTGGTAGAGGGGTTAGTTTAATTTGAACGATCAAATATTTAAAAATGACATCATCGCCGAGTAAAGATACCGATTCTGAAGCCTGTGTGAGCAAGTCCTCAAGCAGTTCGGCGGAGAACCACTGTCGATCAAGGCGTACCTTATAAAAAATGATACTATCCAGCATGCTACCTGTGCGGTTAATTTCGTGGATACGGGTATATTTTCGAATCACCGATTCCAGGCCTCCATACTCCCCCCACTTATATTTTTCAGTTGGTTTATCCCGAATGACCTTTAAATTGTAGGCAGAGTTAGTCGACGAAAATCCCATTGCAACAGTTCCTGGTGAGCCAACAGCCGTTTCCAGGCCCTGATCACAGCCGACCAGCTCTGCTTCAAGTTCACTCATGACGGCAACCTTGCCCAGGTGGTTATACCCTATGGTCGAGTAGTGCAGTCCTAGAGGCCTTCTCGGCATAATTTTTTTCAAAAATGCACATACTTCATGATAGTAGGTAGTCGTTACATGGAAATTCGCCAGCGTCGAGCTAAAAATATTATGAGCATAGGTTTCACTGGTTAACACGGCATCGGCATAAATGCCCAACTCGTGATTGAGTAATGCGATGATCAGGGGGATAAAACTTTCATTATCAAAAACCAGACGCCCTACCAGGTATGCTCCCCTATTTCGATAAAAACCAGTATTAATCATTTCTACCCGAATCAATCGATTAATCCGCCGAGAAGTTCGATCAATATTATCGACAACACGTTGTGCTATTCGATTGGCATCATCCTGGATATTTTCCAGACTTCGGGTGAAATCCGGGATCTTTAAAATCTCCTCAACCACTTCGCAGGACAAATGCCCGTTTAATTCGAAGCAAATTACCGTCTTCAATAAATTTTCATCCGATGACGATATCATTTCGAAAAATGAGTAATCTGCCGTTCTCCATTCCCCCTGATAAATTCTACGTCGAAGCGAGTGCAGATAGGCTCGGCCTACGTCTTCGGCATATTCCCCCTTTACAAGTTGCCGATATTGAGATTCGACTTCCTCCCAAAGGTCTTCATCGCCATGTATCTCAGGATAAGTCCGCTTCAACCTTTCACTGACATCGACGATACTGGCGCTGTAAAGAGACAACCTTCGCGCACTGACTCGCACCGAACTCGAATAGTCGCGTTTCTCGAAAGCTAATTTTGCAAGATCAAGAATAGTTAAAAATTCTCGATAGAAAAGGCTGTATTCCTCGTACAGCCAGGAAGATACAGCCAGTATTCGACCTGATTCAGACGGGCTTATCGTCATCCCCGCTCCCTAACAATTTTGATTATCGAGTAAATTTTTATGCCCGAGTTTTTTAACAGTGACACCATAAATTGATTTGTATGGTCAATCCGGCCTATTATCGATCGCATACACAGTACTGTCATACGAGTAGTACTTTTCAGTGGTTGGAGAATAGCATGTCAAAAAAATGGGTTCGCTATGAATACGCTGGCGAAAAAGGATTTGGCCTGCTCGAAAACGATACCATCCATTGCCATACCGGCGACATGTACCGATCCCCCGAGATCAGTGAAAACAGTCTACGCGTCGACGAAGTAAACCTGCTAGCACCCTGCGAACCCACAAAAATAGTCGCGATGTGGAATAATTTTCATGCATTGGCAAAAGCACAGGATCTTGAACGGCCAGAATTTCCTTTTTACTTTCTCAAACCCGAGAGCTGTGTTTCGGGACATGGTGCCGAAATTATGCATCCGCACGGTTACGATGGGCGCCTCATTTACGAAGGGGAACTCGGTGTGGTCATCGGCAAAACCTGCAAAGGCGTTAATCGAGATAATATCGCCGACTATATTTTTGGCTATACCTGCATTAATGACGTAACAGCGATCCATTTATTATTCAAGTACGATGCTTTTCCACAGTGGACCCGGGCAAAGAGTTTTGATAGTTTCGGCATTATAGGTCCCTGTATCGCGCAACTCGACAATCCCGATGCACTCAGAGTTCGAACACTGGTCAACGGAGAGGAACGTCAAAACTACCCGATTTCGGATATGTTTTTCTCGCCGATGGAATTGGTTAGCCTGATATCAGGCGACATGACGCTTCACGCTGGCGATGTGATAGCATGCGGCACATCACTGGGTGTTAAAACCATGAAACCTGATACAGTTGTAGATATTGAAATCGAAGGCATTGGAACTTTAACTAACTTTTACCAACCTGCGCGTCTATAACTACGGAACCTCTGATTAAGTCTGAGCGAATCAGATTGTGACTCAAATAGATCAGCAAGATAGCGTGGAACGCACGACCGCTCCCCGATATCCTGTCGCTGCGGCACGAGCACTTCCCTGTGCGGCGTAAATGCACGATTTTTGCCAGGTTTTTCAGCACAGAAATTGATTAATTTGAGCACGAGATGAGCGGTCACGACAGAGCAGAGATCCCCCTTAATTTAAATCGCAGAATAGCGGAGAATTCTGATGAATTTGCACGAATACCAGTCGAAAGAGCTTTTTCGCTCCTACGGCATCCCAGTACCCAATGGCAAGGTTGCTTTCTCTGCACATGAGGCGATCGATGCGGCAAAATCGCTTGCTGGAGACAAGTGGATCGTCAAGGCGCAGGTTCATGCGGGTGGTCGTGGAAAGGCTGGCGGGGTAAAAATAGTTGATTCTGCCGAGCAGGCCGGTGAGGTGGCCAGGTCCCTGCTGGGCACTAATCTGGTCACTTTTCAAACCGATGCCAATGGGCAGCCTGTTAATCGTGTGCTGGTCGAAGAAATTTGCGAAATCGCCAGCGAATTATATCTCGGTGCAGTCCTCGATCGTGCCAAACAGCGTATTGTCATCATGGCCTCCACCGAAGGCGGAGTAGAAATCGAGAAGGTAGCGCAGGAAACTCCCGAGAAGATTCTCAAGGCGACTATTGATCCACTGGTCGGAATTATGCCCTACCAATGTCGTGAGCTGGCCTTTGGACTTGGCTTAAGTGGCGACCAAATTAAACAATTTACCAAAATACTCCTCGGCCTGGGCAAGATGGTAGTCGAAAAAGACCTGGCGCTAGTCGAAGTGAATCCGCTAGTTATCACCGCCAGTGGCGAGCTGTTGTGCCTCGATGGTAAAATCAGTATTGATAGCAACGCATTATTCCGCCACCCTGACCTGGTAGAAATGCGCGACAAGACCCAGGAAGATGAACGTGAAAATCGGGCTGCCGAATGGGACTTGAGCTATGTCGCGCTCGATGGAGAAATCGGGTGCATGGTCAATGGCGCAGGTCTGGCCATGGCCACCATGGACATTATCAAGCTCAAAGGCGGGGATCCAGCCAACTTTCTCGACGTGGGTGGTGGCGCAACTAAGGAACGTGTTGCGGAGGCGCTTAAAATCATCCTGTCTGATGACAAGGTCAAAGGTATTCTGGTTAATATATTTGGTGGCATCGTACGCTGCGATTTAATCGCAGAAGGCATTATTGCGGCGGTTGCAGAAGTGAACATTTCGGTTCCTATTGTAGTGAGGCTCGAAGGTACAAAAGCGCCCGAAGGTACTGAACTGTTAAATAAATGTGATTTGA
>JADFJT010000033.1 GCA_022566015.1 Pseudomonadota bacterium | reverse complement strand
GGCGATGGCCGGGATAACCATCCCCCAGGAGGACAGCCCAGGCGTGGTGATCAGGACCAACCCCATTACGCAGCCCCTATTTACCAACCTGTCGGTGGTGTATGCACCGTCCCTGGAACAGGGCCGGCCGGAGATCCACCTGCGCCAATGCCTGGACGGGTCTGCCATGATCGGCGAGGGGACCCAGGAAAGCCTGGCCAGAGACGACTCTCAATCGCATGCCGATGAGCTTCTGGCCCGGGCGGCGGAGTATGTTCCGGCCTTGAAAGGCGCCTCGGCCATCCCGGTGCCCGTGGGCTACCGGCCCATGCCATTGGACGGGTTTCCGGTGGTTGGCTTCTCGCCCAAGGCCCCCAACGTCTATCTGGCGCTGACCCACAGCGGAGTGACGCTGGCCCCTCTGATGGCACAATTGGCCACCATGGAGATCGTGGATGGGGCGCAGGTGGACCTGCTGTCCGACTACCGCCCCAGCCGGTTCGACTAGCCTTATTCGAGGGTGTATTGCTCCCTGCAACGCCTCCATCTTACCCACCGAAGGGAAAAGGGACAGGTCCTCTTATCCACCTTGGGGGAGAGATAGAGTGGGGTGGAACGCCGCAAGCCGGCCTCACACGGGTATCCACATCAGTCTTGAAGGAACACCATGAAAAAAAGCGAAGGACGCATCTTCACCACCCACACCGGCAGCCTGCCGTGTCCCGACGGGCTGGTCGCGCTTCTCGGCGTGGTGGCCACCGATGGTAGTGGTGATGTTTACGTAGGAGGAACTTTCAGCGACTACAACGGTACGGCTACCAAAAGTATCGTCCGCCTAAACAGCGACGGCTCGATCGACACAGGTTTTGTTACCGGATCGGGGTATACCCCGACTCCACGTAGTATCGCACTGGCAACCGACGGCAACGGTGATGTCTACATGGGGGGAAGTTTTACCCATTACAATGGATCATCCGTTGATTTTCTGACGCGTCTCACAGCGGGAGGCGTTTTGGTCAGATGATGTGGAAAAGTATGTTGAAATCTTATTGCTGAAAAAGCTCTGCATCGATTGAGCTCATTTTTTAACTGGGTGTCTGTTGTTGGCCGAAGGTTGTCGCTCACGATTATGTTACGGGAGTCCGCTTAGGGCACCTTTGAGTCATTTACAGCTGATTTCTGAATGCCCGCTTATAGGTAGCTTCCGTTAATTCAGGACTTTTGTCAGTTTTGTCAGTTCCACCTTCTAGGGATATTAAGTTTTTACTGCCTAAGCAGTGGAAATGACTGGAAATAGGCTATTTTTAAAGATAAACCGTACACTAATCCGTACACTTATCATTATATATAAATAAAAAAGCCCTAAATAACAACTACTTAGGGCTATATCGTGGCGGAGAGCGAGGGATTCGAACCCCCGGAGGGTTGCCCCTCAACGGTTTTCAAGACCGCCGCTTTCGGCCGCTCAGCCAGCTCTCCAGAAATTTCTTGTGTACCACTAGCGGAAGAATCGAAAAGCCCGCCGGGATTGCTGGCGTATTATAATCATTTGCAACCCAGAGTCATCAGGAATTTGGCCTATAGGTAAGCCCTTGAAAGCGATCGATGCATCCCCATTTAATTAATCAGATATCAATACTTTCTGAGCCAGTAAATCCCATTGTAGTAGGCGGTTAATATTCGCTTGATATCATCGGAGTGGGAACTTAAAATAGTGCCCATCAGTCGAAAGATTTTTAATCGGAGATAGTCATGCAAATAGGCACAACAGTAGTTCGCTCACACGAAGCGATTTTAGAAACCAATAAGGTCATCAGAAATACCTATATTCTGCTTTCGATGACGCTAATTTTCAGTGGATTCATGGCATTTTTAAGTATTGCTCTCCAGGCGTCATTCGGAATGGCTTTCGCGGCCACCTTAATAGGGATTGGCTTACTTTGGTTTGCACTCCCGAGGACACAGAATTCGGCAGCCGGAATTCCGGTAATTTTTGGAGTAACCGGGCTATTGGGATTTGGCCTTGGACCGATGATTAGTTATTACCTGAGCGTTAACCCTTCAATCGTTATGGTGGCTATGGGTGGAACAGGCGCAATATTCCTTGGTCTTTCAGGCTACGCTCTGACTACGCGCAAAGACTTTAGCTTTCTCGGCGGGTTCCTGTTCGTCGGACTCCTGGTAGCGATCGGAGCAATGTTTTTAAACCTGTTTCTAGGAATACCCGCATTGGCTCTTGCTGTTAGCGCAGCCGTTATCATGATCATGAGTGGTTTAATTTTGTATCAAACCTCTGCGCTGATTAATGGCGGCGAAACCAATTACATCGCGGCTACGGCTGGTTTATTCCTATCAATCCTGAATATATTCACCAGTTTGCTTCATATATTGGGTATCTTTGGTGACGACTAGATAGATTTAATTTAACACTTTTTATAAGCCCCTTTCCGAGGGGCTTATTTTTTGGGAAAAATATTTATGGACTGGTTGAAGATAGGGTCTGGAATTCTACTGGTAGCGATGTTTTTCTTTATTCTGCCCAGTGCCAAACGCATGGTGCAAAATTCCCCTAAAGGCAGTATAAGCGACTGGATGGGCTATATTGTCCCGATAGGGGTAATAGCACTATTCGTCGTTCTGTTGATCGCGTTGGTTTAGCCAGATTAGTGCAGCCAGGCTCAGGTCGCTGGGTCTGGTGATTTTTATATTGGTGAGATCGCCCGATACCAACACAGGTGAATAACCCTGATTTTCTATTGCTGATGCATCATCGGTTATTATTAAATCATCATCGATAACCACTTTTAACGCCTGTAATAACATTGGCAACTGGAAGATTTGTGGGGTGAACGCACGCCACAGTTTGTCTCGCGATACCGTGCTGGTTATTTTCATGTCATCACCCTGCGACTTCAAGGTATCCGAAATTGGAACGGCCAGTATTGCCCCGGCTTCGTTTTCGCGAGCGGCTTTAATAATATGGTCTAAATCGATATGGGTGACTAGCGGTCGAACCACATCGTGTACCAATGCGAGTACGTCGCTACCACATTGTTCCCGTAAACTCAGTAGTCCATTGTAAACAGAATGATGGCGTTCAGCCCCCCCTGCTGCTGTAAAAACAGGTTTATTCGATCTGTAATCAAGCTCACGCCAGTTTTCATCGCCGTCCTGAATGACTACTACTACACCATCGATTGCGGCATGCGACAACAACCGATCCAGACAATGTTCGATGATAGTTTTTCCCTGAAATGATAAATATTGCTTTGGCTGTTCGCTCTGCATGCGCTGGCCGGTACCTGCGGCGGGCACAATAGCCCAAACCGG
Organism: Pseudomonadota bacterium; assembly: GCA_022566015.1. Lineage (GTDB taxonomy): Bacteria > Pseudomonadota > Gammaproteobacteria. Next base: position 22,953 of record JADFJT010000033.1, on the reverse strand, counting down.
TGCGTTATTCACGTAGCAGGTCACCGGTGCTACTGTCCTGTTTCGGTATCAACTGAATAAATGTTTCCCCCGGTTTTATCATGCCGAGATCGTTCCGCGCCTTCTCTTCGATGGCATCAAGTCCGTTTTGCAAATCGAGTACCTGAGCTTCGAGTATTTTGTTACGGTCTTCAAGGGTGCGTAATTTTTCTTTCTGGCGCTCAAGCTCGTTCGACAATTGCACTACTTCGGAAAGGCTGCCATCACCAAACCATAGCTTGTATTGAAGGCCAACGAGTAAAACGATTAATACAGCGATCAGTAATTTCATTGATTCATCGAAATCCCGCTGTTTTACAGATTAGCAAATGCCTTTTTGCCCGGGTAAATCGCATTAGCGCCTAATTGAGACTCTATACGTAGCAATTGATTATATTTCGCGACCCGATCTGAACGTGACAGAGAGCCGGTTTTGATTTGCCCCGCATTAGTAGCGACGGCGAGGTCGGCGATAGTGACGTCCTCGGTTTCACCCGAGCGGTGTGATATTACAGTGGTATAATTAGCCTTGTGCGCCATTGAAATCGCCTTCAGCGTTTCGGTCAAAGTTCCAATCTGGTTGAATTTTATCAATATCGAGTTGGCTATGCCTTTTTCGATACCGTATGAAAAAATACTGGTATTGGTTACGAATAAATCGTCGCCTACCAATTGAATTTTATCGCCCAGCTTACTGGTCAGTATGGCCCATCCATCCCAGTCGCTTTCATCCATCCCATCTTCTATAGAGATAATCGGATATTGATTGACCCAATCCGCAAGATAATCGGTAAACCCACTGGCGTCGAATGATTTATTTTCCGATGCGAGTACATAACGCCCGTCCTCGTAAAACTCAGAGCTGGCTAAATCGAGGGCCAGGCAAATGTCGTCGCCCGCCCTGAAGCCGGCCTGCTCTATGGCTCCAAGGATTACTTCGATAGCTTCCTCATTAGACGACAAATCAGGCGCGAAACCACCCTCGTCGCCTACTGCTGTATTCATCCCCTTTTTGTGTAATACCGATTTCAACGCATGAAATACCTCGGCACCGTAGCGCAAAGCCTCGGAGAAGTCGGGCGCACCTACCGGCAATATCATGAATTCCTGCATATCCACGCTATTGTTCGCATGGGCGCCGCCGTTAATGATATTCATCATCGGTACCGGCAAAGTTCGCGCCTCATCGCCCCCAAGGAACTGGTAAAGAGGCTGCTGTGACTCCAGTGCTGCAGCCTGGGCATTAGCGAGCGAAACTGCCAGCAATGCATTGGCACCGAGCTTGCTCTTGTTATCGGTACCATCCAGGTCGATCATCGCGCTATCCAGGCCGACCTGATCGTTACAGTCGCGCCCGGTGACCAGAATGGCTATCTCGTTATCGATATGGCTTACCGCCTGGGTAACGCCTTTGCCCAGATAACGGCTCTTATCATTATCGCGTAATTCAATCGCTTCGCGTTCACCGGTAGATGCACCTGACGGAACAGCCGCTCGTCCCACTACGCCTGACGACAAAGTCACCTCTGCTTCGACTGTCGGATTGCCTCTGGAATCCAGTATCTCGCGCCCAATTACCTTACTAATACTTGTCATCAAGGTTTCTTCTTTTTAATCGTGTGGCAACCAGCGACTATTGACCCTGCATCCGAGGCTAAAATTAAACTGGCCAGTTTCATTTGGTCTTAGCTTTGCCGTAATCCACCGCCGCGTTAATAAAGCTGTTAAATAGCGGGTGGCCCTCGCGTGGTCGTGAGGTAAACTCGGGATGAAACTGGCATCCGATAAACCAGGGATGATCAGAAAGCTCTACCATTTCCACCAGTTCATTATCGATAGAAAGACCTGATATAACCAACCCAGCTTCCTGTAGTCTATCGAGATAGTTATTATTAAACTCGTATCGATGACGATGGCGCTCGTTAATTTCGTCTGTGCCGTAAGCTTTGCGCGTGATGGTGCCTGGTACCAGTTTACACAGCTGGGCGCCCAGGCGCATGGTACCGCCTAAATCTACAGTTTCATCTCGCTTTTCGACCGAGCCATCCTGATTAAGCCATTCTGAAATCAGTGCAATGACTGGGTCAGGTGTTTTTGGGTTGAACTCTGTACTGTGTGCTTTTTTCAAACCGAGTACATTTCGGGCAAAATCAATCACCGCAACCTGCATACCCAGACATATACCCAAATAGGGTAGCTGGTGGGTACGCGCATAATTGGCTGCTATTATTTTACCTTCTATGCCACGACTGCCAAATCCTCCGGGTACCAGGATCGCGTCGAGATCCTTTAGGCTGTCGACTCCGTCCGACTCCAACGAGTCCGAATCGATTTTGACAATATTGACTCGGGTGTGGGTATGAATTCCGGCATGGTCGAGTGCTTCATTGAGCGATTTATAGGCATCGGTGTGATCGACATATTTGCCGACGAATCCAATATTGACTTCATGATCTTGTGTATCGAGCGCAGATACTACCCGGTCCCAATCACTCAAATCCACTGGTGGCAAATCGAGAGAAAAATGCTTGACTACGATATCGTCAAGGCCCTGTTCGTGCAATTCCCTTGGAATTTTATAGATATGGTCCATATCGACCGACGAAATGACTGCATCTTCGGCGACATTGGTGAATAGTGCTATTTTCCTGCGTTCTTCAACCGGTACTTCACGGTCGGACCGACAAAGTAAAATGTCCGGCTGAATACCGATAGAACGGAGTTCCTTAACCGAGTGTTGCGTCGGTTTGGTTTTTATTTCTCCCGCGGCGGGTAAATACGGTACCAGCGTCAGGTGCAAATAAAGCACATTGTCATGGCCCAATTCGAACCCTAGTTGCCGTATTGCCTCCAGGAACGGCAGTGATTCGATGTCACCCACGGTACCACCGATTTCTACCAGAACGATATCTGCTCCGTTGGTACTATTGAGTATCCGGTTTTTAATTTCATCGGTAATGTGCGGTATAACCTGAACCGTGGCACCGAGATAATCCCCCCGTCGTTCCCTGGCGATGACATTTTCGTAAATTTGCCCAGTTGTATAATTACTACTCTTCGAACAGCGTATTCCCACAAACCGTTCATAATGGCCTAAATCCAGGTCTGTCTCGGCACCATCTTCAGTCACATAGACTTCGCCATGCTGGAATGGGCTCATAGTGCCAGGGTCTACATTGATATAGGGATCCAGTTTTATCATATTGACGCTGAGTCCTCGCGCCTGAAGTATCGCCCCTAAAGATGCAGATGCAATGCCCTTGCCCAGCGATGACACAACACCACCAGTAATAAATATGAATCGACTCATAGGCTCTGAATAATAAATGTACGGGTTCAAGCCATTTCACGAAATAAATCTCTGTCGAAATGTCTTGCATAGGATGGACAGAAACAATAGCAGAATCCCCATTTGAAGACAAACCGCATCGGCCTGGAAACCCGGGTGGAGTAGACAATTATGTGTCATTTCCCACGGGTACCTCAAGATCCGATGCAGAATTTCACGGTCCAGCCGCGGTTTTCAGGTTTAAGCTTTGCTGGCAAACAACAGGGCTCTTTTAGGAGCAGGCAACCCTTCTACAGTCAACCTGGTATTTTGCTTATCGAGGCTATCCGAGAGTGATTCGAACTCCATCCACTCGGTAGTCCGTTGTTCGTTAATCGTGGTTGTAGATATATCGGAAATTCTGATATTTATAAATCCGCAACGCTCTAACCAACTCCCCAGTTCAAGTGCACTCGGTATAAACCATACATTTTTCATCCGTGCATAGCGGTTTTTCGGTAGTAAAATATCCCCGCGTCCACCATCGATGACCAGCGTCTCCAGGCACAATTCACCACCGCTAGCGAGCAAATCATTCAATTGCAGTAGATGATCGATGGGACTCCTACGATGGTATAAAATCCCCATTGAAAATACCGTATCAAACCAGGCCATCTCGGGTGGCATCTGCTCTATGCCTATCGGTAGTAAACAAATTTCGGGGATGTGCAAATACCTTTGCATGGCCTGGAATTGCAAATTGAACAGTACTGAAGGCTCAATACCTATGACTATCTGAGGCGAGCCAGAAAGCATGCGCCAGCAATGATATCCATTGCCACAGCCGATATCGAGCACACGTCGATTTTCCAGGGGCGAAAGATGTGGCAGGAGGCGCTCCCACTTGAGGTCTGATCGCCATTCAGAATCGACTAAAACATCGGCGAACCGAAATGGACCTTTACGCCAGGGCATTAGTGACTTTAGTGACTGAAACAATGCATCCTTATCTTCGCACACACCCTCAATAGTCACTTCTGGTCGATCGAAATAAGCCTGTATTTTGTCGATAGGAGGTAAACCATTTAACGCTTCCGACCAGCGCGAGTAGTCGCCATGATGAACGAGCCAGTTTTTCCTTTGTTGCTCAAGCTGTTCAACCCACTGGCTCAACCCTGCATTTAGCAGGTGGTTAAACAAATCGGTATAAACCACTATTTAATCGCAAGGTAAGAGATAAAATTAAGACAGCTGAAACATTGATATATTTCGTTAAACCCCGCGTTTTTAAGCCTTAGCTGGTGAACCGAATCGGAATCACACACCAGTATTTTCTCCAGCGCCGTACGCTTTTGACTAATCTCCAGGTCACTGTATCCCTGAGTTTTTTTAAATGCCTGATGCAGTTGAATCATAAGTTGATCCGCACGCTGGTTTGGCAGCGTGACTTTTTCGGTGAGGATCAAAACACCGCCAGGATTGAGGCCGAGGAAAATCCTGTCAATCAAATCGGCTCGTTTATTCGGGTCAATAAACTGTAAGGTTAAATTCAATATCACCATGGAAGCATTTTGAATTTCAATATGTTGCACATCGTCGCACAGCCATTGAATACGATCCGAGGCTTCATGTTGTGACTCGCATTTATCGATCATCGCAGGTGAATTATCGACCGCTATAATCGAACAATCCACGGTACTGGTTTGCTCCGAGACCATACGCGCCACATCGCCAAGCGAACAACCCAAATCGTAAATATTGCTTTTCTCCTGGACGAAAACTCGGGCAAAAAGACCGATCAATTGTAGTATAAGACCATAGCCTGGAACCGATCTGGATATCATGTCGCGGAATACATTGGCCACGCTTTCGTCAAATTTAAAAGCCTTTACGTCGCTCAGGCGTTTCGCGAATACCTGATCTTTATCGTCCGGGCCAGTGACTGTTTTATTCAAAACCATAATCCGATTAATTCATCATCAAGATAGATTTGCGGTGTGACCGATCTTTTCCACGGTGGTATTTTATGCTTCTGGAACAATCGTTTCAGTCGGTGGTGTGCCGAGTTGGGCAAATTACTGCGAAGACGAAACCTCAACCTGATCGATTGACCGATATCACTTTTTTGGAGGTAACGCATAATTTCCTTCCTTTCGATTTCAAGACCGATTTCCTTAATCTTCAATACAGCAGATTGCTCGAATTCATACACTTCCTGTAAAGAAGGTGAATCTTCATCGGGAACGATAAACAAACGCTGATCGTAGACTCTGATACTGTAATTGGTTCCGCGAATCATTGTGCCCAGGTTTTTCTGGGCGCTCAGCTGATTGACTAACTCGACTAACCTGGCCTGGGGTAAACTGGCGCAATGATGTTGTTTAAGCCAGTATCGAATCAGATTTTTTTGTCGGGGTAAGGTTAATTCGAGTAGTGCCTGTTTGGACAGGGATTCGGAATTATTTGAGCCGGAAAATCCCCGTACTGTGTCGTAGTCCTGCGTTGCCAGTTCCTTGAGTACTGCCTCAGTTTCCACCTGAATTTCAATCGCCAATCGTATCGAACTGAGATAGCCGGGCCAACGATTTTTTATCAACGGCACGACGTGGTGGCGTAAATAATTTCGGTCGAATTGATCAGAAGCATTGCTGGGATCCTCGAACCATTTAATCTGGTGACGACTGGCGTAGGCTGATAACTCCTGTCTCGAAATATCGAGCAATGGTCTTATTAAAATCGATTGTCCGACCGGTCGGGATCTGGCGATGCCGCGTAGCCCGGCGCTGCCAGACCCGCGTAGTGCATTGAGAAAAAATGTCTCGATCTGATCGTCAGCGTGATGAGCGGTCAGTAGGCAGTCACCTTGTTTCAGTTCGTTTTCAAATAATTCGTAGCGAGCCAGTCTGGCGATATATTCTAAATTACCCGAGTGCGGATTAAGCTGTAAATGGCTGATTTTTAAATCGAGTCCGTAATCTTGAGCCTGCGTACGACAGAAGGCTTCCATTGTATCCGCAGATTTTTGCAGACCATGATTGACATGCCACAAACAAACGGTAAAGGAACGTGTTTGCAAGGTCAGTAGGTGCAGTAAAACACTGGAATCCAGTCCCCCGCTGTAGGCGAGTACTACGCGCTCAATATTATCAGGAATTGACTCCAGACAGCTACCCAGGGTGCTATCCGATTGATTTTTAGCCTTCTTTATACTGGCCAAAACTCATTAACTTCTGGTATCTCTGATCGAGCAATTTATCGATACTGACCGATTCAAGGACTTCGATATTCTCTATCAGGCTAAGCTTCAGGGCCTTTGCGATCTGGTCATAGTCGCGGTGGGCACCACCGAGTGGTTCACTGATTACGCTGTCGACAAGATTTAGCGCCAGCAGACGATCGGCAGTTATTCCCATTGCCTCGGCCGCCTGCGGCGCCTTGTCGGCGCTTTTCCACAGTATCGATGCGCAACCTTCAGGAGAAATAACCGAGTAGGTCGCGTATTGCAGCATATTAACTCGATCACCCACACAAATAGCCAAAGCGCCGCCAGAACCTCCTTCGCCAATAATAGTGCAAATAATCGGTGTCTTGAGATCGGCTAGCACATACAGGTTACGCGCAATGGCCTCGCTTTGGCCCCGCTCTTCAGCACCGATACCAGGATAGGCACCCGGCGTATCGATCAGGGTAATTAAGGGCATCTTAAATTTTTCTGCCATTTTCATCAGCCGCAATGCCTTGCGGTAGCCTTCTGGCCTTAGCATCCCAAAATTACGCTTGATTTTATCGCGCGTATCCCTGCCTTTTTGTTGGCCTATTAACATTATTGGCTTGCCTTCCAGTCGCCCGATACCGCCGATGATGGGGAAATCATCCGCATAAGCTCGGTCGCCATGCAGAAATTCGAAATCGGTAAAAATTCGCTCGATATAATCAAGCGTGTAAGGCCGGTTCGGATGTCTCGATAACTGAGATATTTGCCACGGGGTTAATTTGGCGAAAATTGTCGATGTCAGTTTTTCCGCCTTCCGGTCGAGGGTCTGGATTTCTTCCGATATATTAATTTCCGAATCGTCGGTCACGTACCGAAGTTCGGCAATTTTGGCTTGAAGTTCGGCAATCGGTTGTTCAAATTCGAGAAAATTAGGATCCATAATTTACAGTTTAGTCGATTAACTGGTTCAATCCAATATAGATTTGTTAATCACAGAAAGCGCTTCAGCGGGGTTTGCATGCTGCGTAATTGGTCGGCCTATAACCAGATAACTAGACCCACTGGCCACCGCTTGCTCGGGAGTCATTGTGCGTTGCTGGTCGTGTGCCGCTGTCCCCGCTGGCCTGATACCGGGGGTAACCAATATTGCTGTTTTACCTAATCTATGCCGCAGTGTTGCAGTTTCCTGCGCTGAGCATACCAGGCCATCCAGTCCAGCGCTAATGGCCAGATCGGCTAATCGATCAATAAATTCTGGCACTTCCTGATCCACTCCCAATTGGTCTAAATCTTCCTGTGACTGACTCGTCAATAGTGTGACCGCAATCAGGTAAGGTCGGTGGGTTCCGATCATATCTATCCCCTCTCGCGCAGCTAATAACATCGAATAACCGCCTAGCGCATGTACGTTGAGCATCCATACACCGAGCTGTCCCGCCGCATAAACAGCTCTCTTTACCGTATTGGGTATGTCGTGATATTTGAGATCCAGAAAAACATCAAACCCTTTAGACACCAATATATCAATCAGCGTTGGTCCAGTGCGAGTAAACAGCTCTTTTCCTATTTTAAGCTTGCAAACTTCAGGCGACACTTCCGCTACAAATTCAAGTGCCTGTTTTTTACTCGCATAATCAAGCGCGACTATTACCCTGGGGTCAAGAACAGGCACAGATTCTTCTATACTGGTTTCATCGATGCCCAACTTTTACAGCTTGGGCAATTCCATTCGATTACGTGACTTTCATAACCACACTTGGAGCAGGCAAACTCAATCTTCTTGTTATGCATCATTTTCAAAAACAAAGACAAGCTCGCCCACGTTTCTGACAGGTGATCTGGATCGGACTTTAAAAATTTAAGTGCAAACTCGAAGGATTCGAAAGAAGGTGAGGATTTCAGAACGTCGGATAAAAATAGCCGGGCTTTTTCGATCTGGTTTTGTTCTACATAGTATTCGAGTAAGGCCATGGCAAGCCGATTCGACGGGTATAGCTGATATTGCTGTTTCAAAAATTCCTGGTAGCCACTGGATTCCTTGCCGTCCAAATAAATTTTTTTGGCCGGCTTAATATACAGTTCCATATACTCCGGGTTAAGCTTGATCAGACGCTTGAAAAGTTTTTTAGCAGCCCGAATACCCTTAGCGTCCAGGTGTAAATTAATCAGTAATAGTGTCGCCCTGACGCAATTTTTGTCGACTTCGATTGCCTTGACCAGGCTTTCGCGGGCCACTTTGTTTTTCCCCTGGGATATTGCATTTTCGGCGACTTCGCAAAGACACTGGCTATAGATTACCAATGCGTCTGCTTCGCCTCGATCATAAAGAACTCGTGCACAATCAATGGCTTCATGCCATGACTTTTCGGTGATATAAAGATCCAGCAGTTGACGGTAGGCCATCATATCGTCGGTTTTTAACTGAATCATTTCCTTGAACAGCTTTTCGGCACGATCGAGTAATCCCGCTTTTAAATAATCGTTGGCCAGTTCCGAAATCACTATATTTCGTTGCTTTTTACTTAAATTGGGCCGTGCAAGTAGATTTTGATGCACCTTGATGGCTCCGTCCACTTCTCCTTTGGAGCGGAATAAATTTCCTAGTGTTATATGTATTTCGATCGTATCGTTATTGACTTCGATTAATTCGGTGAAGATACCAATAGCTTTGTTCGAATCATTCGACAATAAATAATTGAGCCCCTTTACATAGGAGTCGGAGAAAATTCCAGTGGTGTTACCCGAAGAATTTCGGGCAAGCGGGTTCCATCGACCAATTATCCAGCCGATTAGAATTGCGCTAAGTATCAATAATAATAGCCAATAATCCATCGAATAGATCAACTCGCTGTAACCGCACCCGAAACCGTTATTATAAGGGTCGTCCGGCTATTTCGGCGAGCGCTATTTCTGATTATTAGCGCGATCGCGTAATTCTTTGCCGGGCTTAAAATGGGGGACATACTTACCCGGTAGTTCTACCTTGTCACCGGATTTAGGATTCCTGCCAGTCCTGGGCGGCCGATAGTGGAGGCTGAAACTGCCAAAACCTCTGATTTCTATACGCTTGCCATTGGACAGCGCATTACTCATCATTTCAATTAAACTCTTAACCGCCAGTTCGACATCTCTATACGCCAGATGTCCCTGATTTCTGGATAGATTGTCTATCAGATCCGACTTCGTCAATGAAGGTACATATTCTTGTTCTTTCATCATATCGCCCAATGCATCTAAAAAAGGCAGTGAAGTGGAATCTTCACCGCCTCACGTATCGAACCCTAAGAGTCCAATTTTTCCTTTAACAGATCACCGAAACTGGTGGTAGTACCACTATCTCGGCTTGCCGTGTAGTCTTTTAAGGCTTCCTGTTCTTCTTCGGTATCCTTCGCTTTAATCGAAAGATATATACTACGGCCTTTTCGATCCATACCGGTTATCTTGGCTTCAATCTCATCGCCTTCATTCAAAAATGATCTGGCGTCTTCTACTCTGTCGGTAGCCATTTCCGAAGCCCTGAGTAAACCTTCAATTCCATCGCCAAGGTCGACTATTGCTGCCTTGGCATCCACTGAAATAACAATGCCGTTGACAATACTACCTTTAGGTTTTGCCGATATGAAACTGGCGAACGGATCTTTCTCAATTTGTTTGATACCCAGAGAAATCCGCTCACGTTCCGGATCGATAGAAAGCACCATTGCTTCGACATCCTGGCCTTTCTGGTAATCTCGAACCGCTTCTTCACCAGGCTTGTTCCAGGACAGGTCAGTCAGGTGGATAAGTCCATCGATGTTTCCGTCGAGTCCTATAAATATACCGAAATCGGTAATCGATTTAATCTTGCCTGAAATGACGTCGCCCTTGTTATTATTGGCGCTGAATTCATCCCATGGATTAGTCTTACATTGTTTCATACCCAGTGAAATTCGGCGGCGTTCTTCGTCAATTTCCAGTATAACTACTTCGACTTCATCACCGAGGGTAACCATTTTATTCGGGTTCACATTTTTGTTAGTCCAGTCCATTTCCGACACGTGCACCAGGCCTTCGACTCCATCTTCGATTTCGACGAAGCATCCATAGTCGGTAATATTACTGACATAGCCGAAGAGTCGCTGCCCTTCAGGGTAACGGCGCATAATATTGGCCCAGGGATCATCACCCATTTGTTTCAGTCCAAGTGATACCCGATTCTTTTCGCGGTCAAATTTCAACACTACAACATCGATTTCCTGACCAATTTCTACTACCTCAGACGGATGTTTGACTCGTTTCCAGGCCATGTCGGTGATATGCAATAATCCATCGATTCCACCCAGATCGAGGAATGCGCCGTAGTCGGTCAGGTTCTTGACGGTGCCACGAATACGTTCGCCTTCTTTCAGGGAGTCGAGCAGTTTCTCGCGCTCTTCGCTGAATTCTTTTTCGACCACAGCACGGCGAGATACGACGACGTTATTGCGTTTTTGATCGAGTTTAATTATTTTAAATTCGAGTTCTTTTTCTTCCAGGTAAGCGGTATCGCGAACCGGGCGTACGTCGACCAGTGAACCCGGTAAAAACGCCCTGATTTCGCCTATATCAACGGTAAACCCACCCTTGACTTTTCCTGTAAACCGACCGGTAATGATCTCATCGGCCTTCTGAGCCTCTTCGAGCCGAGTCCAGGCTCTGGCACGTTTGGCTTTTTCGCGCGACAGGCGCGATTCACCGTAACCATCTTCGAACGAATCCAGCGCAACTTCTACAACGTCGCCAACCTTGACATCGAGTTCGCCGTTTTCGTCATAAAATTGTTCGATAGGGATCACACCTTCTGATTTGAGCCCCGCGTTGACGATCACAACATCGCGGTTAATATCGACAACTTCGCCGGTGATAATTTCACCGACACGCATATTCATTTGAGTAATGCTCTGCTCAAACATTTCTGCAAAATTTTCGGACATGGAAGAATTTCCTAAGTGGATTTGTAATTTCGAGAGCCTGGAGTAGCCTTCTCATTACGTTAAAGTTAAAAAAACCCGGCAGGCAGTGTGACTACAGGGACCATTATTTATCGACTTATCTTTATCGGCCTATCTTTTACTCAACTAACTCATTCACCTCATTAATGTGGCTCATGACCAAATCAACTACCTGTTCCAGATCGAGCAAACTCGAATCGATTATAATCGCGTCGACTGCAGGGATCAGGGGCGATTCAGCTCGGTTTTTATCCCGTTCGTCACGCGCACTGATGTCCGATCTGAGCCGATCAATATTAGCTGATAATCCCATACCAATCAACTGCTTATAACGCCTTAAAGCTCTTATTTCGACCGATGCCAATAAAAAAAACTTAAATTTGGCCTGCTGGAACACCACTGTACCCATATCACGGCCATCGGCCACCAGCCCGGGATCTTGAAAAAAGCCTTGCTGCAACCCCAGTAAATGTTTTCTCACGCCCGCGTAGCGAGCAATAACTGACGCCGCCTCGCCACTCGATTCGAGCCGAATCTGCTCTGAAACGTCAACATCGTTGAGATAGGGAATACTCAACTCATCTCCAATTTCAAACCGAATGTCCAATTTCTCCAGACTTGCAGTCACTTTGGATTCCTGCTTTAAGTCGATTCCATTTTGCATGGCATTGAGCGCAGCGAGTCTATAGATAGCACCACTATCGAGCAGATGAAAATTTAATTTCCTGGCCACCTGCACCGCGAGAGATCCTTTGCCAGAGCCACCCGGTCCATCAATGGTAATGATGTAGGGCCGCTTATCAGGCATGGATACTAATTTTTATTCCGGCGCCTGCAGCCAGGTCAACAAAGCCCGGGAAAGAGGTATCGACGTTGGCACAGTCTTCTATCCTGATCGATTCGCTAGCAGCGATGGAAGCAATACTGAATGCCATCGCAATACGATGATCCCCGTGAGAATTGATAACACCACCAGCCATAGGGCCTCCAAAAATCTTTATTCCGTCTGGTCTGGGTTCTAGCTGTACACCCAATGCACTTAAACCCTGCGCCATCACCTCTATTCGATCGCTCTCCTTCACTCTAAGTTCCCCAGCCCCGCTGAGCAGCGTTTCACCCTGGGCACAGGCCGCCGCGATAAATATAACCGGGAATTCGTCTATTGCTAGCGGTACAAGTTCCTCGGGTATATGGATACCCTGCAGCGAAGCACTTCGAACTCTGATATCTGCAACGGGCTCTCCGCCTATATCCCGCTGGTTGAGCAAAGTAATATCGGCCCCCATTAACCTCAGAATATCGATCACGCCGGTACGCGTTGGATTGACGCCAACGTGCTCGAGTGTCAGTTCGGTCCTGGTTGCAATACTCGCCGCCACCAGAAAAAAAGCAGCCGAAGAAATATCCGCAGGCACTTCGATTTCGGTCGCACTGAGTTGCTGATGACCCTGGATTCTGACTTGCCTGTCATGTGAAATAACCTGGCACCCAAATCCACGTAACATGCGTTCGGTATGATCTCGAGTGACTGCGGGTTCTACTATGACGCTCTCACCTTCTGCGTATAGTGCGGCAAGCAGTAAACAGGACTTAACCTGAGCCGACGCCATCGGTGTAGGGTAATTAATCGCGTTTAATTTTGACATTCCAGATACGTTCAATGGCGCGGTGTAACCGAATTGACTTTCGATTCGAGCGCCCATCGCCTGCAAGGGCTCTATTACCCGCTTCATCGGCCGCTGGCTAAGCGATTTATCACCGACTAGTGTGGAATCAAATGACTGGCCGGCAAGCAATCCAAGTAACAGGCGCATAGCGGTACCAGAGTTACCCATATCGAGAGATTTATCTGGCTTATTTAAACCGTGCAAGCCGACCCCGTGCACGATCACGCGAGTTCCCTCTCGTTCTATACTTACCCCCATAGACTGGAATGCCTTAAGCGTATTCAGGCTATCTTCGCCCTGTAAAAAACCAGAAATATGGCTGGTTCCCTGGGCTATCGAAGACAATATGATGGAACGGTGCGATATGGATTTATCGCCCGGTACGCGGATCGAACCACCGACGGTTCCACCCGGTAGACATTCGATGCTGGTCATTAACAGTTTCCTACCAGCGAATCTCTCTCTGATTTGGCCTTGCTGAATAATTCCAGTAACCGGTCGGCATCCTGATTTTTAATCGCATCCGACACCAGATCCAGTTCGTCCTTATATGCGTCGATCAACGACAATAATGCATCACCATTAGAAAGACAGACATCGCGCCACATCACCGGATCGCCCGACGCTATTCGGGTAAAGTCGCGAAAGCCACCTGCGGCGTACCTGAATATTTCATCGTGATCATTCAGGCCAGACAAAAAAGTCACCAGGGCAAAAGCCAGCATATGGGGTAAGTGAGAAGTAGCTGCAAGCACCTTATCATGGTGTTGCACGCTCAAGTATTCGATGCTGGCACCGCAATGTCGCCACATCTTATCGATGGTTTCGATCGCGTCCTTATCGGTCGATTCGAGCGGGGTCAGGATAACCTTTCGATTCTGGTAAAGACTGGCAAACCCTGCTTCTACGCCACTTTTTTCAGTCCCGGCAATAGGATGGCCTGGAACATACTGCCTTATCCTCTCACCCAGACATTCGGTTGCAACCTGTACCACCGATGCCTTGGCACTGCCCACATCGGTAATCACCGTTTGACTCGAAATCACACCAGCAATTTTCTCGAATACCGTCTGCATTGATCCCAGCGGGATTGCTAGTACGACTATATCCGCGCCCTTAACCGCATCGGCAATCGAAACCTGGTAACTGTCGATCACACCAAGTTCAACGCCTTTGATCAAGTTTTTTTCATTGCGCCCACAACCAACGACATGCTTAACCTCACCCGCCTGTTTGAGTGCGAGCGCAAGCGAACCTCCGATAAGGCCTACACCGATAATAGCCAGGCGGTCGATCATAGCAATGGCTCCAGTTTTTCTAGTAATACCTGGAGTTGCTGCTCGGTTCCTATGGTAATACGCAAAAACTCGGGCATATTGTAGTTAGCGAGTGGTCTTACGATGAGGCCCTGGCGCAGCAGGGATTGATAGATTTCATCGCTTCGTTTGCCAAAATTCACGGTCAGGAAATTAGCTACCGAAGGAATGTAGCGAATATTCTTTGAAGTAAAATAATCACCAAGCTGTTTCAGGCCGCGGATATTATTCGCCCGACTACGCTGCAAAAAATCTTCATCATCCATGCTCGACACTGCTGCGGCCAGCGCCAGTGAATTAGCATTGAACGGCTGCCTCACCCGGTTTAATAGATCGCACACGGGATTGCTGGATATTGCATAGCCGATTCTTAATCCGGCCAAACCGTATATTTTCGAAAATGTACGAGTTACCACCAGGTTGGGATAATCATCGAGCCAATGCAATGCACTGGGATAGTCGTTTTCTTCGACATATTCGAAATAAGCCTCGTCGATCACAATCGCGACCTGAGTGGGCACCTGATCGATAAAACGCTTTAATTCTGTACCCGACAACCAGGTGCCGGTAGGATTGTTCGGATTTGCGATAAAGATCACCCGGGTTCGCTCGTTAATCAGTTCGAGCATCGCAGCTAAATCATGGCCGTAGGGCTGCGCATGGTCCAGCGGCATGGCTTTGGCAATCCGGGCTGTCGCTCCCGAGGCCTGCACGACCAGCGCGTAGACCAGGAATGCGAATTCTGAATAAATCGCTTCGGTTCCTCGTTCCAGAAATGTCCTGGCGATTAGATCGAGCACATCGTTCGAACCATTACCAACGGTTAATTGATCACTCTGGATGCCAAGCCTCTTCGCCAGTTTTTGCTTGAGATAATAAGCATTGGCGTCTGGGTATAATTCGATTTTCTGACTGGCCTGTTTAATCGCTATTTTGACCGTATCGCTGAACCCAAGCGGGTTCTCATTGGAAGCGAGTTTGATCGCATTTGATATTCCGAGTTCACGCTCGAGCTCCTCCACCGGTTTTCCGGGTGTATAAGGCTGCAATAATTTAACTTGCGCGAGCGCAGAATCGATTACCGACATTAGAGAGTAGCTTTGGGGTAGGATCCCAGGATTTTGAATAAGGCCGCCTGCTTCTTAAGCTGCTGCAAAGCCTTTTGTACGTTTTCCGAGGTCTGATGACCATCGATATCGATAAAGAAAATGTATTCCCATTTACGCTCCGGCGCAGGACGGGATTCAATTTTATTCATGCTGATCCCATTATCCGCCAATGGCTGTAATAGACCGAGCAAGGCGCCAGGGCGATTTTGGGTCGAGATCAACAACGATGTTTTATCGTCACCACTAGGCCCTACATCCTCCTTACCAATAATTACGAATCGAGTGGTATTGTCGAATAAATCTTCGATGTTCTCAAAGCAAACCTGTAAATTAAAATTTTCTACCGCTGGCAGGCCACATATCGCGGCGACAGCTGGGTTCTGACTCGCGATACGCGCAGCTTCGGCATTGCTACTCACCGGAACACGTTCTATTTTAGGAAAGTTCTGGTCGAGCCAGTGTCGGCATTGAGCAAGGGATTGCTGGTGCGAATAAATCTGTCCGATCTGTGAGACGTCCTGGGATTGATTTGCCAGATGATGGTGAATGCGCATTTCTACTTCACCGCTAACCCTGAGGTCAGAATCTATAAACATATCCAGTGTATGGCTAATCACCCCTTCGGTAGAATTTTCAACCGGCACCAGTCCATAATCTGCATGCCCGGATTCCACCGAACTGAATACTTCTGGAATACTATTCATAGGAATAGTCGATACCGAATGACCAAAGTGCTTGAACGCGGCACTTTGAGTAAAAGTACCTTCTGGCCCCAGGTAAGCAATTTTCAGAGGTTGTTCGAGCGCGAGACAGGCTGACATCACTTCACGAACCAGGCGGCCTACTTCGTCATCGCTCAGCGGTCCCTTATTTAAGGCCTTGATACGCTGTATGACCTGGGCTTCTCGATCTGGACGGAAGAAGTTAATCGAACCCCCCGATTGATCGGAGGATTTCCGCTTAACTTCGGCAACCTCTACTGCACAACCTGCTCTTTGATTAAACAATTTAAGCAGCTGATCATCGATGGCATCAATTTGACTGCGAAGCTTTTGAAGCGGATCGTCACTCATGGGGCTGGTAATAGTCTATTCCTGTTCGTCCGCATCGTCACCATCGTCACCATTGACGCTCGATGCGACGGGTTCGATCTGCACCAGTTTTTCATTTTTGCCCAGGCGTATCAGCGTGACCCCCTGGGTATTGCGCGCAAGAATTGAAATATCCGCTACCGGGGTGCGCACTAGCGTACCGGCATTACTAATCAGCATTACTTCTTCGTCATCTTTGGTTTTTATAGCGCCCACTACGCGACCATTCCGTTTCGAGGTCTGGATCGAAATAACACCCTGGCCACCTCTTCCCTGGACCGAAAATTGCCTGACACGGGTTCGTTTGCCATAACCATTTTCGGTCGCAAACAAAATTTCACCGTCGTCGGTATCGGTCGCTATCAGTGAGATAACCTCGTCACTCGATTTAATTCTAATGCCGCGCACGCCTGCTGCGGTTCGACCCATGGCTCGCACACTCCCTTCGGTGATTCGAATGCCCTTGCCTGCGCTGGTAAATAACAATAGATCATAACTACCATCGGTTAACTGGACACCGATCAGGCTGTCTTCTTCGCGCAGGTCGAGCGCAATAATACCGTTAGCCCGGGGTCGTGAAAAATTCGATAGCGGTGTGCGTTTGACCTTTCCGCCCGCGGTGGCAAAGAAAATGAACTGATCTTCCGGATATTCGCGTACTGGCAGAATCGCAGTAATTCGCTCATTTGCCTCTAATGGCAACAAATTTACCATAGGTCGGCCTCGTGCGGTTCGACTTCCGATCGGAAGCTGGTAAACCTTTTGCCAGTAGACTTTGCCGCGCGTCGAAAAACATAATAAGGTATCGTGCGTCGAGGCGACAAACATCTGTTCGACGAAGTCTTCGTCCTTGACCTTAGTAGCGGTTTTCCCCCGTCCACCCCGTCGTTGGGCCGAATAGGTTTCTAGTGGCTGTGCCTTGGCATAGCCAAGATGCGAAATTGTAACCACGACATCTTCTTCGCTGATTAAATCTTCTACCGTCAAATCCGAATGATCAACCACAATTACGGTTCGTCGCGGTTCAGAAAACTGTTCTTTAATGGTTTCGAGTTCGAGTTTGATTACCTGCTTCAAACGATCATCGCGTTGCAGAATATCGAGCAAGTCTTCAATTTTCGCCGAAATTTCCCGATATTCATTAATTATTTTTTCCTGTTCGAGACCGGTTAATCTGTGCAGTCTTAAATCAAGAATAGACTGTGCCTGCTTCTCGGTTAGCCGATACTCATCCCCGATCAATCCGCTATTCTCAGATACATCCTCTGGACGCGAAGAATCGGAGCCGGCGCGCTTCAGCATTTCCATCACAACGCCTGGTTGCCAGGTCCTGTCCAATAGTGCAGATTTTGCCACCGCTGGACTCGAGGACTTTTTGATCAGCGCGATTATTTCGTCTATATTCGACAGTGCGACCGCCAGGCCTTCGAGCAAATGAGCCCTGTCGCGCGCTTTATGCAGGTCAAATATAGTGCGGCGCGTGACCACTTCCCGGCGATGTAGAATAAATGCCTCTAAAATCGATTTCAGGTCAAGCAATTTAGGCTGACCTTTAACCAGTGCAACCATGTTGATTCCAAACACGTTTTGCATTTGAGTTTGCTTGTACAGGTTATTTACGATGACATCGGCAATTTCGCCTCGACGTAATTCGATCACCATTCGCATACCATCCTTATCCGATTCATCACGCAAACCGGTGATTCCTTCCAGGCGTTTTTCCTTCACCAGTTGGGCTATTTTTGCCAGCAGGCGTGCCTTGTTCACCTGATAAGGCAATTCGGTAACGATAATACTCTGGCGACCCGACTTATCCTCTTCGTAGTGGGATTTGGCACGAAGATATATCTTACCCCGGCCGGTTCGATAAGCTTCGCGAATACCACGCGCGCCATTGATAAACCCGGCTGTCGGAAAATCGGGTCCGGGAATACACTGCATCAGTGCATCGATGTCGGCTTCGGGTTGCTCGAGCAATAAAATACAGGCGTCGACTACTTCTGACAAATTATGCGGTGGAATATTGGTCGCCATACCAACGGCAATGCCCGATGAGCCGTTGATCAATAAATTGGGTGAACGAGTCGGAAGTACGACGGGCTCGTGCTCGGACTCGTCATAATTGGGCTGGAAATCAACCGTTTCCTTATCCAGGTCAGCCAGCAGTTCGTGGGCAATGCGTGACATTCGTACTTCGGTATATCGCATCGCCGCGGGAGAGTCGCCATCCACCGAGCCAAAATTACCCTGTCCGTCGATCAGCATATGGCGCATGGAGAAAGGTTGAGCCATTCTTACGATGGTGTCATAAACCGCGGTATCGCCGTGAGGATGATATTTACCGATGACATCTCCAACCACGCGAGCCGATTTTTTATAGGGTTTGTTATACTCGCTACCCAGTACATGCATTGCATAAAGTACGCGCCGATGCACCGGCTTTAGCCCATCCCTGACGTCGGGTAAAGCGCGCCCAACGATGACACTCATTGCGTATTCCAGATACGATCGACGCATCTCGTCTTCCAGGTTTACTGGAATAATTTCTTTGGCAATATCAGCCATATAATGGGTTACTCAAAAGTATAATTTAACTCAGGAATGATTTATCTTTGATATACGCGATTTTATCACAAACCCAGTAGTCGACACTACTAATTACTAATATCTTCTTAGGAATTAACATAGGCGACTTTAATCCCTATTTGACTTTATTCCGTAGAATTGCAGGGGTATGCTAGCTTACCGGTAAAACATTGCCTGAGGCAGCGTTGTATTTTCATTTGCAGGCTCACCGAAATCTTGTAAGGTTCGGCTATGAACAGCCAATACCAGGTTTTATTACCGAAATGGATCATAACGGTTAATCCTTCGTTCGAGGTATTGGCCGACTATGCACTGATCATCAAGGGCAGCCGGATTCATAGCCTGCTGCCCGCAAATGAACTACAAATTCACGAATCTTACCCCGGAGCCAAAATTACCCCGTTGCCCGACCATATTCTGATGCCCGGATTGATAAATTGCCATACGCACGCCTCTATGAGCCTGTTTCGGGGACTGGCCGATGACCTCAAATTGATGGATTGGCTCAATAATCATATCTGGCCAGCGGAACAACAATGGGTAGATCAACAGTTTATCGACGATGGCGCTCAACTCAGTATCGCCGAAATGATTCGTTCGGGTACCACCTGCATGAATGACATGTACTTTTTCCCTGACCAGGTAGCGCGCACGGCGCAAAGGCTTGGCATGCGCGCTGTAGTGGGATTGATCGTGCTCGACTTCCCTACGGTATGGGCGAAAAATGCAGACGATTATTTACATAAAGCGCTCGCGGTGCACGATGAAATCAAGGAATATTCACTCGTCACCAGCGCATTCGCTCCTCACGCGCCCTATACTGTTTCCGACGAGGCGCTGGTAAAACTGTCCATCTATAGCAACGAACTCGATATACCGGTACATATGCATATCCACGAAACCGAGTTCGAAGTCAACGAAGCGGTTAAAAACACCGGTCGCAGGCCACTCGAACGGCTGGATCAGTTAAACCTGGTCAATTCTAACTTAATCGCAGTACATATGACCCAGTTGGATGAATTCGAAATTGAACGGCTTGCGGAAACCGGCGTTCACGTCGTGCATTGCCCCGAGTCAAATTTAAAACTGGCCAGTGGTTTGTGTCCGGTTGCGCAATTACAAAGCAATGGCATTAATGTTGCCCTGGGCACCGATAGTGCGGCGAGCAATAATAACCTCGATATGTTGGCTGAGATGAAGACGGCGGCGTTACTGGCAAAAGGGGTGAGTGGCGATGCCAGTGCCTGTAATGCCCAGCAGACGATTCAGATGGCGACCATAAATGGTGCCCGGGCACTGGGCCTGGGCGAGCGTATCGGCTCTATTGAAGAACGAAAACAGGCTGATTTAATCGCAGTCGATTTGTCCCACTGTAATACCCAGCCGGTTTACGATCCGGTCACCCAACTGGTTTATGCGTCCAATAGCCGACAGGTTTCACACGTCTGGATAGAGGGTAAGTGTCAGCTACGCGACTACCAGCTGCTCAACCTGGATACCGATGAAATTATAAACAAGGCACAGGCCTGGTCAGATAAAATTAGGAATAAAGCATGAGTGAGCTCAATGTCGATCCCGATGAAATTGAAAAATTCGATGCCATCGCCAGCCGTTGGTGGGACAGCGAAAGCGAGTTCAAGCCGTTGCATCAAATCAACCCACTACGCGTTGACTATATCGAAATGCACTGTAAAGGTTTGAGCGACAAAAAAGTCCTCGATATCGGCTGTGGTGGCGGCATTCTTTGCGAGGCGCTGGCACAAAAAGGCAGCATCGTCAGTGGCATCGATATGGCAGAAAAAGCACTAAAAGTGGCCAAGATACATTTACTTGAATCGAAACTCGATATCGACTACCTACTGAGTACGGCCGAGGATTATGCGGCAAAGCAATCAGCCAGTTTCGACGTGATTACCTGCCTGGAAATGCTCGAACACGTGCCCGACCCGGCCTCTGTCGTTGCCGCCGCAGCAAAAATGTTAAAGCCCGATGGGCACCTGTTCTTTTCAACCATTAATCGCAACCCCAAGTCATTCGTGCTGGCGATTTTGGGTGCCGAATATGTTCTTAACCTATTGCCCAGGGGCACCCACGAATACCAAAAGTTTATCAAACCTTCAGAACTCGCGTCGGTGGCGCGCGCGAATTTACTACAAGTACAGGATATTACCGGGATGACCTACAACCCGCTGACAAAGCGATATAAGCTAGCCAGGGATATTGACGTCAACTACCTGATGTACTGCTCGTTTCAATGATAGCAGCCGTATTGTTCGACCTCGACGGTACCCTGGTCGATACCGCTCCTGATATGGGCGCAGCACTCAACAATTTATTGACCGAAGAAAACCTTGCGCCGATACCAATGGAAATTATCCGACCTTATGTATCGAAAGGTGGGCTGGTGTTAACCAAACTTGGGTTTTCTACCCATGTACCAGAATCAGAAATCGAACCCTTACGACAACGCTACCTGGCGCATTACCGCGCTATCGTTGCCGATAGCTCGAAATTGTTTGATGGTTTCGAACAGGTACTTGAAACCCTGTTAGAGAAAAACATACCCTGGGGAATTGTGACCAATAAACCCGAATGGCTAACGACCCCATTACTGGAGCAGTTGGCGCTGCATGAAAAAACCTCGGTGGTCATTTGTGGTGACACGCTCACTAAGCGCAAACCCCACCCTCTGCCCCTGATCGTTGCAGCCGAAACCATGGGCATCGAATGCCAATGCTGTGTTTACATTGGCGATGATGAACGCGATATAATCGCGGGTAAGGCCGCAAAAATGAAGACATTAATAGCCTCCTACGGCTATATTCAGGCGGACATCAACCTGAACCAGTGGCAGGCAGACGGGCAGATAGATCGACCAGTCGATTTGCTTGCGCATCCACTATTATTAAACTGATGACACATATACCCGTTAAATTTTCACCCGCTGACGATTTACTACAGGATAAAACGATCCTTGTTACCGGCGCTACCGGTGGATTTGGTAAGGCCATATCCTTAGCCTGCGCCAAACATGGTGCTACTGTGATCCTGTTGGGAAAGAACTTGCGCCTGGTCGAAGCCCTTTATGACGAATTGGAAAAAGCCGGGTATCCGAAACCCGCGATATATCCGATGAATCTGGAAGGTGCCACCGAACACGATTACCTGGAGCTGGCACAAAACGTCGAAAAGGAATTCGAACGTCTCGATGGGTTGATACATTGTGCGGCCCTGCTAGGCGCCCCCACCCCATTCGAACACAGCGACACCGAAACCTGGTACCAGGTGCATCAGGTCAATTTGCACGCGCCCTATCTGTTGACCCGTAACCTTATACCCCTGCTCAAAAAAGCAAAGCACGGCTCGCTGGTATTTATGATCGATAATAAAAAAACCGCCTATTGGGATGCCTACTCGGTCAGCAAACAGGGTATCGTTGGAATGGCCGAATTACTCGCCGCCGAGTTCGAAGGCACCCAGCTTCACGTCAATTGCGTCAACCCCGGTAAAACCAGGACCAGCCTGCACCTACGCGCTTATCCAGCAGCGGATGACAATGATCTACTTCCCTCACCGGAAGATCATACGGAGATGTTTCTTTATCTGATGAGTAATGGCTTAGAGGAAAATGGAAAAACCTTTTCACCGAAATAAATCGAGTAAAAGGATTTTTCATTTTTTATCATTGCTGTCCCGTTAACTCAAAAATCGTCA
>JADFJT010000130.1 GCA_022566015.1 Pseudomonadota bacterium | reverse complement strand
AGCATTTTGAACAGCATCGTCAAAAGTGTTCAGCGCACCGTTGATAAATACATAGTCACCTTCTTCTGGACGATCGACTTCTCCTAAAGTCACAATACTGTCTTTTTCCAAGACCAGTTTACCGTTTTCGAGTCTTAGCACCGCACTGACTTTATAGAAAATTTGATCGCCCAAAACAAGCGCAGGCATTTCGCCGTACAGCCCTCCATTGTTTTTCGCTCCTGGGAAAAGACCCAGGGTAGCGGATCCCAGGAAATCACCGATATCAATCTGAACTTTAGCGGCTTTCGCAAAAGCATTTATTACAGAATTCTCACTTTTGATTTCTCCCAACTTTTCCATGGTTCGATATGAGAAATAAAGCGACCTTGCGTAGTCGCCCATTTCGTCACTCCAGCGGTCAAATGTGTTTTTCCTACCTGAGTTATTTTTATCGTCACTAGAAATAAACATACCACCCAAAGAGTTGAGCGAGCTGTCGCTGATGTAGAAATTGGTGTACTTGGAATTATCCCGGGTTATCTGTTGGGCGCTAGAGATATCTCGGTTGATACTGGCTACGCTGTTATTTCCTGTCTCTTCATCCTGCCGCACGATAATAGTACCTTCGCCCAGGGTGGCCAGGTTAGTTTGCGCCCGGTCCAGATCAGAGGAGTACCCCGATATCGTCAGCCCGACGCCACCACTCCCATCCGCTTGTTGGCCGCTTGCGAGGGGCAGGCTGGTCAACTGGTTGTTTTGTTGCTGATTAGGATTACTACCTTGCTCGCCACTCAGGCTAAACCCCACACTCGCATAGTCCGTACTCTCCTGATCGACATCATAAATATCACTAAAACCCAGGGTTCCTGTATCCAGGTATAGATTTCCATTATCGGCGGCCAGGACCGCTCCATCCAGTTGCGTATGACCAGCGACGGTTACAGATACGGATTCCCGCCCAATAAGCTGAGTCTGTTGGTTCACCCAGGCCTTAGTTCCTTCAGTCTTTCCGGTACCAACAGAACCGGAAGCCGAAAGCCCGGCACCGCCAATGACCCGCAGGCTCGCATCGAAACGACTGCCGTCCGCGCTACCGGTATCCTGCAGGGAGGCGAGTGTGAGGTCACCATCGACCTGTAATTCCACCTCATTAGCCTCGGCGACCACCCCTTCCAGAGTGGTATCCATACCGCTTCGAATCGTTAAACGCTGGCCGACATTTAGCTCGCTATTTCGATAGCTTGTTCCTCGACGTAGCATATTTTCGTCCCCAACATTAGCACTACCATAAAGCCCAACGCTAGTCGCTGAGTAGCCAACGCCAAATTCAGCGCCACCGCTGCGACCATCGAGTTTATAATCGCTACTCGAGCTTTGTGCGCCCAGGTACAGGTCACGACCCGCTATCAAGTCCAGGTTTTTTCCAGTCTCGATTTCCGATCCAGTTACCGTTATATCCCGAATAGCATTCAAGCTAATACTGCCGCCGGACTGCAACAGGCTTGCCTGAACCGTGGTGGAAACAGAGTTGATATCCTGCTCGGAAAAATTACCCCCCAATCCTACACTTCCAGAACTCTTGTTCGCCTGAAGGTTGAGTCCAACGCCGTAGGTGCGAAGATCACTGGCTTGCAAGCTAGCATTTTCTGCCGCCACGATAGCAATATCTTTAGCACTGAGGTCGATGTCACTTTCCGCCGATACCCAGGTTCCGGTGAGTCTGAGCGAATCATTGGCGATAAACTGAATACTACCCCCGGAGAAAACACTCGCATTAACGGCGCTTGAAACTGTGTCCTGCGTTCTGGTGGTAGTAGAAGTGACGCCAGCAAACCCTGAGACCGATGGACCCGATACAAAACTATCGATCGAATCGATTGCCTGCAAAGCATTTGACGCATTGCTGATATTGTTATCTCCCTGGCCAATATTTTCGATTGCGTCTTTGGTCGATCCATAATTATGAGTAATGCCAGCACTGATACCGGCGCGCGTTGTCGTTTCTTCATAATTGTAAATTTCAATGGTATGGTCGACTTCCACCTCTATGTTCTCTCCCGCCCTTAAAAACACATCGCTTCCGGCCACTAATTCGCCCGAACGCTGCAAAATGCTCCCACTCGCGTCGATGTCGATTCGATTCCCTGCACTAAGCACACTGCCATGAACGGCGTCACGCGTGTACTCGTCTGTAAATGACGTGGTTTCAAGCCCGGCAAAGGCATCGACGCTATTACCGCTAGTTGTGACTTCTATTCCAATACGATTAACGGTTTCTTTTTCCCTTTGCAGGTAAAAATCGCGCGCAGCCAAAATATTAATGTCATTAGCGGTTAAGGATATGTTTCCACCCGCCCCTAATTCGGAACCGGTAATTTCGATAATTCCGAGAGTCTGCAAACTGATATTGCCCTGGGCGTTTAATTCTGACCCTGAATAGTTTTGCTCGGTTACCCAGTTTTGATTATGTTTTTCTTCGGCCAGGGTTAAAAAACCGTCGTCGATAGAAAGTGTTAATCGGCGCTTATACCGATGTTCAAAACTTGCAAGCGCCTCGTCGTCACCCAAAATATTGATGCTTGTATTACGCGCCAATTCATCCTCAACACCGAAGCCAGATTCAACAATAATATCCTGCGCATTGATTCGACCTGCAACCACGTTGATATCGCCGGCAGATAACAGCACCGTATCGCCAACGGTATTGATTTCGGCATGCCCTAATCGTTGACTTTCCTCCTTACTGACCTTACCGCTTCTGTTAATTCCAAAAGCACCGCGCTTATGCTTTTCGCGCCGACGGTACTCGTATTCGATACCCGAGAGTATGTTAAGGCTGTCGGCCGAATAAAGCATTGCATCGCCACCCATATTGATGCGGGTTCCCTCCAACAGCACCTTGCCGCTTTCTAGCCCAACCATCTCCCCATCATCGTCCACACCTAAATTAACCAATAAGCTACCACCACCAGAAAGGCTTGTTTCTTCCAGGTTGACATTGTGATCTTCCGAAATCCAGGTGGTTCTTCGTCCGAAAGATCTCTTTTTTGTGTACTGGTAAAAAGAATAGTCTTCGCTATTGACGCCTAACAGTTGAATTTCACCCCTGGCATTGATGAAGATATTTCCATTCTCATCTTCCCCGGCATTGAGTTGGCTGCCGTAGGTGGTCAAGTTGTCTTCAGCCCGTATGGCAATGCTGCCACCAGCATTGAGTTCTGCTACTTCGTGGCGGACTTCGTTGGAGCGAGTAATGGTACGACCCACATTTAGATACTTTTTATTGCTGGTTTCGACCGACTGTAATGTGATGTTCCGTCCGGACAAAGAAATATTGCTCGCTGCCTTAATCTCGGTGCCAAAAAGATTGACATCTTCACCGGCCTGTATATTGACCGATCCGAGTGCATCCAGGCTGCCGGTCACTACTTTGCGCCGTTCGTTATGGCCGATGTCGTAGCGGTAGGTAATAGTATATTCTTCGCCCGATTTCCCACGCTGTTTAGTCTGGGTATAAACCTTGCTTACCTTATCGGTTTCCTGCCAGCTTAATGCTTTTTGATCGATACTACCTTTTGCCAACAGGGTAATATCCCCGTCTGCCAGATAACGCCCCGCCGTATCGATAATGTCGCGTTCGGCAATGAGAAATATATCGCCACCGGCATCGAGTTTGCCGGTATCCATAATCTGACGGCGTCCACTGGTTACGGTAATTGTTCGTGGCTTATATGAGCTAGAGCCCCTTTTAACGCTTGTTGAGTCATCTAAAATGCGATGTAGCCGGGTATTCACTATATCCCGCGCAGCGATGACTATATCGCCATCGGCACTCAAATTACCCTCATTAATGAAATCGGTCCCCGCTGTGGCGACTATGCTGCCACCGGAAAATATACCGACCGATTCCGAACCGGCATAGATGTCGGCCGCGGTTAATTTAATCTGACCTTCCGCCTGCAGGTAAATATCACCCCCGGCGTTTAAACGCCCGTCAATCTGCAATTCGTCGCCCGCCTGCAAATGGGTTTGACCGCCACTGCTCAAGGAGGTATTCCGGTCGTAGCGGGCCCGTTCGTGCGCAATAAGGATCAACGCGTCCTCGCTACTGATTTCGGCTGTGGCGCTAAGACCGTTTATCTCGATGCCCCGCACCTCGATCGTCTGGGCTTCCAGGTACACCTGACCCTGACTGATAATCTGCCCACCTTCCTGCACATAATCGCCGCTGAGGCTGAGTATCAGCAGGGGCGACTCGATCTTAGCGCTCAGATACTGAACCTGACCATCGGCATCGACATACCAGTTTCGCTCGGTGGTTGTCTGGGTCAGATCGATGGTTTCGATAACCAGTCGATTACCTCCCACCAGGCTTGCGCTGTTGGTAACGCGATCGGCCCGCAACAGTAGCTCGTTGTAAGCGATAATCTGGGTGAACAACTGTTGCGCCTGTATCTGATTACTATTCGAACCTGAATCCGGCATGATTAGTTTTGGGGTGTACACAAGCTGGTTATTGGCCAGCGTTTGCTGTGCGAATATCAAAATTGGCTGGTCCAGCTGTAATAGCTGCTGGCTGGACGGCATCTCACCGAATTGAAGCCCACTTTCTTGCATAAAGTTCAGGGTGTTGGCGTAAAGTGTTCCGAGCTGAAGCAGATTACTGCGGTCTTCGGTGACAAAAGGCAAGCCACCAGAATCTCTAATGGTATAAGCGATCAATTCTGCCAGATAGACGTCGTCACCTACGATGGGTATTCCGCCTGGTTCTACCCCGGCACCGGCTAAAAAGTCGTCGGTTAACTGGGACAGGTCTGAATCGAGGTCCGGGTTGGCGCCATCGACCTGAATCGTCTGGTAGTAAGGCCCGGCACCCGAACCCGTGCTAAACCAGGCCAGCTGACCGATCACTTCGACGTAGGATTTGGTGTCGAGTGTTAGGCCCGAGAGTGAATCGACCACGAACCCACTATTTTCATTGACCTGGGTCGGTGCATCGATCTGGACATCGAACGCTTCGATGATACCGGTGTTGGTCAGTTGGCCGGTCAGGTTAATATCGATGTTATCGTGGGCTGCGATAATTCCGAACCGATTGCCATCATTCTGATTGGTCACGGAGTCACCGCTAATCGACAGATTGCTCCCGGCTACGATCACCCCGCCACTATTCACTAACTGCCCTACGTCGAGAAGAATCTGGCTACCGCTGATACTACCGCTTGAGTCGTTGTTGAGTGTCTGCGCATGAATTTCGACCGCGCCAAGTACATTGGTGTCCACGGTTAGATCGGCAATCACCTGTTGATTGGCACTTTCGATGCTATCGGTCAAGTCTTGCGCGCTGAGTTGCTCGCCATCGAGAATCGCGGCAATGTGGGCGTCGATCAGACTTTGTGGATCGATTAACAGGGAAGATTCGGCCTGTTGATAATCTGACAGGTTGGTCGAGCTGATTATGCCGCTGTTATTAACCTCGGTTGTTAGCCGATCATCCTGGCTGTGCTTAATCTGTATTACACCTTCGAGTGAGGTAATAACGCCGCTATTGTTGAGCAGGTCATCGACGTGTAGCACGAGCGACGAATTGCTTTGAATCAGGCCATTATTATCGAGCACGTTGACGTAAAAGGTTCGATCTTTAAAATCGCTAAGCGTCAGTATCGCGTTATTGCTTAGCCCGAAGATATCGACTACCCATTCGCCACCGATATCGAACAGACCGACGCTGTCGTGAATATAGGTGCCGTCGCCAAATATGCCGAGATCACTCGCCGATATGACCTCGCCATCAAGAATCAGCAGCCTGTCGGCGGCGCTCCAAAGCTCGATATCCTGCGCCGCCTGCAGCAGTCCGCGGGAATTAATATCGCCATCTTTAGCACTAATCACCAAACGCCCACCGCTGATGATATCCGCATCTGTATCAAGATTGGCATCGATGGTGATGTCACGCCCGACACTGGATTCAATATTGGCCTGGGTGATTAACCGCTGGGCATCTAGTGTCAGGGCGGTGCTGGCGTTAATGTCACACGACTGCAAGTCGAGGCAGTTGAATTGAATATTAACACCCGCGGTTAAGGCCCCAGTTGACGCCAGGCTGGCAGAACCATTGAGCAGCCAGCTGATACTACCATTCGTCGCGGTAATGCCACTGGATACAATGCCAGCATCAGCCAGGTCGGTTTGCAGCTTGATATTATTAACTGCAGTGATTTCAGCAGCGTTGATATCGCCTGCCGAAGCAGTGATATAAAGGTCGTCGCCACTGATGATATCTTGCGCATTGACCACCCCTGCATTAATCGTCAAGTCGCTGCCGGTACTCGTTTCAAGCCTTGCGTTGGTTTGCAGTATATTGGCAAGGTAATGAATGTTGTCTTCGCTGCCGACCCGGCACGGCGGATTGATGCAATTAAAATCGAGTGTCCCGCCTGCGCTAAATTCGATATCACCCTCAGCATCGAGAACGCCATCACCGCCCAGATTCCAGCTGATATTACCGGTGGCCGTACTATTACCGCTGGCGATTATATCGAATCCGGTACTGTCGGCACTTACCGTGATATCGCCACTGGCATGGGCATTTTTATACCGGATTTCACCTTCGGCCGTGATTTCGATATCACCACTGGTGGAAATTAAATCGTTGTCTAGCGTGACACCGACGCCATATTCGGTCGCCTGAATAAATATCTGCCCGGCGTTCATCGCTCCGG
This sequence comes from Pseudomonadota bacterium, assembly GCA_022566015.1. GTDB lineage: Bacteria > Pseudomonadota > Gammaproteobacteria. The sequence goes on along the minus strand of JADFJT010000130.1, from coordinate 606 downwards.
CCACTGTTGCGTCGATAGCAATGCTGACAGCTCCATCGTCTGACTGGGTAGAGATCAGTGTCCTGTCTTCGGGTGCGATGTTATTTTCAATTTCGAGCGTGCCGGTACCGACCAGCAATCGCAACTGATTGGCAGCGTCGATAATGCCCTGAATCTGTAGCTGCCTTGTGAACAAACTTGTGACATCGACCCGGCTCGCATCGAAACCCCCGGGACCAATTACGATGCTGGCCGAACTATTGGTATCGACCGTAATGGTCAGTGGCGTACTGCCGTTATTTACTGTTGCTGTGCCGGTGGTAAACAATACTTCCGATAGCGACGTGCCACTATCGTCGAGCGCGGTCGGTGTGCGAATAAACCCACAGCCATTACAGGTGATGCCATTCGGATTGGCCAGTATATAGCTGGCATTGTCGCCGAATATTTCGGTCATGCCATTGATATCACTGGTATTGGTAGTGACCACCTGATTTAAGATAATGCGAGCACTTTGATTGTTGAAATTAGCATTAGCGCTGAGGTCGCCCGCCAGGCTGGAGGTCCCGGAAACCAGCGAATTGTTGAGCACTACCCCAGCGCTATCGACATCGAAGTCATCGAATT
>JADFJT010000129.1 GCA_022566015.1 Pseudomonadota bacterium | reverse complement strand
TCCTTAAGATCCGCATCGTCGATGCGTGGGGCATCGGCACGGCAGGCTTCACAATTTTGCTGACTTAAATCGACCATCGTATTCTCCCGCTGTGCAATTTGTTATCAGGAGGGCCTATCCTATCAGGACAAAATAAGGATCGCATCAGTAAATTCTCCCATAATTATCGCGCAAAATATTCTTCTGGATCTTGCCCATTGCATTGCGCGGTAACTCGTCGACGAAGAATATTCGTTTCGGAATTTTGTATTTGGCCAGTTCGATCGATAATGCGGCGATGATTCCGGCCTCGTCGATTGCCGAATCCTCCTGCCTTGCCACCACCGCGATAACCGCTTCACCAAAATCTTTATGTGGCAGTCCAATGACTGCCGATTCGACCACCCCGTCGAGCTTATCGATAGGTATCTCGATTTCCTTTGGGTAGACGTTGTAGCCACCGGAGATGATCATATCTTTGTCGCGGCCGACGATATGCAGATATCCCCGGTCGTCGATCATGCCGAGGTCGCCGGTGATAAAGAAACCATCGTCGCGAAATTCTTCGGCGGTTTTTTCGGGCATCCGCCAGTAGCCCTTGAATACATTGGGTCCACGCACTTCGATCATTCCAATGTTTTCAGATGGCAGTTCGCATACCTGGCCCGTGTTGGAATTTGTGATTCGAATCTCAACCCCGGGTAAAGGAAATCCCACGCTACCCGGCACGCGCTCACCATCGCAGGGATTTGAGGTAATCATGTTGGTTTCGGTCATACCGTAGCGTTCCAGGATCGTCATGCCGGTGCGTTCGCTAAAAGCTTTGTGCGTATCCAGTGTCATCGGCGCAGAACCAGAAATAAACAGTCGCATTTTAGTCACCAGCCTGGCGTTAAATTCGTCGAGTGCCAGCAGTCGTGAATAATAGGTCGGCACACCCATCATCACCGTACAGACTGGCAGCATTTGCAACACCTGCTTGGCGTCAAAGCCGGGCAAAAAACGCATCGAAGCGCCGGCAATCATCACCGTGTTGATCGCAACGAAGAGCCCGTGCGTGTGATATATCGGTAGCGCGTGCAGCAGAATATCGTCTTTGTGGAAACCCCACAGACTGGCCAGCATTTTAGCGTTCGATGCGAGGTTATCGTGCGTAATCATCGCGCCTTTGGCTCGTCCGGTGGTCCCGGAAGTGTAGAGGATTGCCGCGAGGTCATCGGCCTCTCGCGCGATAGTCGAAAATTCCGTTTCAGCCTCCCGCAGCCGTTCGGGCCAGCTACCGCCAGCGCCGTCGGGGGAGAGTGTTTCGAGTCGCGATTTGGCGTGCTGAACCATCGGCAGCAAACTGTCTTTTGCTTCGGTCGTGCCAATAAATAAAGCGGGGCGAGCGTCGTTAACAAAATATTCGACTTCGCTCGCAGTATAGGCAGTGTTGAGCGGGAGAAAAACGGCGCCTGCCCGAATCGTGCCCAGATACAGCGCTACCGCAGCGACATTTTTGTCGACCTGGGCAGCGACACGATCACCGGGCTGAACGCCCAGCGCGACTAATGCATTGGCCACTCGCGCGGATTCGAGCAGCAGCTCCCCATAATTGATAATACTATCGTCAGCCAGTTGCAGGCACGGTTCGTGTTCGGGCTGCCCATTAAATAGAGTGTCGAACAGATTATTTCTCACACGAATTTACTCTTGATTAAGTATTACAGGCCCCTTCATAGGCTGCGCACCCCAGGCAAGGCTGTTATCAACCCTTTTTAGGCTCAAGCCTCGTGATAGCGCTCAATTTTATCAAGCTCGTAAAGATAATTGTCCATGATACAGATCCTCGCTGGTAAGCTTCGCATTGCGCCAGGATGTCGAGCAGCGGCCCCGCAATCCACGCCTTGAACGTGATAAATTTCTATCCCCATTTGATCCGTCCAGACTTAATCAAAGGATTCTTAGCTATTTGCCCCTGGTTCAGTGAGTAGCGATCACGGACTCAAGTTACTGTAGAGCTGAGAATTCTCCAGCGTATTGGCTCACCCATTCACGTGCCGCCTGTTCGCTGCTGAGTTCTCGGCCTTCATGCTGTTTGATTTTTTTCCGGTAATTTTCGATGTGGTAGATTTGCTCAACCATCTTCAATCGACTGACTTCTTCAGGGTCGTCGAATTCGAGCCCGATTTCGTACCCTCGCTGCGTTTTTTCACACCAGACGACCTTACCCTCTAACTCGGCATCTTCGTTCAGAATCGGGAAGCGAACTTTTATGCGTTCGCTGAGGTCGAGGCGGTCGCTGGCAATAAACGCTAATCCGCCCAGGCTTACATTGGTTATTTCGTCGTAATCGGTATCTTCTGTGTCATCCGATGCGTAATCCAGTTTTACCTCAATAGGCAATCCGGTGATTTGTCGAATATGTTTGCGAATAAATGTATTGTCTTCCTGCACCTGGTACCTCCTATATCAAAATTTTGACCCGTAGACTGAAACACACATCGCATTGGTTGCTTCCAGGCATCGGCATAATTCGAATATTACCGGAAAACCTGAGTCAGTGAATACTTATTCAGAGGTTCGCTGGAATTCCAGGGACAGTATACCTATTAAAATAAACTGACCGTAATTTACCAAACTGGAAATAGGTATACTGTCCCCGTATTTGCAAAGCAAAAAAGTCACCCTTTCTCGCTCTTGATGGCAGTATAGAAATTACGCAAGCAATGGTACACAATTAGATGTTCACGAATAACCATTAACGAGGCGATCTCATGCGACTCAATACTTCAAGGTACAGTTTCATTGTTACTTCATTATTTGCTTTGACATTTGCCTGCGCGCTGGTTCAGGCGGGCGAGGTCATAGCTCCGGCGGAGCTGGCCGATCGTATCAATACCGGTAAGGCCCCGTTTATCCTCGATGTTCGCTCTACCGGGGAGTACGCGAACGGGCATATTCCGGGTGCGGTGAATATTCCCTATAGACAGCTTCGCGACAGACTCTCCGAGTTGATGGCCTACCGGGAGAAGGAGATAGTGGTTCATTGCCAGGTTGGGCCTCGCGCGGACATCGCGCGATCAATATTATCGGCGGCCGGGTTCGTGTGGATTCGCGAACTTGAAGGTCATATGCGGGCATGGGAAGCGGGTAGTTATCCCATTGAATAGTACTAATTAACAAAATCCAAGTTAAACACTTGATTAACTTCCTGGCCAATATTTTGATTGGGCTGATTGCCCTGTTGCACGTCTACTTCTTGATTCTTGAAATTTTTCTGTGGGACAAACCGATCGACCTTAAAGTTTTTGGTCACGACCTGGAATTTGCCAGAAAATCAAAAGTACTGGCAATGAACCAGGGACTCTATAATGTATTTTTGGCACTGGGACTCGGCTGGGAGTGGGATCAAGATATTTTTCCTTGGCTGCATAGTGGCAGCGGGCGTATTTGGTGGATTAATCGGCCATCATAATTTACTAATGATCCAGGCATTGCCCGCACTGGTTGCAGTGCTTTTGCTGGCTTTGTCCTGATTTTCGTCAGTCGATACCGGAGGGTTCGATGAATAACGGAAAATTGCTGTACCCACTTTTGGCGTTAGTCAGCCTGTTCTCCGGGTCACTGTATTCGGAGACGTCGGTATGGAGGGTGAGTCAGGGTGCAAACCAACTATTTATTGGTGGCACTATTCATATTTTGGGCGCAGCCGATTATCCTTTGCCCGCAGAATTTGACCGTGCTTATCAGCGTTCCGATCTCCTGGTTCTGGAGACCGACATGGAAAAGCTCCAGGATCCGGATTTTCAACGAGTAATGATGCGAGCATTAAGCTACTCCGATGGTCGAAACCTGAAATCTGTACTCAGCGCGGAGACTTTTCAGTTACTCGATAACTATTGTAAAAGTCGGGGTATTCCTACCGATAATTTGTTGCCATTCAAACCCGGGATGGTCGCTACGACGCTGACTATTTTAGAGCTACAACGCCTTGGGCTGGGTGGTGTCGGCGTGGACGCTTACTTCAACGCCAGGGCAATAAAAGATCGGAAGAAGCTGGGTCAGCTGGAGACCGTTGAATCGCAATTAGCTTTCATTTCGTCAATGGGGCAGGGGCAGGAAGATGACCTGATCGCTTACACCCTGGAGGATATCAATAACCTGCCCGCGCTGATGGGGGAGATGAAGCAAACCTGGCGGAAAGGCGATTTGTCCAGCCTGGAGCGAGTAAACATAATTCCTTTCAAAAGGGATTTCCCCAAAATTTACCAAACAATGCTGGTAGACAGAAATAACGCCTGGATCCCACAAATCGAGGCCATGTTAAAGACCCGGGAAGTAGAATTTATATTAGTCGGTGCGTTGCACCTGGCGGGCGAAGATGGCTTGCTGGAGCACCTGTCGAAGCGCGGTTACGAAGTAGAAAAACTCTAGTGGGCTAACCTGGTGACGAGGCTGGTCATCCGTGACTTAAGCCCCTTACCTTAGCGTGCCTTATTTAGGCTATCAGGAGAATAACAATTATAATTAACAGCAGGTCTATGGTACCGATACCCGCACCCGCAGGAAGACTGGCAATCTGTCCATGCAGACTGGCGACTTCCTGATTGGTCATTTGATCGACCCGACGTAGCGAGGCTGCAGGGTCGACGCCCATATTAATCAGTTGCTGTTGCACGTCTTCGCGCTGTAGCAGAATGACCAGTTGTGCACGGTCTGGCTGTGCCAGCAATTCAGGTGTCGATACCATCGCTGCCTGTGCGGGGAGCATCATCAACCAAAGGCAGGCTACCAGCCCAAATTTTTTCAAATATTTCATTTCGATTTATTCCCATCGTTATAGAATCGGTAGTGAGTCAGAGTTTACCTGTCGGAACGCTGAAATCAAGTGACCTGGTTCTCAGTCCAGCTCGACAGGACAACTGAGCGTAGGGCATGACTGGCTTTGAGTTTTGCTCATTGCCGATATCTCGGTCACCGATTGCTGGATGTTGCTATCGGTGGGTGCGAGCCGACTGGCGCAGGTTACAGCGCTTATTGCCTGATCCAGGCAGGCGCTGGCTAGCAGGGTGTAGGCCAGGTTATTCCAGGCAGCACTATCTGCCGGCGTCTGTTGTATGACCTGGCTAAAAGCTGTGGTTGCCTGCTCCATATCGCCCAGAGCATAGGCACTATTACCCAGAGCCATCCAGGCGGTGCTATTGTCAGGCCATCGAGTGGTTGCCGCCCGATATGATGCGAAAGCCGCTTGACCGTGGTTAGTATCCTCGAGACTATAGGCGACACGCAGGTAATCGGTTGGGTTGGCGGTGACCGGGATTTCACCCCCTTTCATTATCACATAAGCCCAGTAATCTCCCCGCCGCCAGTTTCGCTCGAATCTAGCAAAAGACAGGCGACGCTCGCGATAAGTACCCGAACGTAAAATAATTTCGGAACGATCGAGGTCATATCCGACCGCAACCGCATAATGCCACTGTGGCCAGACAGGTAGCGAAAGATTCTGAAAAACCAGCACCGGATTTCCCGCGGCGAGTTCTGTTACAAGGCTCTTTAACTGCTTGTCCAATGGATAAGTCAACAAACCATAACTGCGTGCCGTGGCGATCATTTCCAGCTGTAAGCTACCCTCGCGTGCCGGGAGATAAACCCGCTCGACCAGCGATTCCGGTAAAACTTCGACGCCGCTATAATTAAGTACTGTCGCGAGTGCGGCGGGTCCGCATTGATATTTTTTCTGCGGAAAGAAAACAACTTTTTCGAGTATTACCTGCCGGGGTAAGTCAATCGACTGTCGTGTAAGTTGCAAAGTTTGCGGTATCGAAGCGCAGGCGCTTAGCACTAGCAGCAGGCAGCAATAAATATAACCACCCCTGAGGCCGACTTGATTTATTGTAAAATCTTTCGAAAATATCATCTGTTTAACCGAAAAATACCTTTGACACGTTGTTTTGGCTCTGTATAATCCGCACAGCTTGAAAGAGCCCTTATATTTATGCACACCGTTTCGAAGTCCCCTCTAAGTAGTACCTCGTCTTGATTTCCATAATTGATAACACTCCTTCTTGCAAGAAGACCTGATCAACAGGTCTATTTTTTAATTTAGCAGGATTTTCATATGTCTACTACCACAACAGGTACCGTTAAATGGTTCAACGAAGCCAAAGGCTTTGGTTTTATTGAGCAGGAATCCGGTCCCGACGTTTTCGCCCATTTCAGTAATATCGCTGGTTCGGGTTTCAAAACTCTGGCCGAAGGCCAAAAGGTCGAATTTAATGTTACCCAGGGTCAAAAAGGTCCACAAGCCGAGAACATTACCCCAGTTTAGTTGTATCGATCGAGGCTGACTAACCTGGTTTCCAGGTGCGCCAGTCATCTCGTACCCTCCGGGGTAAAGAGATTTCAAGGGTGGGACTGAATAGTCTCGCCCTTTTTTATGCGCTGAAAGTGAGACCAGCCTGGTAACGGGAGCAGCGCACTGGGAGCGCTATTCCTTTGGATCAATTTCGTCAGTACGCTCGCTGCGATTTCCTGGCGAGTGTTTTCGAACTATGACCGGCTCGATCTTTAAGTGATGATTTTAACGCGCTGCCCTTTTGGTGGGACGAAACACCGCGACCAGGATTAGACCAGGCGAGACTGCCAGAAAATTCTGAGGTGCTGGTCATCGGCACCAGTTATTTAATGGCCTTCGATAATGCACAGATCACGCTCCGCCGCGTCCCGGGCAAAATCCAGCGCTTCCTGATAGGCTTTAGAATAATAGCAACGTTCGGCATCTTCAAAACTGGGAAAACGTACTACGACATTTCGCGCACGCTCTTTGCCTTCCAGCCATACCGTGCGGGTAGCGCGCGAGAAATTCTCCGCCATGTGCTTCGATTACACTGGTGGCGCGCTTGGCATATTCACCATAGGCATTGGCGTCGGTCACGGTAACATGGGCAATCCAGTATGCGGCCATAGGGGGTACTCCTGATTATTTTCTAGTCCACTAATCATACCAGCTACAAACTGGTATCGACGGTATCGCCGAGTATTTTATCTAACCCGGACAATTCATAAATGTACTCGCGCCCTTGCTTGCCCTTTGTTCCCTCAGGAGATTTTGCTCAGTCGGCCGGATCCATTGGTCCGCCAAAAGTAGGCGCTCTGAAGCGACACTTCTTCGGAAAATCTCCTGAGAAAACAAAGTCCTGCGCAATCATCGCGGTAATTCATGAATTGTCCGGGCTAACTCGACTGAAGCGCTAGTAAATCCGAGTGGCAAGTATTAAATTGCCTCCACTTTGGTAGAATACTGCGCGTTACTTTTCTCCAGGCCAATCCATGATCAAGACCCGTTTCGCTCCTAGTCCTA
>JADFJT010000128.1 GCA_022566015.1 Pseudomonadota bacterium | reverse complement strand
ACAATTTTACAGATCGTACCAGCAACGGACAAGGCTAACTTGGCTCATCTTGAATGAGAGGTATATATCCCTGTTGGGTTTTATTTATTCCAAACGAATGTTATTGCTCAAAAGTAACGCGATTGGCCATATACACATCGGCCACCGGAACGATTTGTCAGGCTGCGGACTTATGAGCAAGCCGCCAGCCGGGAAAGACGAGAACTGCTGGATAACAATTAAGTGCGCTAGCTAACGCCCTGTCACGTTCAACACCCAAATTCACTCTTTCATTTTCAATAGCAGATATAGTTGATTGAAGTATATTTGTTAGTTCAGCGAGTTCAATTTGACTTGGTTCCTGCAATTACCTAATTATTTTTACCGACTCACCAACAGAAATGTCTGCTTGTTTAGTAACGTTACGATAATCTTTTATATTATTTCTTCCTATAATCTGTGCTGTTAAATTGGCAACTTGCGCCATATAGGGGCCGTTAGAACTTGTCATTACCACTAATTTCCAGATTATTGATTTTCGTTTTCCCCAGTATTTTCAGAACAAGATTTCGGAAAAATCTTAGCACCGGGTACACAATGGACGAAATTTTCTTAGACTTAAAAATCCAGTAATTTATGCGATTGAAAATTCCTGAACGGATTCCTATTAACGCTAATGTATGTACTGCATCGGAGCCGTAATAAAGGTGATTGCCCATTTTCAATACCATCCCCTGGTCTATATCGAGACCTTGCGAAGTGATCTCATTCATTACGTCGCTATCTTCCCGGGCATCGACGATTCTCAACTCTCCAACACTTTCTCTAATTCTCACAACCTGGCAGTAAGCATTGCAGGCTGGGCACTCATGATCGTATACAAGCAGAATTTCTTCACGCTTCACGCTGATATCCCTGCCTCATAATGCCGGTTTAAAATGTGAGCCAGGTAATGCCGAGTCCGGCGGTGGGGTGAAACCCCTGCGCGAAGTTTATAGCTATGTTATGTGCTGTAATCATGTGGAGGGTACTTTAGACCACAAATCATGTGCCATACGCACAGCGGTTTCTCTTCCCATGTAGTATCCGGGAATGCGTTGGATAACTTTATAGCCCAGCGATTTGTAAAAATTTCTTCCTTCCTGGTTGGTCAATCGCGTTTCCAAATAGACAGCGCCAATTCCACTAATTAGCGCCGTTTTCTCTAACCATTTTACCATTCGTGTTCCTACTCCTTTTCGCCTGTGATCTGGATGGACACCAAATAAATTGAGATACGCTTCTTCTTTCAAATACTTCATGACGCCAAATCCAATAACATATTTTCCTTCGAGCGTTAGAATTACATTTGAATTCGTTTCATTAATCTCCCCCGCTACGCGCGAAGGGGTCCATGACCATCCCAGTCCTGATTCGATTAAATCCCTGGACATTTCTGCAATAATCAGTGCGTCACTGGTTTTTGCTAAACGTATTAGTTCATTACAAATCATGGCAGGCTTTGCTCATAACGACCAAGCTGCGTGGCGCAAACGGAGCGTATAGCGTAATTTGCGTCCGAACGCGCGCATTGTTATGCATCACTCGTTGTCAAAATAATCAGAATCAAGTTTTTTAACCTCGTACCGGCCAACAGTCGATACCCCGACATTATGCTCTACCATCAGTCTTGAAAGATGCTCGCCATCAATGAGAATTATTTTTGATTCAATGAGCGAAGCATATTCAATTGCTTCCTTCGTGAAAGATGATGTCGTAATAAACACACCTTTTCTAGCACGCTGTCCTTGCAGTGCCCCCGCGAATTTTTGAATTTCAGGACGGCCGACCGGACCCTCCCAACGCTTAGCTTGAATGTATATAACATCCAAACCGAGTCGATCTTCGTTAATAGTGCCATCAATACCACCGTCACCACTTTTTCCGAGCGCCTTTCCTGCATCTTGTCGGCTTCCGCCATAACCCATTTTTACAAGGAGATCGACAACCAATCGCTCAAAGAATGAAGGTGATGCCTTTTTTACAGAGCTAAGCACCTCTGATTCAAGAGCCAAACGAAGTTGATTATATGCTGATGCAAGAGAATCTTCTGGGGTTAGGGTGGAATCCTGTTCGGTAGGGATTTCTAGCTGGGATTCGTATTCGCTTTTTTCCTTTTTTCGGTTTTTGAATTCGATAAATTCTGGGTACCGCTCAAGGACTGATATATCTATTTTAGCGGGATTTGCAGCGAGCAGTTCTGTGCCTAATTGAGTAATAGTGAAAAAGCCTCGTTTCGGTGATGCGAGTAAACCTGCTTGCTTGAGGTATGTACGCGCCCAGCCAACCCGATTATTGAAAACGGCTTGACTACCACTAGGAAGAAGCTCATTTCTTTCTTCTGTTGAGAGGTTGAATTCCTCAGTCAACTCTTCAACTGCTTGGCTGAATTTGTGTTCTTCTCCATCTGCCGCCAATTTTAGAACAGGTAGCAGGAGTGTTTGGTAATCTGGTATTGCCACTATTCGCAGTTTCCCTATTTATGCATAACGCTTTACTAAGCGGCGCGTTTTCTGCGTCCGCTTGAGCTATTTGTTAAGCCTTTATACGTAGTTGGTACGATAAGGCTGAACATGTAAATCAGATTTTTTTTGACGTGATTGCCAAAGATCATAGACATTTTGAAGACGAAGCCAGTGGTCAGCGGATGGTTTTTTAAATACCAGCTCTAATCGTAATGCCATCTCGGGTGTTATTGCGCCTCTGCCATTTAATATTTTAGAAAGTGTTTTACGACTCACATTTAAATGCTCAGATACATCTGTAATGGTGAGTTCTAGAGGAGTAATTACCAGCTCTTTTAGAACTTCGCCTGGGTGCGCAGAATTGTGCATACTCATTAGTGATAATCCTCGTAATTGACTATTTCAGCATCTCGACCTATGAATCGAAATGTTACTCTCCAATTTCCACTGACAGAAACAGACCAAACTTTTTTACGACTGCCTTTTAGTTCATGTAACCGTAAACCAGGCAAATCCATATCATTTGGGCTTTCTGCCTGATCAAGGTTGGTGAGTATTAACCTTAATCGTTTGGCATGTCAATCGGCATTAAAGGCAGGATCAATTATTGGCCAGGCTAATGTTGAACCTGAAAAAGACAGTAGAATCGCGAAAATCCGCACAGACGATTACCCATTTTCTGCGTGCCTTACTGCGTTTTCTGGAATGATTACTCATCGATGATGCCAACATTTAGGATTGACGATTTCGTCACAATAAGTAACACTTTGTTGCATAAGATGGTAACCAAGGGTAACAACTAATGCCAACCTCTACCACCGAATATCGGCCCACTGAAATCACGATAATAATAGTCCTGATTGCACTATTGCCTTTATTACCCCCTTTATTACACCTGTGGACCGGGAGCAACAGTGCCTGGTACACGCCCTACCTGGTCTGGTTTGGGATCATAATGCTCAGTTTTGGACTGCAAAGGTATTTGCGCCGTAGCGCTAGATAGCGCGCATCGATATGCAGTTTGAACTGTGGCAGCTATTCCTGGTAGGTGTACTCTACCTGGGACTACTATTCTTAATCGCTACCGCGACCGACCGCCACTGGATACCCGAGTCGGTGGTACGACACCCGTTAGTTTATACGCTTTCACTGGGAGTTTATGCCACCTCCTGGAGCTTTTACGGCAGCGTTGGTTTTGCTCAAAAGGAAGGCTACAACTTTTTGACAATATACCTCGGAACTACGCTCGCATTCGTGGCTTCGCCAATTTTATTACGACCAATATTAAAACTCACTGAAACATACCGCCTGGCATCGCTCGCCGACTTATTCGCATTTCGCTATCACAGTCAGGCAGCGGGCATACTCGTAACCCTGTTCATGCTGGCTGGAACCTTGCCCTACATGTCGCTTCAAATTCAGGCCGTCACTAATACCTTACAGATGATGACCCGTGGTTCACAGCATTCGATTATCGCGCTCGGTTTCTGCATCACTATCGCCCTGTTTTCAGTACTCTTTGGTGCTCGGCATATTTCTCTGCGCGAAAAACACCATGGACTTGTGGTAGCAATCGCTTTCGAATCTTTGATCAAGTTGATTGCTTTGCTAATCGTCGGCCTGTTCGCAGTTTTCGGTATATTTGGCGGTTTTTCCGACCTGAATCAATTTCTGATAGATAATCCTGAAGCGACCACCGCTTTGTTTGCGCCGATCAGTGAAGGACCCTGGGCTACGCTGATGCTGTTGTCGTTTGCTGCTGCGTTTCTTTTACCACGCCAGTTTCACATGATATTTGTTGAAAATATCGACCGCCGCAGTATCGATACTGCGAGTTGGGCATTCCCCTTATTTTTACTCCTGCTGAACTTGTCGATACCCCCGATCCTGTGGGCAGGAGAGTCGCTTCGCATGGAGATTCCGGCAGACCTGTATGTACTGGGAATCACCATGCACAGCGGTTCAACATTATTACCGATACTAACGTTTCTCGGTGGATTGTCAGCAGCCAGCGCAATGATCATCGTTACCACGCTCGCACTCGCGTCGATGTGTATGAATCATCTGGTATTACCAGCCAGCTTCCCGCCCCGACTATCGCAGGGAACCAGCATATACCGGTGGTTGTTATGGGGCCGTCGGCTGGTGATTGTCCTGATTATCGCGGCGGGTTACGGTTTTTTCCTGTTACAGAGCCAAAACCAGGGACTTGTCGGCCTCGGTTTGATTTCCTTTGTCGCGGTAGCCCAGTGCCTACCTGGCATCGTCGGCCTGTTGTACTGGCAGCGTGCGAGTCGAACAGGATTTATAGCAGGCCTGGTCACTGGTGGCATAATCTGGGCAGTTACCCTGCTGGTGCCATTGTTCGAGCGTGCCGGCATCATTACCACGCCGTTTTTCGATATCCCCGATATGTCGATGAGTACCACCGATAGCGCGTTGTGGTCTCTGTTGTGGAATAGCCTGATATTTATATTATTCTCGCTAAAATGGCCACAGTCAGACGGAGAACGCGAAGCTGCCGATGCCTGCTTCCGTGAGGGATTTCTAATCCCCGAAGGGGTGGTCGAGGCAACCTCTATTTCTGAGTTTGAAGATCAGTTATCCAGGATTATCGGCACCGACCTGGCCCATAACGAAGTCAGTCGGGCACTGGTAGACCTGGGATTTATTGCTACTGATATCGGCACCGAGGATTTACCCCGGCTGCGTGCCCAGATAAAACGCAACCTGTCGGGCCTGGTCGGTCCGGTTTTGTCACGCATGATTGTGAATGAACACCTACAGATCGACCGCGCCACCAAATCGGCTATCGCCGACACGATACAATTTGTCGAGGATAAACAGGAAGAATCGCGCACCCGGCTAGAAGGGATATCCAGTGAACTCGATGCTTTACGACGTTTCCATTTTCAAGTGCTACAGGACCTACCGCTGGGTGTCGTTTCGATCAGTCACGACCATCGCGTTATTAGCTGGAATAATGCAATGGTTCAAATTTCCGGCATCGAACAGGAATCGGTTATAGGGACTTCAATCGCCCAGCTAGACGATCCCTGGCGCAAACTTTTCGGTGCGTTTATCGACAGCCGGGAATTTCAAATATCCAAATTTAAAATCAAGATTAACCAGCAACCGCATATACTAAATTTATTCAAGGCGCTGGTTACCCACGAACTGGAAAAAAATCGTGGTATTGTAATTCTCGTAGAAGACCACAGCGAACGCTATTCATTAGAAGAAAGGCTGGCGCACAGCGAACGACTGGCCTCGATTGGCCAACTCGCTACCGGCGTGGCACACGAAATCGGTAATCCGGTTACTGGCATTGCCTGCCTTGCGCAAAATATGCAAATCGATCCAGACAATACCGAAGTGTTGCAAAACGGTTTAAAGCAAATCCTCACGCAAACTGACCGGATCAGTAATATCGTTGGCTCGCTGGTGAATTTCAGCCATGCGGGTGCTCCGCTCGATCAGGCCGCCGAGCCTATGGTCATACATCATTCGGTGGAAGAGGCGATAAAGCTAGTTTCACTCAGCGATAACGGCAAGCTCGTGGAATTCGATAATCGATGTGATATATCGGTCAAAGTACAGGGCTACCCGCAAAAACTGGTGCAGGTATTCGTCAATTTGCTCAGTAATGCTGCCGACGCTTCCAGTCCGGGACAGTCTGTTCTTATCAGCACTAAATCCATTGGCAAGTACCTGTTGATTAGCGTCAGGGATCATGGCCAGGGTATTTCCGATGAACATCTAGCGAAGGTTTTTGAGCCATTTTTCACCACCAAAAATGTGGGCGAAGGTACTGGCCTCGGCCTGTCTCTCAGCTACAACATTATACAGGAGCTTGGGGGATCCATTTCGGTCTTTAGCGAGTCAGGCGATGGCTGCGAATTCGAAATTAGCTTACCACTATATGTTGATGAACCCGCCCACAAACAGGAATTTGAAGCATGAGTCATATCCTGGTAGTAGAAGATGAACCTATTATCCTTGAAAGTTTAACCCGTTTACTCGAAAGACAGGGCTATCAGGTAACCGGCGTTGGTTCGGTCTCCGAAGCTGAAGAAAAAGCCAACACCAAATTTGATTTGATCATTTCCGATTTGCGCCTGCCGGGCGAACCCGGTACCACATTAATCGGCAGAGCAGCCCCTACTCCAGTATTGATTATGACCAGTTATTCTACCGTGCAGTCGGCTGTCGATGCGATGAAAGAAGGCGCGGTTGACTATATTGCCAAGCCGTTCAACCACGACGAAATGATCATGACCGTAAAGCGCATACTGGACAAAGCGATGATCGAGCAGCAAAACACAATCCTGCAAAAGGAGGTCGCCAGAGACTATCCGATCGACAGCATGATCGGAAATTGCGAACCGATGTTGAATTTACTTGGCCGTATAGACCGCGTTGCCCCGACCGACACTGCGGTATTGATCGTCGGAGAGACTGGCTCGGGCAAGGAACTGGTTGCCCGATTGATTCATGCACAGAGTGCGCGCAAAGACCACACTTTAATGACTATCAATTGCGCCGCTTATACCGAAAACCTGATCGAGTCGGAGTTATTCGGTTACGAAAAAGGGGCGTTTACCGGTACTATGCAAATGAAAAAAGGCCTGATCGAAGCGGCCAACGGCGGGACACTATTTCTCGATGAAATTGGCGAGTTGCCACTAAGCGCACAATCCAGCTTATTACGTGTATTACAGGAAGGTGAAATAAGACTCGTAGGCTCCAACAAGATCAGCACGGTCGATGTCAGATTCCTGGTCGCGACCCACATGGACCTGCAGAAAATGGTCGAAGACAGGCGGTTTCGTGAGGATTTGTATCATCAGCTGAGCGAATTTGAATTGCAGGTACCCCCGT
>JADFJT010000127.1 GCA_022566015.1 Pseudomonadota bacterium | reverse complement strand
TAGTCCCTCGGAAAAACCATCGAGTCCAAGCGTGGTAATTAGATAAGCCGTGGAACCAGGATAGCAGGCACGGACCGAACCGATTTTAATTACAGCACCGCCTGATTGCTTGTTTATTTCCGGAACACAATGTCGTACCAGGTGATAATGCGCCTTGATATTGGTATCGACCACTTCATCGGCGACTTCAAGATCGCCGTTATGTGCAGCATAGTTTCCGTGTGCGCCTGCGCAATTTATCAGCACGTTCAAACCGCCGAGCCTGTCTATCAACCGGGCGACCTCAGATTCAATGTTTTCGGTCTTGGCAATATCACAGACTACGGAAAAACAATTCGCGCTGGTAGCACTACAAGCCTCAACCAGTTCGTTTAACTTATTTCTATTGCGCCCCATTAACGCCAGGTCATATCCCCGAGCGGCAAGCGAATTTGAAATCGCGCTGCCCATACCGCCCGCAGCACCAACAACTAAAGCTTTTTGACTAGCCATTAGCTTATCTCCTGTTTTGCTCTAGTCCATTAACCACTCGAACTATAACTACTTAATTACTAGATTACAAAGGCCTCGCTATATCCGCCTCTATAGGGTTGTTTTTGCTGCCCCCCAAGGTTTAAGGCCGCTTAGGATCGTTTTTACAGCTCGTTGTGAAATTTTGGAAGTCTGCAAAGTGCCGAAATCGGACTTTGATTCTTATAAACTGAGGGGCGGCTAAAGGTCCGATACGGACCCTGGCTCATAATTCCAAGGTGGTGTTAAGGAAAAATGCTCGATTAAATAATCGACAAACACTCTCACTTTTGCCGATAAATGGCGTCGATGGCTGTAGACAGCATAAAGTCCTAGTTGAACCGTTTCGTATGAATTTAAAACGTGGATCAATCGATTGTGGCGAATATCATCGCTTACAGCAAACAGCGGGCAAACCGATAACCCACAACCCGAGAGAAGGAGTTCTCTGACAGCGCGAACACTATTGACTTTAATTGAAGCATTAACGTCCACTAGAATTTGTTGTCCATTTTTTTGAAATGACCAATGCCCACCTATCGAATAATTTGAATCAATAATACAACGGTGTAGTTTTAGATCTTGAGGGTGAGTAAGCGGTGCCGCCTGTTCAAGATATTGGGGTGAAGCACAAGTGATCAAACGAATAGGGGCAATTTTTCGGGCGATTAAGCTCGAATCTTCTAAGTTACCAATTCGAATTGCGATATCTATTCCATCTTCAACGATGTCGACAAATCGATCGGTTAGACGTAAGTCAATTTTAACATCGGGATAACTCCGGGTGAATTCGGAAAGCACTGGCATCAAATGTAGTTCTGAAAAAGATGTGGGGGCACCTAACACTAAATTTCCAGCTGGTTTCATATGTGTTAACCGCACCATGCTTTCGAGCTCATCGACTTCTTCGAGCAACGGAAGACATCGTTGATAGTAGGCGTAACCGACTTCAGTGGTAGTCACTCGGCGGGTGGTTCGCTGCAACAATAACACCCCGAGAACGTCCTCTAGTTGGGCAACGTATTTACTGATCAACGTCTTCGATATACCTAATTTTCTGCCTGCTGACGAGAATCCTCCGGTTTCGACCACATTAATAAATGCATTCATACATATCAATTTGTCCATAACTAACCCTATATTGTCAGCGATTTGTGGACAGTATTAATAAAATTAACCCTATTATCAATTATTGTTTCCTAGTCAATAATAGATTCCCAGAGTAATTCGTCACAATCTCAATCAGGTTTAACGACTTAGCTGGAAGGAAAACTCCAGTTTTTAGTTATCTATTTATACGAGGAAAACATCATGAAATCAGCGATCAAATTTGCAAGCACTTTAGCCGCAGTAGTTTTACTTCAAGTTTCCGGGGCCCAGGCACACGACGCATCTTCCAATTACATGGCGACTCTTAAAAAACTGCTCAACGATAAAGCGATGACCGCCCAATACATTGAAAAATTTGATGAATTAGATTTTGAAATATTCAGTGGCCAACAGTGGGACAGGATCAAGAAAAGTCATGACAAAGATATAATTGTACATTGGCCCGATGGACGTGTGACCAGGGGGATAAATACGCATATAGAGGATTTAAAGGCGATGTTTGTATGGGGACCGAATATTAATATTAGCAAACACCCTATTAAATTTGGTTCCGGTAAATGGACTGCGGTGGTGGGGGAAATGACAGGAACATTTTCAAAACCCATGCCAATTGGAGAAGGTAAAACCATTGCGCCGACCGGCAAATCTTTCAAGATCAGTTTAGTAACTTTGGGTCATTGGGAAAATGGCGTTATGACCGAGGAGTATTTGTTTTGGGATAACCAGGACTTCATGAAACAAATTGGGCTGGGCCAATAATACAGTAGTGACTAGCCAGGTAGTGGCTACTATTTAACTCGAAGGAATCAACATGGAGCGGGGCAATGAAACATTCTCTCCCGTTCTTTTTCTGCCCCACGGCGCTGGTCCAATGCCGCTGTTGGGAGATAAGAACCATAAAAGTCTGATTGCATTTCTGAAAGGCATCAGTTCTACCATTCACAAGCCTTCTGCCATTTTAGTCATTAGTGCCCATTGGGAAGAACCCCAGGCAACAATTACCAGTGGCGACCAACAGAAACTCATTTATGATTATTCTGGATTTCCGGCAGCAGCATATAAAATAAAATATGATGCTGTTGGTAATTCGGAGTTATCCGAAAAAATCTATCAGCTGATCGAAAAAGATAATATTCAAGTCAAGCTTAACCCGCATCGGGGGTTTGATCACGGCCTGTACGTGCCGTTAAAACTGATGTACCCACAGGCCGAAATACCCTGTTTGCAATTATCTTTATTGAAAAGCCTTAATCCGTCGGAGCATATCGCTTTGGGGAAATCTTTGGCTAGTTTGCGCCAGCAAAATGTTCTTATTATTGGCTCGGGTTTATCGTTTCATAATCTTGGCTTATTTTTTAGGCCTGAGTCAGATAGCGCGAAGAAAAGCATCTCTTTTGACCGCTGGTTGGTTGACACCTGTACCAATTCCACTCTGACAA
Organism: Pseudomonadota bacterium; assembly: GCA_022566015.1. Lineage (GTDB taxonomy): Bacteria > Pseudomonadota > Gammaproteobacteria. The sequence continues at coordinate 4,311 of JADFJT010000127.1, read as the reverse complement.
AACTCGAAAAAGAGCGACGATTAAATCACTGGACTGAAGCGCCTTATGCACGCCATTGCCATCCAAGAGAAGAGCACCTATTGCCGTTGCACGTGTGTTTTGGTGCCGCGAGTGTGGCAACACCAAATGCGAAAGTCATCTATAACCAGGACTTTATGGGCGCGAGAACGACGGCCCTGCAATGGTGATCAGGGTGGAAATATAAGTCAATAATTGAAGAAGGGGTAGATTATGAATCATCGAGGGTTATCACTCATTGACGCACAGAACATCGTTTCTGAAGCTTTGTCTGGCGCGCGTAAAAACATGCTACAGCCGCTTACAATAGCGGTGTTAGATTCCGGCGGTCACTTAAAGGCCTTCGCTAGCGAAGATGGCTGCGGTACTCAGCGGGGAAAAATAGCGGAAGGCAAAGCGAATGCTGCCCTGGGTATGGGCTTCAGTAGCGGGCAGTTCAACACGCTGGTAAAAAACAATGTGCTGCCTGAAATGTTTGCTGTTTGCATCAACGGTGCTACGCATGGACAGTTTATTCCGCTACCGGGTGGGTTACTTATTTATGAAAATGAAAATGTGGTGGGGGCCGTAGGAATTTCCGGAGCGTCGTCAGAAGAAGATGAAAAAATTGCGGTTTCCGCTATCCAATCTTGTCACTTTAAGGCCGACCCTTAAGCGTTTGCCGGCTAGCGACTATAATTTCCTAATGTCGGCTATGTGCCGACGGCACTAGTTCTTACTAGTAGAATGAATGACTGCTGACGAGAAGTTGAACTTTTTAAAAATAGTACTAATTCTGTTTAGGCCAAAGCGACGCATTCGATCTCCACGCGTCCACCCAATCCCAATTCCTTGACTGCTACGGTAGCCCTGGTCGGCCTGTGCGACCCGAAGAAATTACCATATACGTCGTTAAATTCACCAAACTCAGCCATATCCACAAGGTAAATGTTGCATTTGATCACCTGTTCTATCGAGCTGCCCGCGGCTTCCAACGCCCCTTGCATATTTTGAAGTGCTTGCCGAGTTTCGGCTGCTATACCACCTTCAACAAGTTCAAGTTTGCCAAACACGTTACCAATACTACCGCCCACAAACACGAACATACCCGCTTTTACTGCGGCGGATACGGGTATTTCTTCTCCAAGTACTCCCGTGTCAAAAATTTCCAATTCTTTTGCCGTCATGACTCGCTCCTATTCTCATGTGCTGAATTTAATGCCGGGATAAATATTGTTATATATCGGTAGACTATATGCAAACAAATGTCCGCAAGTAGCGTGCGTGGTGATAAGTCAGCGATTCCCAGTGGGTGAGAGACCCCCGGCAACCATCGCACCAGCCAGAATTTTGCTTGCAACACACTTAATATTCAATGACCGGAGAGTGCCGTAGGTCGCCTCTCACTTTCAGGTCACAGGGTCTGCTTTGGGCAGATTCTGTTGCAGTACTCGACAATTGGATTGGGAAATTTCCCAGGTGAATAATCAGCTTCACAATCTAAGGCCCCCCAGACAAAATTCTCAAGCTGCTTCCAGTTTCACCGCACAAAACTTAAACTCGGGGATCTTTCCGACTGGATCCAGCGCTTCGTTGGTGAGCAGGTTAGCCGCCGCTTCGTGGTAGCAAAATGGGATGAAAACCTCTCCCCTCTTGAGCGCCGAGTCCGGGCGTGCGAAGGCACGTAATTCACCGCGACGAGATTTGGCGATAATTTCACTACCGGCTTCGATGCCGATTGCCTTTAGGTCTTCGTGGTTGACGTAAACTACCGGCACCGGTTCGATTGCGTCGAGGATTTCGGTACGCCGCGTCATCGAGCCGGTATGCCAGTGTTCGAGCTGACGCCCGGTCATCAGCACCAATGGGTATTCGTCGTCGGGCAGTTCGTCTGCAGGAATCGATTTTGCCGCCACCAGTTTGGCCTTACCGTTAGGAGTGGGAAAATCATCGACAAATACGACACTCTGACCGGGATCATGGTCGTCTTTACAGGGGTAAGTCACCGAGCCGTGTTTTTGCAAACGTTCCCAGGTAATGCCGGTGATACTCGGCATTGCGCCGCGCATTTCGTCATACACTTCGGAGACATGCTGATAATTCCAGTCGAGACCGAGGCCCTTACCGATGTCGCGAATAATCCATAAATCCTGCCTGGCATCACCGGGTAGCGGAACCGCCGCCTTGCCCAGTTGTACGCGTCGGTCGGTATTCGACACGGTGCCATCCTTCTCAGGCCAGCCAGAGGCGGGTAACACCACGTCAGCAAACGCGGTGGTTTCAGTGAGGAACATATCCTGCACCACCAGATGATCGAGTGCAGCGAGTGCAGCACGGGCGTGATTCAAATTTGGATCAGACATGGCCGGATTTTCACCCATGATATACATACCACGAATATGGCCTTCGAGAATCTCATGCATGATTTCGACCACGGTCAAACCTGCCTTTTTGTCGAGTTCGGCATTCCAGTATTTAGAAAACTTTGCGTTTGCTTCGGGGTTATCGACGCGCTGATAATCGGGAAACATCATCGGAATTAAACCGGCATCGGATGCACCCTGAACATTGTTTTGACCGCGCAGAGGATGTAGGCCGGTACCAGGCCGTCCGACCTGGCCGGTAATCATCGACAGGGCGATCAAACAACGCGAATTGTCGGTACCGTGAATATGTTGGGAAATACCCATACCCCAAAAGATCATAGAGGCCTTCGACGTGGCGAACAGGCGAGCCACTTCGCGCACAGATTCGGCCGATACGCCAATAACTGCGGCCATTTTTTCTGGACTGTAGTCGGCCACATTGGCCTTTAGCTCTTCATAATCGGTGGTTCGCTCGGCGACGAATTTTTCGTCGGTTAATCCTTCTTCGATGATCACGTGTAAAATCGAATTCAACAACGCGACGTCGGTCGACGGGTTGAACTGTAAAAAAAGTGTCGCGTGGCGTGCTATATCGGTTCGACGCGGGTCGAGCAGGATTAGCTTTTTACCATTTTTGATCGCATTTTTCATGAAGGTTGCCGCAACCGGGTGATTGGTGCTCGGGTTTGCTCCGATAATCAGAATAACCTCGGCGTGTTGCACGTCTTCAACCTGGTTCGAGACCGCGCCCGAGCCAATTCCTTCGAGTAGCGCGGCGACGCTGGAAGCATGGCATAGTCGAGTGCAGTGATCGACATTGTTGGTGCCAAAGCCAACGCGAACCAGTTTTTGAAACAGATAGGCTTCCTCGTTACTACCCTTGGCAGAACCGAAACCAGACAGGCCAGCACCCCCAAGTTCGTCTTTGATTTTTTTCAAACCACCAATGGCGAGCGCCATGGCCTCATCCCAGCTCGCTTCACGAAACATCTTCGACGGATCGCTAGCATCAAAATACTCATTCAAACCTTTCGGCACGCCTTCCTTGCGAATCAATGGCTTGAGTAATCGTTGTGGGTGATTGACATAGTCGAATCCATAACGCCCCTTGACGCACAACCGACTAAAGTTGGATGGTCCGTCGCGACCCTCGACGCGCAGGATCTTGTCGTCTTTGACATGATAAGTCAGCAGGCAACCAACGCCGCAATAAGGGCAGACCGAGTCAACCTTACGATCGGCCTCGATTTGATGCGCGCCGCTTGCATTGCTGAGCGCGCCAGTGGGGCAGGCAGCAACACATTCGCCGCAGGCAACGCAGGAGGAATCGCCCATTGGGTCACCGAGGTCGAATACGATTTCGGTGTGATGACCTCGTTGGGCGAGGCCGATAACGTCATTCACCTGCGTCTCACGGCAGGCGCGTACACAGCGCGTACACTGAATACAGGCATCGAGATTGACCGCGATTGCCGGGTGCGATAAATCGGGTTTTGGCTGATGGCGTGGCTTGAAGCGCGGCTTTGTCACACCGAGCCTTTTCGCCCATTGCGTTAGCTCATTATCGAGTGTATATGACTGTTCAGGCATATCGGAAAGCAATAATTCAATCACCATCTTTTGTGACTTCACTGCGCGCTCATTATTGGAGTGCACCACCATGTCGGCAGTCGGTTGGCGACAACAACTCGGCGCCAATACGCGTTCGCCTTCTATTTCAACCATACAGGCACGGCAGTTGCCATCGGAGCGCAAACTCTCGGTGTAACACAGATGTGGGATTTCCGTACCGGTTCGTTTCGCCGCCTGAATTATGGTCTCGTCGGCAAGCGCCTCTATATTTCGGCCATTCAGCGTGAATGGAATGGTTTCAAAAAGAGTATCTGGGTTAGCAGCCATTATTTGGTTTCCTCCAGTTCATGCGGGAAATATTTGATTACCGACAGCA
>JADFJT010000126.1 GCA_022566015.1 Pseudomonadota bacterium | reverse complement strand
CCATAATGGCAGCGAATTTTTTCAACAATTCGCTCCTGGCAATAGTGTCGCAGTACGCACGGCCGATATGATGATGTCGGGTTCTTACCATATAGAGAACAACAAGCTATGCGTTAGCTTCCCATCCGTATTACTCGATTTACCAGATTGCGGTTATATATATTCCGACGCAAATAGCAATCGTTATGCCTGGGTTACAGTAGGGGATGTTTACCGGTTTGAAGTTACACCCTAATGGTTTAAATCTTTAGCCTTTTCCCCCGATCGATGGGCTTGAATATTCTTCTAGGGTCGAATTTATTCGGCCGATAATTTCCGGAAGCAAGGCGATTATCCTGTCCTGTAACCTGCCACATGGAAAACGTTTTCCGGGCCACCAGGATATGCAATGGGTCGAGTGAATTCGACCCTACAGGTACTCCTTTTAAAACTGATCTTCCTCGGTCGAACCTGCCATTGCAGTTACTGAAGAAGCGCCGCCCTGAATGGTAGTCGTCACGTCGTCGAAATATCCAGCACCGACTTCCTGCTGATGCGAAACGAAGGTATAGCCTTTTTTACCGGCTGCAAATTCAGGCTCCTGCACTTTCTCGACATAGTGCTTCATGCCTTCGCCCCTGGCGTAATCATAGGATAGGTCGTACATCTGGTGCCACATGCCGTGGATACCAGCCAGTGTAATGAACTGATACTTGTAACCCATATCACTTAGCTTGTCCTGGAATTCGGCAATCGTTTTGTCGTCGAGATACTTCTTCCAGTTAAACGATGGCGAACAGTTGTAAGCCAGTAACTGACCGGGATTTTCTGCTCGCACCGCCTCGGCCCATTCACGCGCGAATCCCAGATCAGGCTTACCGGTTTCGCACCACACCATATCGGCATAAGGCGCGTAAGCAACGCCACGAGCGATAGCCTGCTCCAGGCCATTTTTCACCTGGTAGAACCCTTCGACTGTACGCTCACCGGTCAGAAAAGGTTTATCGCGCGGATCGATATCAGAAGTGACCAGATTCGCAGCTTCTGAGTCAGTGCGAGCCAGAATCACTGTGGGTACACCCATCACGTCGGCTGCGAGCCGAGCGGCTATTAGCTTTTGCTCGGCTTCCTGAGTCGGTACCAATACTTTGCCACCCATGTGACCACATTTTTTAACTGCGGCCAGCTGATCTTCGAAATGAACCCCGCCTGCACCGTTGCTGATCATGTTTTTCATCAGTTCGTAGGCGTTTAATACGCCGCCAAAACCGGCTTCGGCATCCGCTACGATAGGAATGTAATAATCGGTGTAACTATCGTCTCCGGGATTGATACCGCGCGCCCACTGTATTTCATCAGCACGGCGGAATGCATTATTAATTCGACGTACCATAGCTGGCACCGAATCGTAAGCATAAAGCGACTGATCCGGGTACATTGTTTCAGAGGTATTGCCATCGGCCGCGACTTGCCAGCCAGAAAGATAAATCGCCTCGATACCGGCTTTCGCCTGTTGCATCGCCTGCCCACCTGTTAGCGCACCCAGACTATTGACATAGCCTTTTTTTGCACCGCCATTGACCAGTTTCCACAGTTTTTCTGCGCCCAGGCGTGCCAGTGTATTCTCGGGCTGGATAGACCCGCGTAAACGCACCACATCTTCGGCACTATAGCCACGTTTGACATCGGCCCATCGTGGATTTTTCTGCCACTCTTTTTCTAGCGCTGAAGCCTGTTCTTCTCTCGTCATCACTTTATATCTCGTCATTATCTGCGTTGTGTCGTTGGTCAAGGTCGCTTATGGCTAACTATATGCAAATACCAACCATTTAAAAAATCAATTTATTCAATTCTGGATATTTGTTTAACCAATAGTATTTATCGTGATTTAGAGTATATGCAACCAGCTATAAATATTCCAAAAACACCGGCAGGTGTCCAAAATTAGAAATGATATTGTAGCGCCCTCTGTAAATCGACGACGTTTTGACCCATTTAGTCGCCGTATAGTCGTTGACATAATTGATCTAGCTATTTAATAATTGAATAATCGGATGATTATATACTTAGGTATTGAATTAATTAATGAATTATCGAGGAGATTCAGGCCGTGAAAAATATTTACTACAAACAAAACCACCTGAAAAAACTTCGCGCATTTTGCCAGACAGCAAAGTTGGGCAGCATGACCAAGGCGGCCAAGTCGCTGTTTGCGAGTCAGCCAACTATTTCACTGCAAATCCAGGCGCTCGAAGCGGAGATGGAAACCATACTGTTCGACCGTTGCGGACCCAAACTCACGCTAACAACCGAGGGTAGTATCCTCTACGACCTGTGCCTGCCGCATGTTCAGGGCATTGAACGACTCAAGGAAACTTTCGATGCCCATTGTGGCAACCTGACTTCGGGTGAATTGATTATCGCCGCAGGTGAATCCACAATACTGTATATTTTGCCAAAACCGGTGCGCCTGTTTTCAGAACAGTATCCGGCTATCAAATTACGCCTTGCCAATGAGACAGGACGCGATGGCATGGTAATGCTACGTAGCGACGAGGTTGACTTCGCCGTCGGGTCAATGCTGGAAGTCCCAGACGATTTGATCTACGACCCGTTCGTAACCTATAACCCTGTTGTGATCACCCCTCTGGGCCACCCGCTGGGAAATGTGGGAAAAATTACGATCAGGGATATTGGGAAATATGGATTGATCCTGCCGCCCAGGCACTTAAGTACCTGGCATATCGTAAAAATGGTGTTTGCTCAGAACAATATTAACTTCCAGGTCACCCTCGAGGCCGGGGGCTGGGAAGTGATAAAACGCTATGTCAGCCTGGGCCAGGGCATATCCATTGTCACCGACGTTTGCATCACAGAGGAAGATCGCAATAAGATGGTCATAATTCCTGTCGATCAATATTTCCCCAAGCGAAGCTACGGTATCGTCACGCGCAAAGGTAAATTCCTCTCTGCACCATCAAAACGATTTATTGAAATTGTGACTGAGTGTTTTGGCAGGGACAAGAGCGCGTAGTTAACAAGGCGCCATTTCTATGGCATTGTCATCATTTCACCGCTGTGTAATCATTCATCCGATTAAAATAAGAAAGCCCTGATCAAGTCCTGAACGGTATCTTGTGCCTGGACTTAATCCAGGTCTCCTTAACCCTTTACTTTTATATTTTCCAAGGATTCAAGCATGTCATACCAACAAGAATATCGAACATCGATAGAAAATCCCGAGGCTTTCTGGGCGGATAAAGCCAATTTGGTAAAATGGTACAAGAAACCCGAAAAAGTGCTCACAGTCGATGAAAATGGCATTCACCGCTGGTATGCCGACGGAGAAATGAATACCTGCTACATGGCCTTAGACTACCACGTCGAAAATGGCCGTGGCGATCAACTGGCGCTGATATACGATTCGCCGGTAACCGATCAAAAGAAGACCTTCACCTACCGCCAGCTTCGCGATGAAGTCGCGTTATGCGCAGGAATGCTGAAACAGCATGGCATCGAAAAAGGCGACCGTGTCATCATTTACCTGCCAATGATTCCAGAGGCAGTGATCTCGATGCTCGCCTGCGCCCGTTTGGGTGCGATCCATTCGGTCGTGTTCGGTGGATTTGCACCACCAGAACTGGCTGCTCGGCTGGACGATTCTACACCGAAGCTTGTGCTCACCGCCTCCTGTGGAATCGAAATCAAGCGGGTTATCGAATACAAGCCGATGGTCGACGAAGCGATTCGAATCGCCACACACAAACCAGAAACCTGTATCGTATACCAGCGCCCGCAGGCATCTGCAGCGATGCAGGCCGGTCGCGATGTCGACTGGCAGGAAGCCTTACAGGCAGCGCAACCAGCCGATTGTGTACCGGTCAAGGGAACCGATCTGCTCTATATTCTATATACCTCGGGCACTACCGGTAAACCCAAGGGTGTTGTGCGCGAAAATGGCGGTCACGCGGTCGCACTGAAATACAGCATGGAGGCTATTTATGATATACAACCCGGTGACGTCTACTGGGCCGCATCGGACGTAGGCTGGGTAGTCGGGCATTCCTATATCGTATACGCGCCGTTATTGCATGGCTGTACCACTGTATTATATGAAGGCAAACCAGTAATGACGCCTGATGCTGGAGCATTCTGGCGCGTGATTTCAGAATATGGGGTCAAATTGATTTTCACCGCGCCAACCGCGTTTCGAGCAATTAAAAAGGAAGACCCCGAAGGTAAGCTCGCAGCTAAATACGATTTATCCTGCCTGAAAACTATATTCGCCGCAGGCGAGCGCCTCGACCCACCCACTTACGACTGGTTGTGCGAAACCTTCAAAGTTCCGGTACTCGACCACTGGTGGCAAACCGAAACTGGCTGGGCGATCGCGGCCAACATGCACGGTCTCGAGTCGATGCCGGTCAAATCAGGATCATCGACGGTACCGGTACCCGGTTTTAATGTCGAAGTTCTGGATAGCGAGGGCAACCGACTGGAAGCGAATAAACAGGGATTTATTTCGATCAAACTACCCCTGCCCCCAAGCTGCCTGACCTCGATCTGGGGCGACGTGGAGCGATTCAAGGAGTCTTACCTCAAAACTTACCCTGGGTATCTGATCACCGGTGATGGCGGTTATTTCGACGAAGACGGCTACCTGTTCATCATGGGGCGGGTCGATGATGTCATCAACGTTGCCGGCCACCGACTCTCAACCGGCGAAATGGAAGAAATCCTGGGCGGACACCCAATGGTCGCCGAGTGCGCGGTAATCGGTCGCCACGACGACTTAAAAGGCCAGATGCCTATGGGATTCGTGATATTAAAAAATACCGGCGATGACGTGCCAGACCACGAGAAAATTGTGCAGGAACTGATAGCCCTGGTACGGCAAAAAATCGGTGCCGTAGCGTCGTTTAAAGAAGCCCTGGTGGTCGCACGCCTGCCTAAGACTCGCTCGGGCAAAATCCTGCGAAAGACGCTGCGATGTATCGTCGATGGCGAACCTTATACGGTGCCGTCAACTATCGATGACCCTGCTTCGCTGGATGAAATTAAGGCTCTGTTGGGGAAGTAGCAGGCGTATCCAGCCCGGATATAATCTGGCTTTGTTGATTCGGAGTAGTTGGGCTAATTCACCGGTTCATTACGAACATATTTTCCATTATCGAATTTGGTAAAGAAGTGCTCCAGCATAGGGTGAATGATAGGCTTTTCGCTATCGTCAGGCTCCAGATTTTGTTCCGCTACATAGGTAGAATGTTCGTTTTCATGGACTAGCACATGGTACCAGGGCTTATTTTTCGGAGGACGAGATCTTGCAACTGTTTCATACCACTCATCGGTAGCCTGAAAATTTTTATCCACGTCAACAATGACTCCACGGTAGTCAAAAAGCCGGTGGTGAACCAGTTCACCAACAGAGAATTTAACCCGGGTAATGTTCGTTACAGTTCCCATAATGATTATTTCGACGGAATCTCCGGCGCAGGTAACCTTTTTTCAAATTGTGGAACACCTTCTGGAATAATTTCCCAGCTTGCCTTCGAGCCTGTAAAAATAGGCCATCCCAATCTTAACACCCAGGTCCCCTCAACACAGCCTAATATCACTCCATTTACCTTGCCGCGGTCTGCGCCACAATGCGTTGAGCCAACTATGCTCCAGAACTGTATGCCTAGGCCATTTATCGTCATTGTCTGGTTATTGATTTAAATGACTCTACACGATAATCCTGTTCAGAAAAATGCCAAGCTCAGCACCGTCATTCCGGTATGTTTTTAGCCGGAATCTATGGTAAATGCCGACATGATTGCTATTAGTGGCTTATTTGAATGCAGACGCCTGTTATGCAAATGATTGTCTATTTTATCGATTGTAGGGTGCTTTTCCATGCAGTGGCTCTTCCCTCTAAATAAAAGTAGAAATCTCCTGAAGCCTTTGTCGCTTGATATTTGGGACCATAGCATCGTCTGCAGGATAACCGCATACCAGTAATATGAAAGGTCGTTCGTAGGCTGGGCGCCTAAGTATCTCCCCGAGAAACTTCATCGGGCTCGGAGTATGGGTAAGAGTTGCCAGGCCGGCATTGTGCAAAGCTGTTATCAGAATTCCGGTCGCTATCCCGACCGATTCGGCAGTATAGTAATTTTTCTGTTTTCTGCCGGATTTATCAAAGGTGAATTTTTTCAGGAAAATGGCAATTAACGCCGGTGCTTTTTCCAGAAATGGCTTTTTAGCATTCGTCCCCAGCGGTGCAATTGCCTGTAACCACTCATCGCTGGCACGATGGTCGTATAGCTCCCGCTCTTCGATCTCAGCGGCTTCGCGAATTTGTTTTTTCACTGCCGCATCTTGAACTACGACAAAATGCCATGGCTGCATATTCGCGCCACTGGGTGCAGTACCTGCCGCCATGAGTGCATTTTCCAGAACCTGTAGCGGAACACTCTGATCCGAGAAATCTCGTACCGTTCTTCGCCTGGACATGAGTTGATAAAATGATTGCGAATTTTGCAGCATGCAAGCTTCGTCTAATCTCTTAAAATCGAGTGGAATAAAGCTCGCAGGATTGGTCAATCTTTAGATCCTCGGTAGTTTAGTAATATCGACCTTAGTTTAAGAGATTCATTTTATGGGTTCAAATAGCGGCTGCCGTAAAAGGCGCGCGCTTTTTGCGCGTCCTTTTGGCGGCCTCGTTACATGCCCGCCGCGACCAATGGCTCAACATGATGATCAGGGCGATTGGCCGACAAATCATATGTGGACTGAAGATTGAGCCAAAACTCCGGGGTTGTACGCAATGCCTCAGAAAGCAGCCATGCCGTTTCTGGCGTAACACCGCGTTTACCACGAACAATTTCATTAACTCGTTGCACAGGAACACCGACGTGTGCCGCCAAAGCTTTTTGCGTTAATTCCAGTGGTTCAAGAAACTCTTTGAGCAAAATAACCCCTGGATGTGTTGCAATTCTATTGCTGGGAATCATATGACACCTCTAAATTTTAGTGATAGTCCGCAATCTGGACATCGGTGGCGCTACCTTCGGCCCAGCGAAAAATGATACGCCACTGGGAATTAATACGAATGCTGTAAAAGCTCTTGAGTTCACCTTTTAGTAGCTCGAGCCTGTTTCCAGGAGGAGAACGCAAGTCGTCAAGAACTTGTGCAGCGTTCAGAACGTCGAGCTTGTAGAGCGTAAGTTTGTGTATTTGGCTTGGAAGCTTTCTCGCGCGGCGGCTGGATATGCCGTGAAATAGGTCAGATGTACCTTTGTCGCCAAATGACGTAATCATATACCGATAATAACGGATTCACGGTATCCATGCAATGGCCTAAAAAGCATGTAACGCCCAACTCTGCTGCGGAGGCGCGACAGCGCCGTAGTCAGCAGGAGTTGCTTGTTATATTTT
>JADFJT010000125.1 GCA_022566015.1 Pseudomonadota bacterium | reverse complement strand
TTAAAATGGAAGTGGCCAGATTAAACGATTTCCTGCTCCAGGAAATTGCGTAATCCGTCCCGTACTTATCCGTTTACGTATTCACAAATTCCAGTCATAGATTGGCAGTTGAATACCCGGTCGTGGCAAAGTAGCTATGCGGAGTAAATAGTTAAAAGGTTATGTTCGGCTTAGCGGTTTGAATATATCCGAAATTGGGGGAAGTTCAATCAGACCCCAGTCGTCAAGCCTCGTCCTCATAGTCCGACAATGGAGGGCAGGAACACACCAGATTCATGTCACCGAATACATTGTCGACTCGCCCCACAGGCGACCAGTATTTATCGTTTCGCAATGAAGGTAGTGGGTAGGCAGCCTGATCTCGACTATAGGCGTGGTTCCAATCGTCGGCACATACCATATCGATCGTGTGTGGTGCATTTTTTAGCGGATTATCTTCTGCGTCCATTTCGCCGTCCTCGATCGCCTTGATCTCTTTGCGTATCGAGATCATCGCATCGCAAAAGCGGTCGATTTCTTCCTTCGATTCGCTCTCGGTCGGTTCGATCATCAGGGTGCCGGGTACCGGGAAGGACATCGTTGGCGCATGAAAACCATAGTCGATTAAACGTTTGGCGATATCATCGACGGTGATTCCGGCTGTTTCTTTGACGAGGCGCGTATCGATAATACATTCGTGCGCAACCAGACCGTTGGGGCCGGTATAAAGAATCGGAAAATGATCGTTTAATCGACGGGCAATATAATTCGCATTGAGAATCGCTACGGCGGTGGCTTTGGGCAAACCTTGCCGTCCTAACAAAGTAATATAGGCCCAGCTGATCGGCAAAACGCTGGCGCTGCCATACGGGGTCGCCGAAACTGGCCCGGGCGAATTCTGCTGGTTATTGATGTTGGTCGACGGTAGAAAAGGTTTTAAATGCTCGCGAACGCCTATCGGACCTACCCCGGGACCACCACCGCCGTGTGGGATACTGAAGGTTTTATGCAGGTTCAAATGCGATACGTCGCCACCAAATTTACCCGGTGCGCAAATGCCGACCATGGCATTCATATTGGCGCCGTCGATATAAACCTGACCACCGTGGGAATGGATCAGTTCGCACACGTCAGTAACGTCTTCTTCGAAAACCCCGTGCGTGGAAGGGTAGGTGATCATGATGGCAGCCAGTTCATTGCTATGCTTCTCGGCCTTGGCTTTTAGATCATCCATATCGATGTTGCCCGATTTGGCGGTGCCGACCACGATTACTTTCATACCAGCCATTTGCGCCGACGCCGGGTTGGTGCCGTGTGCAGACGCCGGAATCAGGCAAATATTGCGGTGGCCTTCGTTGCGGCTTTGATGGTAAGCCTTGATTGCTAACAGGCCGGCATACTCGCCCTGCGCGCCTGAGTTGGGTTGCAAAGAGACCGCATCGTAGCCGGTACAGGCGCAAAGCATTTGTTCGAGTTCGATGAATAACTGCTGGTAGCCCTGCGCCTGGTCCAGCGGCACAAATGGATGGATACGAGCATATCCCGGCCAGGTGACCGGCACCAACTGGGTCGCTGCATTCAGTTTCATGGTGCAGGAACCGAGCGGGATCATACTGCGGTCGAGCGCAAGATCTTTATCGGCAAGCTTACGCATGTAACGCATCAAGTCGGTTTCCGAGTGGTGTTTGTTGAATACCGGATGAGTCAGGTATTGACTGGTACGCACTAATGCCTTCGGCAGGCAGCTTTTGGCTTTGGCGTCGATCGTATCAATCGACACCTGGTCGCCCCGGTCATGGGTAAATATATTGAATAGCTTTTGAACATCACGCGGGGTCGCTTTTTCGTCAAGTGAAATGCCGATCGTATTCACATCTACGTGGCGCAGGTTAATTTTTTCGGATCGTGCGGCGGCCATAACAAATTCAGTTGCATTGCCGGTGGTCACGGTGATGGTGTCGAAAAAATACTTTGTCGGCACTGTATGGCCCAGATCGCGCAGGCCGTTGGCAAGTATTACCGTGAGACGGTGGATGCGTTGTGCGATACGTCGAATTTCATTAGGACCGTGGTAGACCGCATACATACTCGCCATGATCGCGAGCAGCGCCTGTGCGGTACAGATATTACTGGTCGCCTTTTCACGGCGAATGTGTTGCTCTCGGGTTTGCAAGGCGAGCCGCAAAGCGGGTTTGCCGCGGCTGTCGACCGATACACCGATCAGGCGCCCCGGCATCGAACGTTTAAACGCATCGCGAGTGGCCATGTAAGCCGCATGCGGCCCACCATAACCAAGTGGTATGCCAAAGCGTTGCGAGGTGCCGACCACAACATCGGCTTCGAATTCTCCGGGTGGTGTGAGCAGCGTGAGGCTGAGTAAATCGGCTGCGACAGCCACTAATGCCTTACGTTCGTGAACCTGCTGTACTAGTTCGCGATAGTCTAAAATCTCCCCGGTCGAGCAGGGATACTGCAACAACACACCGAACAGGTCGATATCAGCAAGGTCTTTAAACGGGTCGCCGACTACGATTTCGATACCAAAATGCAGGGCTCGATTGGCCACCACGGCGATAGTCTGTGGATGGCAGGAATCGGCGATAAAGAATATGCTTCCTTTACTTTTCGACATGCGCTGGCACAGGGTCATGGCCTCGGCTGCCGAAGTCGCCTCGTCGAGCATCGATGCATTGGCGATTTCCATACCGGTTAAATCGCTAATCATAGTTTGAAAATTTAACAGAGCTTCGAGTCGGCCTTGCGAAATCTCGGCCTGATAGGGGGTATAGGCGGTATACCATGCCGGGTTTCTGAGTAGGTTTCGTTCGATCACGGTCGGCGTTTGAGTATTGTAGTAGCCCATGCCAATGAACGATTTATATAGCTGGTTGCGGGTTGATATCTGATACAGTGTGTCGAGCACCTGGCGTTCGGACCGGCTCGATTTCACAGCCAGTGGTTTATTGCGTCGTATGGAGGCCGGAACTACTTTTTCGATTAAATCATCGAGACTTTTCATGCCAAGTTCGGCGAGCATAGCCGATTCATCGACCGAGTCGGGGCCGATATGGCGACGGACGAAATCATCGTATACATCGAGGTCTTGCAGTTTCAGGTCAAGATTGATCATCAAAATGAACTCCCGGCATTGTTATTTACATTATTCATAGTATTTTAATTTATTTTCTCTACAAGGTCGTTGTTAATCCACTGTTTTAATAAACTGGCCGCGAAGAGTGAGACCTGATCTTCAGATATCCATTCGCACTGGCCGTCACAAAGGGCGGCGAAATTGGCACCCTGGGGGCAAGTTCGATCGCCCAGGCTTCGTTGGCCTGGTACTTTTGCAATGCTGAAAAATCGGTGGCTAGCGCATTGATCAGACGTATGCAATAGGCATTGTAATAAGTCCCCAGTCGATCCCTCCCGGCTTAAGTTCCAGAATATCGCGGTAGTGATCAGTTCGTAATCAGAGACCGATGCCAAGAAAGGGCTTTAAGTTCGGTATTAGTCATGTGAATCTGAATAGTCGATGGATCGATGCTTCAATGTAAACTGCCAGGTATGTAGTGAGACATTGTATCTAACGAGCAAAAAAAAGCACCGGACGAACCGGTGCATTTATTAGCGTTGTTGCGATCTGCTCAGGATATGAAATTACCGCCAGCATTAGTGCAATCAGTTTTAGTGCGCTTGACCCAACCCTCTCCTTTACAATTGTTTTGACCCACACAGGCATTGGTGGCGCCCGCACAGGCACCCAGGCCCTTGCAGGAATTGACGCCATAGCATTTACCGGATTTATCGCTGCCTGCCGATACGTTCATCGGTGCCATTGCGAACATCGCTGCCGCAGTAGCAGCCAGTGCGAATCCGGTCATTTATTTTGCTGTATTCATAAATCATCCTCAAGATTAAAGTCTTGTGTATAGTGGAAATTAATTAAAGACATGCGAGCTTAGAGAGAGTGTTTCTCGTTAAGTTCAGGAGATGATTATAGGGGGCTAGCGAATTATGTTATCACGATATCATAACATTTAAGCTCGCGTAAAATCCGAAACCATAAAATCTGTCATGCGCTCGGTCAATTATATTGCCGAATAATGAGTTCATCGTTACGCTGAATTAGCTCCAAATTCTTTAAAACATTCATTCCGAGCAATACTATATCGTTGGTCAGGCCTGGAATCAGACTAGCATTGATATTGGTTAATACGATTTTACCCATTTTTATCTCGTCCAGGCGAGTCATGTAGGCCGTCGTGGTACCATTAGCGGTAGAAACCGTAAACTTTGCCCCGGCATTGAGTGCCAGATACTGTTGCATTCGGAATGGAATGCTAGTTAAGGTGGCTCCAGTATCGACCAGAAAAGTGACTGGCAATCGGTTGATTTCTCCAGTGAATACATAGTGTCCATTGCGGCTACGCTTTAGCACGATTTCCTGATATTGATCGGACTGAGAAGTGGCGACCGACTGATTTGGATATGCCTGATAGTCGATAAATTTAGAAAACCCCAGGAATAAAATCGATAAGCCGATGATCCACCCGCTCAAGGTGAACATCATGCCGAGTTTTTTAGTAGAATGTTGCATATAGAATAAAGTGTAGTCGCTTATTCCAATTTCAATTAACGAGTCGGACATTCATGTCGGGAAATAGTTTTGGTAAATTGTTCGTAGTCACATCGTTTGGCGAAAGTCACGGTATTGCAATCGGCTGTATCGTGGACGGTTGCCCCCCTGGGCTGGAATTGGGCGAAGCCGATTTGCAGGATGATCTGGATCGCCGTAAGCCCGGAACATCGCGCCATACCACTCAACGGCGCGAAGACGATGCGGTGCAAATATTGTCGGGTACCTTCGAAGGTAAAACCACCGGCACTCCAATTGCTTTACTGATCCCTAACCAGGATCAGCGCCCGAAAGACTATAGCAATATCAAGAACCAGTTTCGACCCGGGCACGCGGACTATACCTATACCCAGAAGTATGGATTTCGCGACTATCGCGGCGGTGGCCGCTCGTCGGCTAGAGAAACAGCATTGCGCGTCGCAGCCGGTGGTATCGCGAAGAAGTATCTGGCCGAGCAGTGCGGCATTAAAATTCGAGGATACCTCTCGCAGCTAGGACCGTTAAAACCAGAAAATTTCGACTGGGAAGAGGTCAACAATAATCCTTTCTTTTGCCCCGACGCCGCGATGGTGCCTGAAATGGAAAAATATATGGATGCGCTACGCAAGGAAGGCGAATCAATCGGCGCGAAAATTTCGGTAGTTGCAAGCGGCGTACCGCCGGGCCTCGGCGAACCGATATTCGATCGCATCGATGCCGAAATCGCGCACGCGATGATGAGCATCAATGCGGTAAAAGGTGTCGAGATCGGCGCGGGCTTCGATAGTATCGAGCAAAAGGGTACGGCTCACCGTGATGAGATAACCCCCGAAGGATTTCTATCCAATAATGCGGGGGGCACACTTGGTGGCATTACTTCGGGGCAGGATATTCTGGTAAACATCGCCCTGAAACCCACATCGAGCATACATTTACCGGGTAAAACAGTCGATCTGGATGGCCAGGCAGTCGAGATAAGAACCAAAGGTCGCCACGACCCCTGTGTCGGAATTCGCGCCACACCGATCGCCGAAGCGATGCTTGCGTTGGTGCTAATGGATCATTACCTGCGCAACCGGGCGCAGAATAGTGATATAGAGCGGCGCACGCCGATTATTCCGGCAAGCGTATAATATTACCATGGCAGAATTCTTTTTCGATTACGGGCTATTCGCACTAAAATTACTGACTATTATCATAGGCATTATTGTCATCGTGCTGATTTCGGTCAGGGCGGGTATGCGTACCGGAAAATCACGCGAAGGGCATATCGAGGTTACCAAGGTTAACGATGAAATCGACAGGTTGCGCGATACTTTAAACGCTACTGTGATCGACGCTGATTCATTCAAGCGTCAGCTAAAACAACGGGCCAGGGACGAAAAGGCCGAACGTAAAACTAAATTGAAAGCCCTGAAGAAAAACGCAAAAAAGGGAACCGGCGAAAAATCAGACAGCGATAAAAAGGGGCGTGTTTTTGTACTTGATTTTAAAGGTGATATGAGGGCCTCAGCGGTGTCGAGCCTGCGTCGGGAAATTACCGCCGTGTTATCGCTGGCCGAAGAATCTGACGAGGTGCTGGTGCGCCTTGAAAGTGGTGGCGGCATGGTACATGCCTATGGATTGGCTTCCTCGCAGCTGCAACGAGTCAAAGATCGCGGAATTACTCTAACTATCTGCGTAGACAAAATAGCGGCCAGTGGCGGTTATATGATGGCCTGTGTCGCCAGTAAATTGCTGGCTGCGCCTTTCGCGATCATTGGGTCGATCGGTGTCGTTGCCCAGTTCCCCAATTTTCATCGATTACTGAAAAAGAATGAGGTTGATTTCGAACTGATAACAGCCGGCGAATACAAGCGCACCTTGACGATGTTCGGTGAAAACACCGAAAAAGGCCGCGAAAAGTTTATTGAAGACATCGAAGACATTCATGCGTTATTCAAAGAGTTCGTCACACAACATCGACCTCAATTAAAAATCGAAGAAGTGGCCACCGGTGAATTCTGGTTCGGACAACGCGCACTCGACAGAGCATTGGTCGATGAACTCGTTACCAGCGATGAATATATTGTCAACGCCTGCGAGAAATCCGATGTTTTTGAGGTGAAATACAAGATGAAAAAATCATTTCCGGAAAAACTCGGTTTTGCTCTTCAGTCGGCAATCGATGGAACCCTGTTAAAATGGTGGGATCGTGCGACCAAAAACCAGTTTTATTTGTAGGGTGGCGATGATTAAATTACACGGGCTACGATCCCTTGTTGATTTCAGAAAATGCGATACAGCAAGGCTGGACATTGTATTTTCAGCTATGTTTGGTGAATTTTGTGGCCTCGCGTCTCGTTCCGATCGGAAGCGAAGTTCGTGGTGCGATATATCAGGACTGGCTTTTCGGTAAAAGTATGTCTATGCTCTCTAATAATTATTGTTTACCCGCTAATTAATCCATGTTCAAACATACCTCGGACCGAGTTCCGGTATTCTTCGTGCTTGCGTTAAGTGTCATCGACTTTCTGGTTTACTTCCTGGTTGATAGCGTCTGGTGGCTGGCGGGTTACACGCTGCTGGTGATCATACCTAAAGGCCTGATCTGTGCCTGGAATCATCATCATCAGCACACGCGTACCTTTCGCGCCAAACCGCTCAACCGCCTGCTTGAGTTTTTCTATGCGCTGCACACCGGGGTCACCACAAATTTGTGGGTTTTGCATCATGTGCTCGGCCACCATAAGAATTTTATGGACCATGCGATCGACGAAAGTCGCTGGAAGCGGAAGGATGGAAGCACGATGGGTGTACTGGAATATACGATCACCGTAGCTAGCACGGCTTACTACAGGGGCTTTAAGGTTGGCAGGAA
>JADFJT010000124.1 GCA_022566015.1 Pseudomonadota bacterium | reverse complement strand
AAGCCAGCCAGAATGGAGAGCGTTACCTCCTGGTTAAAAAGATACCCTTCGTCGATATCCGGCACAAAGTCAGCGCGTTCGGCAAACGCAAGCACTTGCATATTACTATCGATGCCGAACAGGTCGCGAACCGAGTGTGAAACCTGCGGTTCATCGGGCATGGTGATCGAGTGCATAAGTGATGTACCTTTTGGTTCGGTTGTTATTCAAGACGCAGAATTATAGCTTATCGATACTTGACCTGATAAGCCTTATAAGCAGCTGTTTGCCTGGACAGGCAAGTTGACAGACACTTACAGGACACGCCGTAGATACGTCCCTGTAGGCTCGACGACAGCCTCCATGCTGTCGACGGTTTTGATCGCTCTACCCTTTCCCACCTGTTTAGATTAGTAACTTTGAATACCAAGGCTACGATATTCAGGGCAGGCCGAAAAACAGATAATTATGAGGATAAGCGGGTATGTCAGTACAAATTCCTGAGCGCGCGAGCGCAATTATTATAGGTGGCGGCGTAATCGGCTCCAGCGTCGCTTACCACCTGGCGAAGCAGGGGTGGACCGATGTGGTGTTGCTCGAACGCCAGCAGTTTAGTTGCGGCACCACCTGGCACGCTGCCGGTCTGGTCGGTACTATGCGCGCGAATGAATCACAGGCGAGGCTGTGCGAATACTCGATGGCGGTGCTGACCGACCTCGAACAGGAGACCGGTCAGTCGACTGGATTCAAACAGGTTGGTTCGATTTCTATCGCACACAGCGTTGCCCGTTTTGAAGAGCTAAAACGAGTCGCGGCGATGAATAATGCCTTTGGTGTGACTCAGGTCGATATGATCACTCCCGACGAGATCAAGGCTTTATACCCATTCGTAGAAACCGGCGATTTACTCGGGGGTAGTTGGGTTGCCCAGGACGGTACCGCCAGTCCGGTCGATATCACATCGTCGTTCGTGAAGGGTGCGCGCCAACGTGGGGTGAAATGTCTCGAAGGCGTCAAGGTTACCGCGATCAACCAGGCCAACGGAAAGGTCACTGGTGTGGTGACGGACCAGGGGGAAATCCAGGCCGATTTTGTGGTCAATTGTGCCGGCCTGTGGGGTCGTGAAGTGGGAAAAATGGCAGGTGTCAGCGTGCCGTTGCATGCCTGCGAGCACTACTACGCGATAACCGAAAAGCAGGATGATATCCCGTCCGATCTACCCGTGTTGCGGGATCACGATCGATGTGCTTATTATCGAGAAGACGCCGGTAGTCTATTGGTCGGCGCATTTGAACCCAATGCCATTCCCTGGGGGCAAAACGGTATACCGGATGACTTTGCGTTTGAAGAACTCGAAGGGCACATGGACGATCAATTCATGCCGGTGCTCGAACACGCAATGCACCGAGTACCCTTTCTGCAGGACGTCGGTTGGCGCAAGTTTTTCTGCGGGCCGGAAAGTTTCACCCCCGACGATCAATTCCATATGGGCGAGTCGCCTGAATTGAAAAATTTTTATGTCGCCTGCGGCTTGAACTCGGTGGGCATTCAAACCTCGGGTGGACTGGGACGAGCGCTCGCCGAATGGATGGAACTGGGCCACGCGCCGATGGACTTATGGGGCAACGATATTCGCCGTATGTTACCGTTCCAGTCGACCCAGCATTATATCGAAGACCGGGTCAGCGAGACATTGGGTCTGTTATACGAAAACCACTATCCGTATCGACAGATGACCACTTCGCGAAATATTCGCCATTCGCCACTGCACGAAAAATTAGCAGCACACAATGCCTGCTTTGGAGAAGCAGCCGGGTGGGAACGCCCCAACTGGTTTGCTCCCGAAGGTGTGGAACCGAAATACGAATACAGCTTCGGCAAACAAAACTGGTTCGAGTACAACGCCGCCGAGCATAAAGCCGCGCGTGAAAAAGTGGTGCTATTCGATCAGAGTTCATTTTCCAAATACCTGGTACAGGGTCGGGATAGTTGCAAAGTATTGCAACGCATTAGCAGTGCCAATGTCGATGTCGAGATCGGAAAAATGGTCTACACCCACTGGCTCAACGATCGTGGTGGCATCGAAGCCGACCTGACTGTCACCCGACTGGCCGAAGATCGATACTGGATCGTCAGCGGTGCGGCGCAAACCATTAAAGATATCAACTGGTTGGAGCGCAATATTGGCGAAGACGAATTTTGCTGTGTCAGCGATATCACCAATGCCTGGGCCGTGATGGGGGTGATGGGCCCCGACAGTCGTGCCTTGCTCAGCGATGTGCTGAATCATGATATGAGTACCGAAAAATTTCCATTTGGCGCATTCCAGGCGGTCGAACTGGGCGCATCTCGTGCTTATGCGGCACGTGTTTCCTATGTCGGTGAGTTGGGGTGGGAGCTTTATGTGCCGACCGACCAGGCACGGCATGGCTTCGATATACTGTGGGACAAGGGTCAGACCCATGGCTTAAAAATGGCAGGCATGCACACGCTCGACACCTGCCGCATAGAAAAGAAATTTGTTCATTATGGACACGATGTCGCCGAGGAGGATACACCGTTGGAATGTGGCATGAGTTTTGTCTGTGATCTGGAAAAAGAAATCCCGTTCATCGGTCGAGATGCAATTTTGAAACAAAAAGAAACGCAATCATTTATGAATAAGCGACTGGTTCAATTCCTGCTCGAGGATCCGGAAGCCATGCTTTATAGCCATGAACCTATCTTGCGCGACGGAATAATAGTCGGACACCTGACGTCGGGTAATTACGGGCATACGCTGGGTAGTTCGGTCGGACTTGGTTATATTGAAGTCGAAGATCAGGTGACGAAGGAATATATAGAAGCCGGAAAATTTGAAATCGATGTAGGTGGTGATCGAATTCCCGCACGCGCGAGTTTAACAGCGATGTACGATCCGCAGGCTAAGCGCATGCGGGAGTGACGAATGGGGTCAAATCTTGACTTAACATATAATAATCATTATCGATGGTTCTTCCCTCTGCCACCGATTGGTTTAACCTGTCAATGGGTTGAGACACCGTTGAATAGTGATCAATAAAGTGTTAAGTCAAGATTTGACCCCATATTTCCATATTCACATTTATACTTATTATAAAGCGTCCTAAAGACAATATTTGATCGATGCTTCGAGAATATCCAAACCCTCGTCAATCTGATCGAATGGCGCTGTTAGTGGCACCAGCACCCGAATCACATTTCGTGCCGGTCCTGCGCCGATTAGGATTAACCCTTTAACCAGCGCGCGGGCTATTATGGCGGCGGCCAGGTCGCCATCGGGTTTTCGGCTGGCGCGATCCTTGACGATCTCTATCGCGTTCATCGCACCCAGGCTACGAGCGTCACCGATACAGGGCAGGTCGGCATCTTTGGCCAGGGCGCTAAAGCGTTCGCCGATCCGGGCACCAATTTTAATGCCGCGTTCTAGCAGGTTTTCCTCCTCTATTACATCGAGCACCGCTAGCGCTGCGGCACAGCCAAGCGGATTTCCTCCGAAGGTTCCGCCTAGCCCTCCGGGCGGCACTGAATCGATGATATCCGCGCGCCCGACCACGCCTGAGAGTGGCAAGCCGCCTCCCATGCTCTTTCCGATACAGATTAAATCAGGGGCAACGTCAAAGTGTTCGCAGGCAAACATCTTGCCGCTACGCCCACAACCGGTCTGAATTTCGTCGGCGATCAACACGATATTGTTCTGGTCGCAAAAATCTCGCAGCCAATGCAAAAATTCTCGGTCGATAATGTTATAGCCACCCTCACCCTGCACCGGCTCGAATATCACCGCACCGATCGAATCAACGTCGGCATCGCATCTCAGCAGGGATTCGATACCGCGAATTGCATCGTCGCGGCTCACCCGGTGATAATCATCGGGAAAAGGAACACGGTAAATCTCGGTCGGGAATGGACGAAAGCCAATTTTAAATGGCGTCATGCGGGCACTCAGTCCCATGCCCATATAGGAGCGCCCATGGTATCCGTTGGTAAACGTAATAATCGCTGGTTTTCGCGTGTAGTAGCGGGCGATTTTGATCGAATTTTCGACTGCTTCCCCACCGGAAGAAAAGAACAGACTCTTTTTTTCAAAATCGCCAGGTGCCAGTGCGTTAATGCGCTCAGCCAGCGATATATAGCTTTCGTAGGGAACAATTTGAAAGCAGGTATGGGTTAATAATCCGAGCTGATTTTCGATCGCCGCGAGGACCCGTGGGTGACGATGGCCGATATTCTGACAACCGATGCCCCCACAAAAATCGATATATCGCTTACCTTCAACATCCCAGACTTCAGTATTTTCCGCTCGTTGTGCAGTGAATGTAGATGTATAGGCAATAGCGCGCGCGACCGCTTTGGCGCGACGCCGATCGAAATCATTGTTGGTGTTCATCGTATATCCTCAAATCCTGGGAGTCTGACTGAAAAAACTTTCCTTCGACCATTGCGTCCCTCATTTTTCAATTGCCATACGTCACCGGTATATTCCAACAACAGGCCTTGCCTTGTAACGGCCTTGTCACAATAGAGGGACAGAAGCACTACTTCAAGTCTGATGCCCAAAGGTTTTGGCGCACCTGCTCGAAGACTGAACCGACCGATTATTATTTTGAATCCAACACCCTCAACGCCGCTTCATGCAACTGCGGCGTCGCAGCCGCGATCACCTGCGGTCCTGAGTGTAGCCCTAGCGAATTGCCCTGCCAGTCGCTGATCACACCACCCGCCTGTTCGACGATCGGTACCAATGGCAGGTAATCGAATGGATACAGGCTGGACTCGACCACCAGGTCTATCCATCCACCGGCCAGCATCGCATAGGTATAACAGTCACCCCCGAAGCGCCGATATTGAATCTTTTGACTCAAGGCATCAAATTGTTGGGTTTCTTGCGGGGTGAAAAAATCGGGTGACGAAGTCAGCAAGCTGGCGTTGGACAAATCCCGGCATTGGCTGGTAGAACAGGCGTTTTTATTTAACCTGGTTTGCCCGCTTCGGTCGGCAAACCAGACTTCGTTCAATGCGGGCATCGCTAATCCACCTGCTTGCACTATATTATCCTTGACGAAACCAACGAGGCAGCCGAATAGAGGATTGCCCAGTAAAAAACTCTTGGTACCGTCGATCGGATCAATCACCCAGGTTCCACCTTCACCACTGCTTCTACCCTGCTCCTCGCCGAATATAGCCTGTGATGGAAAGCGTTCACTTAACAGGCTTCGTATCGCCTGTTCAATTTCACGGTCGGCCAGGCTGACCGGCGTATCATCGGGTTTTATGTCGACGGGAATGGGTTGCCTGAAGTACTGGGTGGCGATTTTCGCCGCAATTTCCAGCGCATCACCTATCGTGCGGGAAATATTTTGTGCTTCATCGTGCATAGAGTCATCCTGTTATTCGGGTATCGTTATTTATTCACTGGGCCGACAATAAGCGGGTATTCTGTATCATTACCAATTAAATGCTGGTCGGAAGTTAGCTAAAGATTCTCATTGGATATCTTATGTCGAGTGCTGTCGATCTCGTGTAGTTCCGAAATATTTTGCGATTATTTCGGGATGATATAGTGATATCATACAAGGATAAATCTATAATCTGTATCTGCAAATTTGGTTACGGTTCAACCCGCCGCCAGTTCGTGCATCACAGTTAAAACGCCAAGAGGTAAGATATGTCGAAATTTCCTACTCTGTCCGAAATGGGTATTAACAATCCTGGTGAAATCGATCGATACTCATTAAGTTCGACTGATAAACACGATGTCCTGCGGGTATTCTACAAACGTAAAAAAGGGTCGTTCTTACCGACTACTAAACGATTTGAGTTTGGGCGCGCGACCAAGGCTGTTATTTCCGATAGTGGTTCCAAAAAAACCGAAATTACGTACCCAATATCACCTTTCCTGCAGAAGGCAATGGAAGAGATGGATGGTATTATCGATGCAAAAAAATCGAGTATTGAACATGCAAAACTGATCAAACAGGAGTTACAAAGCCTGCATCAGGATATGGTTAGCCGTCTTGTATATATAGAGTCCCTGATTGACGAAATGTAAATCTAGCTCGTCCTGACACCAGTATTTTTCAGACCTTCAGGTTTTAGCATGACCCTAAAAACTACCTGTATCGGCGCTTATCCCAAGCCCGATTACGTTAAGCTTCCCGACTGGTTTAACCTTCCCGCCGGCCCAGACACCGCCGATCCGACCGCGCTGTGGGAAAAGGCGATGGCCGATCTTGGCCCGGATGCGGAATCGATAATTGCCAGAGGCGTGGCCGAAGCGATTGCCGATCAAATAAGCTGTGGGATCGACATTCCAACCGACGGTGAAATTCCGCGCGAAAACTACATCCACTATCACTGCCGACACTTGTTAGGATTCGATTTCACCCATTTAACCGCGAAAGAAGTCAGGGGCGGCACTTACAGCGCAAAGTTGCCGACCATAGTCGGGCCGGTTTCAATTCGCGATCAATTCCTGGTAAAGGACTGGAAACGAGCGCAGGAAAGTAGCGACCGTCCAGTTAAAATTACAATGCCCGGCCCGATGACGATATCTGATACCAACAGCGATGCGTTTTACCACGATCCCAAAAAACTCGGGCACGATATTGCTGAGGCACTTAACGTCGAAGTCCTCGCACTGGCAGAAGCGGGGTGTCAGCATATTCAAATTGATGAACCCCTGTTTGCACGCAAACCCGATGCGGCACTTGAATTTGGATTCGATAACCTGGAGCATGCTTTTCATCGTTGCCCCAAGCAGGTTCAACGCACCGTGCATATGTGCTGCGGTTACCCCGACAAACTCGATCGCGAGGATTACCCCAAGGCCGACCTTGATTCTTATTTTCGAATTGCCGATGCAATCGAACAGTCTTGCATTGACGCGGTGTCTTTCGAAGACGCGCATCGACATAATGATTTGTCCCTGCTGGAATATTTAACCACCACCAAAGTCATTTTTGGTGTAATTGCAATTGCCCGGAGTCAGGTGGAAACCATCGATGAGATCAGGGATCGACTTTCCCAGGCTCTTAATCACATCGATGCAGATCGACTGATTGCGGCACCCGACTGTGGGCTCGGATTACTCGGGCGTGAACTGGCGATGGCCAAGATGAAAAATCTGAGTGAAGCGGCTCATTCACTCTAGGGCACCTCTATTGATTTGTATTTCCCTACGATTCAGAGTCAGTTCCGTCCTCAAACCCTCGCGTACTTTATATGAGCCAAGCAGTGCATTCGCTTTAGAACCAGGACGCCGATATTTCTAAAGAGATCGATGATTACGGTTGACTAAGCTGTGAGAGGCGTAACCATCGGTATATTTTTACGGGAACGCTGTAAACCTTCCCTGGACGCTCTCACCCGACTTCCCTGTCGCGCAAGGCCCCGAAAAAATATCCCAGCGGCTACACCTCGATGGTGAGACTGCCTCGGGGGGGAAGGCTCAAAACCGTATTTTTCAGGGATGAATCGAAGCGGCGCACCGGCGGTCCGGCGTCCCGGATCTGA
>JADFJT010000032.1 GCA_022566015.1 Pseudomonadota bacterium | reverse complement strand
GCTCGTAGCAGCCGTCATCCCGGAAATTCCGAAGGGATTATCCGGGATCTTGTGACTATTAAAAATTATTTTTGTGCTGGTTTTTATAGATTCCGGCTCGAAGGCCGGAATGACGATGTTTTGTGAGGGCGGAATGACGGGGATTTGGGGGTCGGAATGACAGTGGGCTCGGGCAACTTAGTAGACAATTAAGCCTGCAACACCGGTGACTAGCAGATTCTATTTAGTCGATCCTGAAGTATTGATATCAAGCATCTAAGCGTGCCGCAGGTTCTTTTCTTGAACCAACGCATTCAATATTAACCCCATGTAATGAGGCCAAAAAATAGCCTCCCTCATCCACTTCTTGAAGTTGAAGGCGGCTGCAGCCATCAATAAATTGATCTGGTCACCATCAAAACCCTTGAGGAAGTTTCGCTTCAATCGGTGATCGCTTTTCAAGTGGCCAATAATAGGTTCAATTCCAGCACGCCTTCTAAATCGCTTTCTGGCCAGCTCAATCGCTTCTTTCGATGCATTTCTCCGAGCAGGTTTAGGGGTTACAATTAGAGTGTCATTCACCTTGCTTTTACCCCGATATCCTCGATCAGCAATGCCCGTCGCAGGGACTCGTTTTAGTAACCGTTTTATCTGGGCCAGTACCGACGGTACCGTATGCCCATCAAACATATTCTTTTCAAAAGCAAGCGCACCGATCACGATACCACTGTCCCGGGTAGTCGTGATTGAGGCTTTGGTTCCAAATTCGTAACGTTGATGTGCTTTTCCTTTACTCATGCAGTAAACATGGGATTCATGCAAACTGTATAGCTTGTTTTTATCACCGCGCTTTTGTTGCAGCATGCGATGATACAAGCCCATTTTCTCTGCGTATCGTTCACCCTGCTCTGCACTCATCCGACGCAGTAATTCCCTTTGTAACCGGCCACTGATGGTCTTTAGTCGCCTCACCGCGTGGCGCGCTTTTTTCCTATTCTTCGGGTGATTCGCAAATCGAGTATGCAGCTTCAGTATCTTGACTTCTTTTTCATAGGTCCGGGTAAGACGGATGTTTTCTTTTCGTGCTATTTTGAGCAAATGCCCGTGTATTTTACGGTACTGTTTGGCATCCGTTGGAAAGGTGATGTTTTTCTCCTGTACCGTGGTATCGATACACATCTCATCTTCCCGGATCTTTTCCGGGTGTAGGCCAATTGAAACCGCCAGGATCTTTTCAAAGCCTTCACTGCCGATGCGTTTTCTGAAGTAAGTCATCTCTGAAGGATCGCAAGGAAGTTGCCATTGAAATTCTACTTCACCCGTGAATACCTGGTAATACGGATTCTGGACCCAGCGCTGAATCATAACTTCATCGCTGAGGTTTTCCATGTGTTTAAGAATCGATAACCCGACCATTAAGCGAATCCGCTTGGAGGGTTTGCCTAGGTGCGAATAAAGGGATGAAAACTCAGCCTCAAATATCGACCAGTCAATCTCCTTTGCCAGTAGCAAAAGTGGATGCTTTGGATTGAGCTGATTGAGTAAATCAGGATATAAGAAACTGCTTTGATCGGCATTTGGAGTCTTGGGTTTACTCATAATATTGCCCTTTCAATTCGTCCAGATTATTCTTGATTTTACTGCTTTTCTGGACGATTATTCTACCACAATACACCGATTATTTCAGTATAATCAATGCTTTATGATTATTTCAGGATCGACTAATTAGAGGCTCCCTAATGTAATATAATTTTGGAGCATGCAATGTCTGAATCGAAAACCGTTAAGGTCGAAAAAACACCCTGGCATCTATGGTTGACTGGTATCGTCGGGTTTCTTTGGAGTTCGATGGGCGTTCTAGACTATGTCATGACTCAGACGAAAAATGAAAGTTATATGGAGGCTTTTACTCCTGAGCAACTTTTATTTTTCTACACTTTACCGGCATGGGTGACAGCAACCTGGGCCATAGCTGTTTGGGCCGGTGTTGTTGGTTCAATTTTATTACTGCTGAGAAAAAAAGTTGCGGTATGGATATATCTGGTTTCATTTATCACAATGCTAATTACGGCCTTCCAAAACTATATATTGTCATATGGCATGGAGGTTATTGGAGACACATTCACGCTTATTTTTACAGCATTCATTTTATTCATTGCTCTAGGTTTGTATTGGTATTCGAGAGCAATGTTGCGATTGGGTATACTTGTTTAAGCCAGTTCAAATAATAAGGCGGCGGCTTTTTAATAGGTAAAGAGCGAGTCCAATACGACGCAATGCCTGACAAAGAAGGCCAGTGGGGACAATAATCCGTCGCTTCACTCGGGATATTCACCCCATTTTCTATTCTGATCCGCATTACCCCTGTAATTTTTAGACCAGGTCACATAGCTATTCCATTATTTAATCTTGGCGCATATTTTCTGCTGAATATCATCCAGATTCCTATAGATCACACCGTGCATGTCGGCATGGATAATTATCTTTTCAACATTTGGAGCTTTGATGTTTTGATAGAGCTTGTCGAGGCTTGACGGCTCGATTGATGGGTCAAGATCAGTCTGATAAAGGTGGACAACGGCGTCGATCTGTATCGGTTTTTCCATCAGGTGGTCGATCAGTAATTGAAGTTGGTACAGTCCTCGAATGGGAATATGTTGGTAATTGACTTCCGGATTTTCGGGTTCATTGGGTCTAAATGGAACTAGTCCTTCGGAATATACCCAACGGACGATTTTGTTCGCGTGATGCAACAAGGGTACAAATTTCATATTTTTGTTTTTGAAATCTATTGGTGTCGACACGCTGGTCACGCTTTTAATCTTTTTACTAGGGTTGGTCGAGGCGTGTAGCAGGGCCAGTAAGCCGCCGGTGGAAAAGCCAACGATGTGTATCGATTGACTGAAGGGTTTGATTATTTCATAACCGCGAGCTACAGATGCCTGCCAGTCCTGCCAATTTCTATCGCGTAAATCCCAGGGCGAGGTGCCATGCCCCTTTAAGCGAACGCCTAGTACATGGTGACCCTGCTTATGCAGGCGGTCTCCAAGACCGCGCATTTCGGCCGGACTGGAAAGAAACCCATGGATAAGGAGAACAGCACTCGCTGAATCACTCGGTGATTTAAGAAAAAACCAGTTTGCATCGGATGTTGCGGTCTGCTCTGAGTTTATTTCTTCGTAGCGCTTTCGGGTGAACATTTTTCGATCCCAATCAAGCGCCAGTAACTGGTCGTGGAATCGGTAATCGGCGAATTTCCGGGTATCGATCTGATTAAACTGTTTTATCGCTAAATCTATGACCGATGTAACCTTCGATAAGGGTGCTATTTCGTTGGCATAAACACAGATCAGGTTTTCGGTTCGGATTTCATCAATTTTGAAATCTTCTTCGAGCTTTTCTTCCAGTATGTAATGGCCATGTTCGATGCCTACCAGATTCATCGACTGAACCGTACTCAGAAACTGATCCAGCCTGCTGCTACCACGGCTAGCGATCGATCCATATTCTTCCGGATTGCACAGGCTGCGATGTAAATGATAATCTGAATCCTGAATTTTCTTGATACAGATATAGAGCATTTTGTGGAATCGTACACAACGTATTTT
The DNA here is from genome assembly GCA_022566015.1 of Pseudomonadota bacterium. GTDB lineage: Bacteria > Pseudomonadota > Gammaproteobacteria. Next base: position 23,679 of record JADFJT010000032.1, on the reverse strand, counting down.
TCGCAAACCCTGTTGATAGAGTTTTAAAATTAAATAGGAAGCAATGTGGCTTAGATTAATCGTGACTGCCTGGTACATCGATTTCATATAGTCGTCGCGTAAAAGATTACTTTTTTTACGCAATCCAAAAGCCTGGATTCTGCCCCCCAAACGACTAGTCTCTGGTTGTAGCGTGAATAATTCCTGTAGAGACTCAAATCGATGGACTATGTTGGGCAATAATCTTTTCTCCCACCAGCGCCAGTATTGGCCAATCACGATGGGTTTTGAGAAACGTATATCCATATCGGTATCCTTGAACAGCAGGTTGCCTTCGATGATTAATTCCTCGGCGTAGCGTTTATTGATTCCTTTACTAAATAACTTTGCCGCCTGGTAAAGGATATTGTCGTTAACTCGAATCGGGTAAAAGGTGATATGAGACGGCACAATCACGGTAGGTTTTAGTGCTTTAATCATTAAAAGTTCTGTCGTATCAAAATCGAGCTGTTCGGCCCACCGTTCAACTTGAGAATAGTTACCCGTCGAAAAGTCATGAAGTAGGGCCGATTTGAAAGCGTCCAGTGCCAACGCTATCACCGCTGCTCCACGGTGATGTTTGCGCCGTTCATTTGCCGTTCTCGAGAATATACTGAAACGGCCCTGTATATCGACAACACGTTTGTCCTTGACCATCCCACCCTCAGGAAAAATAACTAGCTTTCGGTCGTGCAATATCTCCCGCGCCAGAAATGAGAAGAGATTGGGTAAATCGTTAGGTACCACTCCAATCGCGTAAAGAAACTGGCTAAATCGTTCATCGCCATCGAAGAATTCGCTGGAAGCGATAGAGCGACAATAGGCACCGGTGGCTTCGTGGATCATGTACTGTGGGATAAAAGTTTCAAAGCGTGCGAAGTGATTGAACAGAAAAATATCCCCTGTTTTGGCCGCATCCATCTCCGCTTCATTATTTTGATGAAGTTTAATATTCAGCTTTAGCAATTTCCTCGTGATACGAAATGCCTTTACACACAGGCCATAAGTAGTATTGCTGATCTCGGGATTAAGAGGGCGGTCAGGCATATTAGGAATTTTTGGACTATATAACATACGTTAATGTTACCGGTTAATTAGAATGTGGCTCTCTGAACAAGTCAAACCTAAGCATCATAGTATCTCTTCGATGCTATTATTTCGATGGACTAAACCTGGCGATACAGGTTCCATAGAACCATGGGATTATTCCCAACGTCAAATTAAATTTAGTTTACAGGCTTGCTGCCGATTTATTCAAGGTAACAAACTAATTTAAGTTTGCAGCTTATAAATAAAAGTATTCATTTGGTGATCATTTTGGTCGCGATATGGCTAATGCCAGGGATACTGCTGGCTGCTGCAAAATATGACGACATCAGAATTGTGGTTGATGTTTCGGGTAGCATGAAGAAAACAGACCCGTTAAATCTTCGTATCCCCGCGTTAAAACTTTTGAATGGCCTGATTCCAAATGGATCGCGAGCGGGTGTCAGGACTTTTGGCCGATACGTCAATATGACCGTAAAGTGGGGTAGGGTAGACGACGCGTGGCGAAAACGGGCCGATCGGGGCGCTGACCAAATACACTCTAATGGACTTTTTACGAATATAGAAAAAGCTTTGGCCAGGGTCAGTCAGGGCTGGGAAAAAAGTGATCCAGATACCAGGCGAAATATTATTTTACTGACCGATGGGAAGGTTGATATTTCCAGGGATAGCGAAAAAAATAAACTGTCGCGCGAGAATATATTGACCGACAGTATTCAGAAATTAAAACTGGTGTCAGTAAAAGTTCATGCGGTGGCACTTTCGAAAAATACGGACGAAGTATTGTTAAAGCGAATAGCGCTGGAAACGGGCGGGTCTTTTGAAATAGCTGAAACAGCACAACAATTGCAGAAATTATTTTTCAAGATGTTCGAACGCGCCACTAAGCCAGACTCGGTAAGGTTGGAGGATAATCAATTTGTCATTGATAAAAGTATCAAGGAAATGACCTTACTTATTTTCCGTCAGCCAGGCAGCAAACACACGCTTCTGTATCCACCAGAATCGAATGCGATTAGTGCAGGTAAGCCCGGTAACTCGGTTTGGCGTAGCGATGATGGTTACGACCTGATCACGATTAAAAAACCTGGAAACTATGCCCTGTCGATAAAGGCCCGTGAAGAGTATTTGCATCCCGAAAGCCTGATAGCGACAGTTCGGTTGGAAGCGCCTGACGGTACCGGGCAGGATATTATTATGGAGCAGTCGAGTGTCGGGTGGACTGCAAACATAAAGACTTTTCAAAATGGAATTTACCAGGCCCTCATTCATATAAATGGCGAGACTGCGACGGGCAAGAATATTCAGCTTAATTTGGGTAAATTTCCGCTGCTCGGTGTATATAGAGAGGCAGTAGTGAAGGAGCCCGACCCAGCCGTAAAAGAGATCGAGTTAGTGGCCGAAATTACCGAGGATACTGGGACAATCGATCAGCCGGACTGGATACTCACAGCTATAATTGTTGGTCTGGCCAATTTCGGCTTAATCCTTGGTGGATTCGTTGCCTGGTTTATTTGGCGCAGAAAGAAATCTGCGCCCGAATTGACGCTGGAAGATGAGGGTGTCAATGCTTGAAATTAAGGCCATTTATGTCGTTTTATTGGCAGAGGGATTCGGCGTATCGATATTATTTATTATTCTAATGATTGGCCTGCGTTTACGTACTCGTCGTCGAAATCGTAAAGCGGTCAAACAGGTGATACTGCAAATAAAACATCAGTCAAAAATCAGGACCGAAAAAACAGGGCATTTTTTGAGGGAGATCTATGATCTTGACGAAAAGGAATTGAACAAGGCCATCAAAACCATAGACAGGCAGGGAAGAAAGTTCTTCCAAAAAATAATAGACATGTTCCTAAAGGGCGATACTGAAATGGTAACGACGATGGACGCGGCGCTCGCCGAGCTAGTCCAAACCTATAAGGAGCTGAAGCCCAAAGTTCCGGAAGGGCAGGAAAATATGAATCTGGAAGAGGTTTTAAAGGAAGTAGAAACGTTAAAATCTGAAAACGAAAAACTCAAGAATAGTCTGGAGATATCCACAGCCACTATCGAAAGTATGATTGGTGAATTCGGTAATATGTTTGGCGGCGGTAGTGATCATGAATTGGCTGACCACGAGGTAGTCGATAAGGTAGCCGAAAAGAACTGAATTATGTGGTAGCAGGCTCCAGAGAGCCTCTAATTAATTCTGAGCCATTCAAATGCGCGTTAAAATGAACCTGGTCGAGGTGCGAAATGCACCGAAAAGTTATCCTGTTCGTAAGATATGAAACGAAGAATCGGCTCATATTAACCAGCAGCTGTTGATTCTCCAATAGATCAGAGGTGCCCTAGTCAATAGTCGGGTTCATTTCCGGCACGCCACTTTATATTGCATCCCATACTCGGTATCTGCTGCTCAGGAATTGGAGTACTGTTCAACACCGCATCGCTTGCTGCTCTCAAATTTGCGCCGCTAATCGGTTGGTTATTTCCTGGTCTGGCTTCGTCGTACTGGCCGCGATAGACCAGACGGTGCTGGGCGTCGAACAGGAAGAAATCTGGGGTGCAGGCTGCCCGGTAGGCGGTTGCAACCTGTTGTGATTCATCGTAGAGGTACGGAAAACAAAAGCCGTATTCTTTCCCTAGTGTAATCATTTTTTCGGGACTGTCATCCGAATAGTTTTCCACATCGTTAGCGTTAATCATAACTACGGCAATGCCCTGTTGCTGAATGCCTCGGGCAAATTCGGCAAGGGAGTGCAGAATGTGCAAAACGTATGGGCAGTGATTACAGGAAAATACTACCATAATCGGTGCGTCGAGATAATCGGTAAGCCTTACAACTTGACCGGTTGACGGATTAGGCAATTCAAAGTCTGGCGCGTTGGTACCCAGGTCAAGCATTGTTGAAACTGTTTCTACCATGATCTTTAGAGCCTCTGGTTAATTTTGAATTGGTCAGGGACTCCTTAATATGAACCCCAGGAATCCTGTTTTCTCCATCGAATGCGGGTTACCAGAATTCCGATTATGAAAGCGACTAAGGTTACACCGGCACCGCGTACCAGCCAGTCCAGTTGGGTGGAATCTTTCAAGGCCATATTTTCCTCGTTTAAACTTAATATATCGTTTCTGTGCTGTGTCACTACTAGTGTAAGTGTTTTGTTTTTTGCGATGATATCGAGCGTACTACTTGCAGCATCCCTGACTGTGGATAGTTCGTGCTCAGAAGAGAGCAAGGTATTTTTGAGTGATTCGTTATCCGATTGCTCAAGACTAAGCTCAGTTTCCAGACGCGACACATCGCTCTGCAGCACGGTAATTAATGATTCCTGGTCGGCGGCAGTATCTTGTAAATCTTCGAGGCGTTTTTTTGCGGACACGGTATCCACCAGGTAGCGATTCAGTACATAGCCTTGCTTACCGTCTTCGATTTCGACCAGCGAGTACTGGGATGCCAGATTCTCTTCGAGAATAGTCACGCTTTGGCCACTTTTCAACATGCGCACGATGCTATTGGAAATACTGGTTCCACTTCTCATTGTCACTTCGAACTCGTCGGTAATATATCTGGTCTTGGCAGCCTGAACCGGTGAGGCAAGGCTAAGCATTAAAATTGCTGCTACACCGAATTTAATGGATTTAAGAAGCCTCGGAATAAGTCTGGGCGAATCAGATTGTGATTTAAAATGGGCGAGAACAGGGCGTAGAACGCCCGGCTGCTCCTCGGCATTCGGTCGCTGTGGCACTAGTACTTCACAGTGCGGTGCAACAGCACGGCCATAGCTCAATTTCCGTAGCTTCCGCTTTCGATAACATTTCTCACCTACTTCCGTGTGGGTGCCGCAGAGTATTGATGTGTTGGACACAAGATGTTCGTTCATGAGTTGCTCGATGGTTCCCTAATTCAAATTATTTATTCGGTGAAATTATGTGCCATATAGCGTTCAGCAATATGGGTGAGTCGCAAATCAGGCATATTCTCGCCTATTGTGTGAAAAATCAATCGTAATTTTTCGCTACTTCCCCCAACCAGGAAATATATCGAGTATCATCAAAGTAAGTTAAAAGAGGATTGATGTGAGAATTAAAGCTAACGATCCACGACGTGATTTCCTGGTCGATGTGCTCACACTGGGATTATTTGTCGGTGCGAATGTAGCAGGCCTGTACCAGCCCAGCTATGCATTGGGAGGCCTTCCATCCCGACTCGCAGAGGGTCAGTCTATGTTACCGCCTCAAAGGAAAGGTCACGGTTGATGGAAAAATTGCTGATTTCGATACTAAAATTAGCGCTAATTCGTACATAAAAACCGATGATGACAGTCGTATCATATTCGTCGTCGGTACGAATGCGTTTATATTGCGTAGCAATAGCGATTTACAATTGAGGGGTGGTGGACTTCTAATCACGGGTATACGCATTTTGACCGGTAAAATTCTATCGGTATTTGGCAAGCGTCAAACTGACCTATCTATTACTACACTGACCGCAACCATTGGTATTCGGGGTACCGGCATATATATCGAATCGGAACCTGACCAATCCTATATATGCACCTGTTATGGAGAAACGCGCATTAGCGCAAATGCCGATCCAGGACAGGTGGAGAATATTACGACTTCGCACCATGACTATCCAGTCTATGTCTTACCGAACGGTGAGGGCGGTCAGCTCATTCGACCCGCCCCAGTAACAATCATACCGATACAGAATTAGCCATAATTGAGTCCCTGGTCGGACGAAAAACACCGTTTCCATACCCGACAGGCGGATACGAGATAGACGGCCGTGGAGGTGATCGTGGGGGCAATAATGGAGGCAATAGTGGGGGTGGGCGTGGAGGATATTAGAACAGCAAGTTTTTACTATTGGGCGGTGGCTGGCGTCAAATCGAGGGTATCGTCGATTATTTGAGCAGTTTCTTCGGTAATTTCTGGCACTTCGTATGGCGTAATCAGAATGAGCATCGAAAATTCAGGATTATCCAGATAATGCAATCTATTACTTCGCATTCGCCGTTGTTCTTTTAACGGGTGGTTATTTAAGATTTTGGCATCCGGCATTTCCTCACTCAGGAATTGATTTTCACTGTTGTTGTCGAGTTCGGCAGCGATTTCGACTCTTGGCTTACGTAATACAAGGTCGGCAAAAGTGTGCAGATAGCGAGACAGGACAATCGTAATTTTCCCTTCGAGTTCGTAGAGGCTCGTCTCGGTTGTAGATGTTGGGCCTGTTAGCGCAGATAGATTTTCGGAGGTATTGGCTAACTGTTGATCAGTATTAGGGGTACTCATTTCTAGCAGCGCGGTATAATTATCAATCGATGTAAACTCGTTGCCGAAAATGCGACCTCCCTTGATCCAGACGGGTAAGGCCTGGTCTTTATCGAGGCCTGGCTGACGCCAGGCAGTATGTACTAAAAGACTATATCGTGGGGAGTCGACAATTTTCTTAACCGCATCGATCAGGCGTAATTCATCGTCGGGGATAATTTCGAATGATTTTTCGCTGGCCGCTTTTATGCTGAGTGGTGAAGACAAGTCTAAAATATCTTCATCTATGCGGGGAGAACTAACGGGCAAAATATATTCGGTGCCTTTGGGAACTTTATTATTCTTAAATATTACTATTTCGATATCGTAATACCTGGTTTCCCCGTCATCGGTGCCAGCGGCCAGGATTGCTTCAGGTGGTGAAATCAATATTAATAATAAAATCGGGAGATATAGAAATTTTATATTAATGGGTCGCAAACTCCTTTAACAAATCTTCAGTTTGAATAAATCGTATTTCAAGTTCATCACTTTGGTGGTCTATGCGCAAGGTTTGTTTTCCATCAAAACGATATTGCCCGGGATTCGATTGTATCAAATTAATAATTTTTAGTGGGTCAATATTCGGTTTCTGATTGAAAACAATCTTGCCGGTCTGTTCCCCGATATCTATTTTTTCAATCCCAAGCTGCATTGTCTGTAACTTGATTTTAGTAACGCGAAATAGATATTTGAGTGCATCGGGTAAAAGTCCAAATCGATCAATTAATTCTACCTGGAGATCGCGTAGGGACTCGTTGTTATTGGCGGAAGCAATGCGTTTGTACTCTATTAGTCGATTGTGAATATCTGGAATAAAGCTTTCAGGAATCAATGCGGGTACATGGAAGTCGACTTCGGATGCGCGCATTAGTGGGGTGTCAAAATTCACTGGCGAATCCGATTTTAGAGACTTCACGGCGCGCTCAAGTAGCTCGGCGTAAAGGGTAAATCCAATTTCGGTGATTTGCCCACTCTGCTCTTCACCTAGAATTTCGCCGGCACCTCGAATTTCGAGATCATGGGTCGCCAGCGTAAAACCAACCCCGAGTTCTTCCAGTGATTCTATCGCCTGTAAACGCTTACGTGCTTCAGCCGTCATCGAACGTTCTGGTGGAACAATCAAATAGGCATAGGCGCGATGGTGGGAGCGCCCGACCCGGCCGCGAATTTGGTGCAGCTGGGCGAGTCCCAGTTTATCCGCACGGTCGATGAATATCGTGTTCGCGGTTGGTACGTCGATACCGCTTTCGATAATCGTGGTGCAGACCAGCAAATTACAGCGATGATGATAAAAGTCGAGCATCGATTTTTCCATATCCCTTTCTTTCATCTGGCCGTGGACCACGCCTATACGAGCTTCGGGCAGGATTTTTTGCAAATCGAGCGCTGTTTTCTCAATTGTTTTGACCTGGTTGTGTAAAAAATAAATTTGACCACCCCGTTTGAGCTCGCGCTGGCAGCCTTCTATAATCATGTCGTTATTCCACTGCAATACAAAGGTCTTGATTGCGTGACGGTGCATCGGTGGGGTCGCGATAATTGATAAGTCGCGCATCCCGGCTAGCGACAGATTCAGCGTTCTTGGGATAGGTGTCGCGGTCATGGTGAGCAGATCAACCTGGGCGCGTAGTGCCTTTAGCTTTTCTTTATGGCGCACTCCGAAACGATGTTCTTCGTCGATAATCACCAATCCCAGGTCTTTATATTTTATCGAGTCTGAAAGTAGCTTATGTGTTCCAATGACGATATCCACTGTACCAGTTGCCAGTTGCTGTAAAATTTGATTCAGTTCTTTCTTAACGGTAAATCGGGTCAGGCAGGCGATGCGAATCGGCCAGTCGGCAAAGCGATCAGTGAAATTTTGGTAATGTTGCTGAGCCAGCAATGTGGTCGGTACTAGTATCGCAACCTGCTTACCTGAACAGGCTGAAATAAATGCAGCGCGCATACTGACTTCGGTTTTACCGAATCCGACATCACCACAAACAATCCGATCCATTGGCCGTGGAGACTGCATATCTTCGATAACAGCCTGGATTGTACTCTCCTGATCGGGCGTTTCTTCAAACGGAAATTCGCTCGCAAACTGCTGATATTCGGCCAGTGACAGATCGTGACCAAAACCCTGCAGGGCCTGGCGACGTGCCTGTATCTCCAGTAGTTCGACTGCGACGTCGTGAATTTTCTGCTGGGCTCTTTTTCGAATTTTATGCCAATGGTCGGTCCCGAGGCGGTGTAACGGTGCATTTTCTTCACTAGAACCGGAATAGCGGCTAATTAAATGTAACGAGGAAACGGGTACGTATAATTTATCCTGGTTCGCGTATTCGATGCATAGAAATTCGGTCGCAATATCTGAAACGGTTAGGGTTTTTAATCCACGGTAGCGGCCGATACCATGATCTTCGTGTACCACGGCTGCACCCTCGTGCAAATCAACCAGGCTTTGGAAAATATTTTCTGCATCGCGAGTTTTTTTGTACTTGCGTCGTCGCTGCTGCTTCGCGCGATCGCCAAATAGCTGGTGCTCGGCAATAATCGCGATTCCAACGCTTTCCAGTGTTAATCCGCTGTGCAATGGTGATTCGGTTAAAAATACCTGGCTCGACTGATTGGAGATAAAATCTCCCCAGCTGTTGGTTACTGTTGGACGGATTCCGTAGTGTTGTAACATTTCGCCAACAAATTCTCGCCTGCCGGCAGACTCGGCACTGAACAGAATTTTGTTAAAAATAGGTTTATTAAGAAAGCGCTGTAAATCTCTGTCGGGCTCATCGGCCTGGTTTTGCAGGATTAATTGTGGAATTGCCTGAGTATCGCAATTGACCCGTTGACTATCCGTTTTCCTGAGCTTGAACTGAGTGAATAATATACAGGGGTAGGCCTCCAAAAAAGTTGTTATATCCTCCACCGTTAAAAATAATTCGTCAGGCGCGAGTAGTGGCCATTGCAAGTTGTATCGTCGAGCTTCGTAGCGTTCCTTCACCTGTTGGAGAAATAAGGCGCTGGAGTCAAAGGCCGATTGGTCAAACAAAAACCGGGCGGTACTGGGTAAGTAGTCAAACAGGCTAACTAGCCGGTCAAAAAACAACGGTAAGTAATATTCGACACCGGGGGAAGACATGCCTTGCGATACATCGGAATATACTGGGCAGGTATTGGGGTCGATATCGAACCTTTCCCTGAAGTTCTGTCGAAACATTTTTATCCCTGCCTTGTCGAGTGGAAATTCCTGTGCGGGCAGTAAGTCAATTTCCTCCAGGGTTTCCAGGGAACATTGATTTTCAACATCGAAGCTTCGAATAGAATCGACCTCGTCGTCGAAAAATTCGATACGAAAAGGAGTTCGACTACCCATTGGAAATAAATCCAGGATCGATCCTCTGGTCGCATATTCACCGTGTTCTTCAACCTGAGAAACAGCTCGGTAACCGTAATGTGTCAATTTATCTCTAAGGTCGATGGGCTCTAGCCGGTCCCCCGTTTTCAGGCGTAATGAACGTTGATTTATGAATTCGGGTGGCGATACTTTTTGAAGTAAGGTGCTGACAGGCAAAATCAATAAGCCATGAGTTGCAGATGATATGCTGGCCAGGCACTTAATTCGTTCCGATATAATGTCCTGGTGCGGAGAATATTGGTCGTAAGGCAAGGTCTCGAGGTCAGGGAAGCGAAAAGTTTTGGGCGCGCGATGGCTGAAAAACAGTACTTCTTGCTCAATTTGATCGGCATCGGCCATATCACTACAGACGATTACCGATAAACTATCATGTGCGGCGATTTGCTCAGCCAGCATTAGGCTACGACTAGCGCCATAGAGTTGACCCAAATACAGCGGATGGCCTGGAATGGCTGTTGGTATTTTCAGTAAAGCTTTGGGCATGTGGGGCGGAGTAGGGTTCTTGCAAAGCGGCGATTGTACAGAGTGGATTCGAAAAGAAAAAGAATCAGTTTGATTAAGCGCCCAACTGTTCGCGCGGGACCTAGTATGATATCGCCATGGTAGTCTCCCTTATTTCTTATTTTCGTCAGTAAAAGCTGGTTTAGTCAACTTTATCCTCGATTGCCAGAAAAATTTGCCAGCACGAGTAACGAAAAATGACCTCTCACAAAGGCACGAAGCTCGCCAGGGAAATTTTCAGTTATTCAGTCAGACCATTCAGATGAAATCTGATTTGAGGGAAATCCACATCCGTCCACACAAACGATACACTACGCCAGACGGCGCCGGTGGCCATTACTGTTTTGTTACTGATGTTGTTCCCTGTTTTATAGGGGGTGATCAAAATACTGAGCGATAACCTGGACGCTTTTTTTTGAGTCATTTCGCAAATATCTGAACTGGATGTGGCAAAAGTAGGGGTCTGATCCACTCTTCGTGGTTACACTTTACTGGTTAATTATAATCTGCTATTTGCCTTAATCGTGTATACATCGATAGAAAAGCCTGGTTTGAAATTCTAGAGACCCGTAATTAGAAGCCTGGATCTGCAGGGCCAGATTGATCTGGGTAAAACAAAATCAGCCATTTCCAATGTGTATTTAATCATCGCCCCAGACCAGGTCGCCACACTGGCTGAGCTGGTACCCGCCAAGCTGGTATGCGATATCCTGGCCCAAATCCGATTTTATGCTGGCAATCAAATTCTGAAATAAATGTCTGAACCAGATATTGCGTGGAATTGCAAAGTCAAAGGCTTCCCAACCCAGGCTAATAAAATCCAGACCAAACTCGCTCGCGAGCGCACGAGTGCCCGAAGCGATGTCAGCTTTTTTGAGGGCAATAGACGCAGCCGCCTCACGTTCTGACAGGGAAGTGTCGGTGATATTTAACATGTTGTAATTCATTCCATGTTTGCTCAATACTTCCATTAAATAGCGTTGCCCTCCAGAACCAGCCTGGCGTACCGACCAGCGGAATTTAGAGTCGAATATTGCTGGTACTTTGGGTGTGTCTGCGAGCGAGGAGGAATTGAAAAGCAGCCCCTGTTCACGCTTGAATGCGCGAATGAGTACCCAGTCGGAATGCTTGGAATACTGTTGTAGCAATGATGGATGACGGCGTGCACTTTCCTGTTCCGGACCCCAGTGGATACAACAGGCATCGACCTTGTCGGAGTTGAGTAAATCGAGACCCTGGCGGGTGCCGGTGGAGGTGTAGGTCAGAAGTGCCTTACTACCCAGAGATTCGGTGAACCGAAGCACCACTCGGTAAAGCAATGGATCATCGCTTCCGGCGATTATCAGGCGATCATGCAATAAGCCATTGTGCGTTGAGTCGAGCATCCATTTGTCGATCAATTCCTTTGGAAACATCCATTTACCAGTAATTTTGGTAGCCGGAATATGTCCTTCATTCACCAGGGCATAGATTTTCTTTTCATTCAAATGCAGATAATTCGATACCTGTCTGACATTCATGAAAACGTCGATTTTATTCTCTAATACCGTACTCATGATAGTTAGCCTTTTCTTTTTTAAAGTAGTGCTCTTGTCAATCCAAAATCACGTTAATTTATTTTTTGTGCAAAAAATATACCGATGCGTGAATGCTGGATAAAAGCCCTGATTATCATTAGAAAAATAGATTTTTCTATCGGTATTGACCAGGTTAGCTCGACAAGTTGCGACTATCTGTCGCACTCACAACGTCGGAACTGGGACAAATTCTACCAGGTGATCGTTTGAATCACTCGTTTGGCGTGAGAAACTGCAGTTAACTATGAGCCCCGAAACTTTGGTATAATATTTGCCCTGTATCAGGGTTTATATCGTCGATTTACCGAGTGTCTTATGGATACCATCAAGCTGGATGACTTCAATCAGGTTTTACCGGAAAAAATGTCGGTTTCGGTAATTATGGAAAAAACTCCTTCCACGCACCAGTGGATCAATTTTACCTATCAGGCGGTTGGTGTTGTTTGCGTCGATGCTCAGTCTGAACGGTCGGTCACCAGGATTCATCAAAATAAAGGCGTCGAACAGTACCTGTTTACAGGCCTTAGCCTGCAATTATTCAACGACGAGTGCGAAAGCTATTACCACAATTTAATGTCACCACAGCCAGGTTGTTTTATCGTCGCTGGAGAAGTGGACGACCCGGACGATATGCCGACTCCTTATCTGGTTAGTCTCAGTTTTGACGAAGTACACGCTTACCTCGAAGGTGATGAGCAGGTCTACGCCGTTGAAATTCCGGCGGAATTATATAAATGGAGTGAGGCATTTATTCTGACTCACTACGCGCCGACTAAAAAAACCAAACGAGCGTTGACAGACTGGAAGGCAGAGGCACAGGGTAATATAAAAACACACGGCACCGTGTCATGACCCAGACACAAGACGAAGGTTTGCTGACACGCTGGGCCCGGCGCAAACAACAATCGACACTCGTATCTGAAAAGGAAGACCTTGACCTGGAATTACAGGCTCAGGGAATTGCCAGCCCCGAGGTCGACCGGCCCGACTCGGACTCTTCTGGTGAATCAGAGGTGCCAGTACTGACTGATGCCGATATGCCTCCGATCGATACGCTCACCGAAGAATCAGATTTTAGTGGTTTCATGTCAGGTGGAGTCAGCGATAAATTGAGAAATCTTGCTCTGCGCAAATTGTTCAGTGCGCCAAGTTTCAATATTCGTGATGGCCTGGACGAATACGACGAGGACTACACCTATTTCGAGAAACTGGGTGATATCGTTACCTCAGATATGAAGCACCAGATGGAATTAGAGGAAGCAGAAAAACGGGAACAACAAATGGAGGAGGCGGCAAAAGAGGAAAAGCAGCCAGAGGACGAATTGGCGGGCCAATCAACCGCTGAAGCTGCGGTGGCGGAAGAAGAAGATTCGGATCCGGGTGGAACTGAAAGTAAAATAATGAAGGGCGAGGAGGATACTGTCGCTTCCGAATCACAGCTTTCTGATGCTGATGAGCCGCAGGATCCAGGTAAGCACGATGCACCCGAAACTAGTGAGCAAGATCATGTTGACTGATCGGCAATTGCTTAAACCTCGAATCTTTATCGTCGTCGTTCCGGCCTCCGAGCTGAAATCTACAAAGCATGGCTTATTGGCGATTAGATGCCCGCTTCCCCGGGATTGGCGAACCTGGTTAATTTGACCTGTTTAATGAAGTAGCAATTTAGATGACTATGAATTCCAGCTCAGCGCGAAACAAGGCACTTTCGACCATCGAGCAATTCTCCCCTCAGGCTACCAGCTTAATTAGCTATCAGTCGAATGGTCGGGTTTTTATATTTGGACCCGATACTGAATTGAGCCTGTGCCATGATTTTGCCAGTCCGTTGACACTGATTCGAATACCCGTATCCAGTACGTCCAGTGATTTAGCTGCCGGTGAAGTTTATTCGCTGGACCAGCGACAAATACTAATTGAGGGTTATTTGGGAGACTTTATTGTCCAGCTCGTGGACGAGCGAGATAATATTGAAAAGCTACAGGTCGATATCATTCTGGATTTGAATTCAGAACCCCTGATAAAGCACCAGATTCTTCCGCCGGGCTATCTGCATAGAAAATTAGATTCTAAAAACCTAGCCGAGATCGAAAACGAATTACTCGATATGGTGGGCGAATTCGAAAAACCGAAATTTTTTAAATACAACCCAGATATTTGTGCACACAGTGTGAATGGCATAATTGGCTGTACGAATTGCATCGATGCCTGTCCGGCCGGAGCAATTACCAGTCTGGGCGAAAAAATAGAAGTAATGCCGTTTTTATGCCAGGGGGGTGGAACCTGTGCGACGGTATGTCCTTCCGGTGCTATTCAATATGCCTATCCTGGCCTCGCAGACATCGGAAATCAAATCTACAAAATGCTGAAGATCTATCGGGAGCAGGGTGGAGAACAGGCCATTGTGATGTTTCATACCGAAGAATCATTCCCCGAATCTTTAATGAATCAGCAAGAAACTCTGTTACCGATTCAAGTTGAGGAGCTGGCTGCGGTGGGAATGGACTTATGCCTGTCTTCGCTTGCCTACGGCGCATCCCAGGTGGTATTTCTGGCAAATGACGAAATACCTGAACTATCGCTGGAAAAGCTGACTCAGCATTTGGATTGGGTTAAAGCTATGTTAAGCGGTCTTGGCCTTAATCCATTGAGAGCTTCGATTCAACAGGACATTTCCAATTTTACCCCTTATCAGCCGGAAAAAACCATCGAAGCAGCCCTCTACTCCATGCCGGATGAAAAACGTCGGGCTATTTACCAGGCGTTGGACCACCTCTACCAGCAAACCGATGGAGAAAATGAAGCAGTTGACTTGCCGGCAGGTGCTCCTTTTGGTTCTGTCACGATCGATGAAAAGACTTGTACGCTGTGTATGGCCTGCGTGGGAGCCTGCCCCGGGAAGGCTTTGCAGGATGGGTCTAATCGTGAAACGCCAGAAGTTTTTTTCATCGAAAGTAACTGTATCCAGTGTGGCCTCTGTGTCCAGACCTGCCCCGAACAGGCCGTGACCCTAACACCGAGAATTGTGTTTGACCGTGAAATCCGCAACCGTTCCAGGGTCTTAAATCAGGATTCCCCGTTTGCCTGCATCAGTTGCGGCAAGCCATTTGCGTCAACATCGGTCATTCACAAGATTACGGATAAATTAAAAGACCATTACATGTTCAAGACTACGCGAGCGATGGATCGATTAAAAATGTGTGAAGACTGCAGAGTGGTCGATATTGTCCAGGATCCAACTGCTATGAAGGGAAATTTTGACCCACTCCATTGAAATTAGGATAGAAATTTACTATTAATGGTAATAATTTGTCATTTTATTGCAAATAAAACTGGAACATTAATTGCTATATTAACTAGATGGGGGCATTTAAATGACATCGCAAGTACAGGTTCAATTTTCCAGTGAACCGGTGCAGCCGCAAGCAGTTGCTGAAGAAGCGCCCCAGGCTTCAGTGATTCCTGAGGATGATCAGCATTATCGCGCATCCGCATATGGATTAATTGCGGCTTTACTGCGATCCAGCCCCGATCAGGCTCTGCTCGATCAGGTTTCTAATTTGGCTGCGGTTAAAAGAGATGATGACGATGACCTGTTAATCGCTATGTCATCCCTCGGACTGTCTGCAAAAACATTTACACCAGACAGAATCGAAGATGAATTTCATGACCTTTTTATCGGTCTGGGCAAGGGAGAAGTGGTGCCTTACGGTTCCTGGTACCTGACCGGGTTTATGATGGAAAAACCACTCAGCGATTTACGCGAAGATTTGGCCAGACTTGGCTATGAAAAAAGTGGTTCGGTGTCAGAACCCGAAGATCATACAGCAGCATTGTTTGAAGTGATTTCGATGATGATTAGCGAAGGAACCGATTTGTCGGTTCAAAGGGATTTCTACCAGTCGCACATGGCGAGTTGGGTGGAAAGATTTTTCATAGATTTAAGCGACGCAAAATCTTCAGTTTTTTATAAGGCAGTAGCACGATTTGGATCGGCTTTCATGGCATTCGAGAATCAATATTTCTCGATGCAGGTCTAAACATGAGAGTTGAAATCAACCATTAAAGTACCCGGCAAGGGGAGGAGTAATCGGTGAAACAGAAAAATACAACTGGTCAAACGCGGCACAATCAGAATAGAAGGGATTTCTTAAAAAAATCTTCAATAGTTGGCGCAAGTGTAGTAGTCACCACCACTGTCCCGGCCGCGGCACTAGCCAATGCTGCCGATCAGGCGCCTGAAATAGAGCAACAGAAAGGCTACCACGTCACACAGCACGTGATTGACTACTATAAATCAGCGGCGATTTAATTCGAGGAGTTCGTGATGAGTAAATTAATCAGAAAATCGAGTCAGGTCAAAATCGTTCCAGGTGACACGGGCAAAATGGCTGGCCAGGCGATTAGTCGCCGCATGTTTTTGAAAAGTTCGGGTCTGGTCGCAGGAGGCGCAGCACTGGCAACAGGTGTTGCACCGGTGATGATGAAAAAAGCCGAAGCCGCCATGGCGCCCGGTGTACAGCCTGAACGCATAAAAACCATCTGTACCCATTGCGCGGTGGGCTGCGGCATCATCGCCGAAGTGCAAAATGGTGTCTGGACCGGGCAGGAGCCAGCCTTTGATCACCCGTTTAGCAGGGGCGCACATTGTGCTAAGGGCGCCGCTATTAGGGAGCATGGTCATGGCGAACGGCGTCTGAAATACCCGACCAAACTGGTCGATGGCAAGTGGAAAAGAGTTTCCTGGGAGCAGGCCATCAACGAAATTGGCGACAAGATGCTGGAAATCAGAAAGACTTCAGGTCCCGACTCGGTTTACTGGTTAGGATCAGCAAAATTCAGTAACGAACAAGCCTATTTATTCCGCAAGATGGCGGGTATGTGGGGCACCAATAATGTCGATCACCAGGCACGCATATGCCACTCGACTACCGTAGCCGGCGTAGCGAATACCTGGGGCTACGGCGCCATGACGAATTCGATGAACGATATTCACAATGCGAAGGCGATAATGCTGATTGGTTCAAACCCTGCCGAAGCGCATCCAGTAGCGCTACTGCATATATTCAAGGCCAAGGAAGAAAACAATGCACCCATGATTGTTATCGACCCACGTTTCACGCGTACAGCGGCTCACGCCAACCAGTATCTGAAGATACGGCCCGGTACCGACGTTCCCATCATCTGGGGCATGTTATGGCATATCATCGAAAATAGCTGGGAAGACAAGGAGTACATTCGTCAACGTGTCTACGGATTCGATGACGTTAAAAAAGAAGTTGCAAAATGGACGCCAGCTGAAGTCGAACGTGTCAGTGGCGTTCCAGAAGTCCAGGTTTATGCCGCAGCCAAGGCTATGGCTCATAATCGACCGAGTACCATCATCTGGTGCATGGGCGGTACCCAGCATACCATCGGTAATAACAACACCCGCGCCTATTGCGCGTTCCAGCTAGCCCTCGGTAATATAGGCGTAGCGGGTGGTGGAGCCAATATATTCCGCGGCCACGACAATGTTCAGGGTGCGACCGACCTTGGCGTATTATCAAACACCTTGCCGGGATACTACGGGCTGAAAGTGGGTTCGTGGAAGCACTGGGCAAGAGTGTGGGAACTCGACTACGAATGGATTAAGGGGCAGTTTGATTCTGGCAGCTACGAACAAAGCAAGGGCAAGGACGTACACGTGATGAATACCAAGGGAATCCCGGTTTCACGCTGGATCGATGGTGTTCTGGAGGACAAGGCCAATATCGCGCAAAAGGATAACATTCGGGCGATGGTATTTTGGGGTCATGCGCCAAACAGCCAAACCCGCGGTGCCGAGCAGAAAAAAGCGATGGAAAAGCTCGATCTACTGGTAATCGTCGATCCTTATCCAACTGCGTCCGCAGTGATGCATGATCGCACCGATGGTGTGTACCTGTTACCAGCTTGTACGCAGATGGAAACCTACGGTTCGGTCACCGCTTCTAACCGGTCATTGCAGTGGCGCTCGAAGGTTATTGAACCATTGTTTGAGTCCTTACCCGACCAAACCATCATGTTTAAACTGGCCAAGAAACTTGGTATCTCCGACCCGTTATTCAAAAATATTAAGGTCAATGGCGAGGAGCCACTAGTGGAAGACGTGCTGCGAGAAATCAATCGTGGCATGTGGACTATTGGTTATACCGGTCAGAGTCCCGAGCGATTGAAAAAACACCAGGAAAACTGGGGTACCTTCGATTTCACTTCGTTGAAAGCCGAAGGCGGACCAGCCGATGGCGACTCTTATGGTTTGCCCTGGCCTTCCTGGGGTACGCCAGAAATGAACCATCCAGGCACGCCACTCTTGTATGACACATCGAAATCCGTTGCTGAGGGAGGCTTGACTTTCCGAGCCCGCTTCGGTGTGGAGAGAAACGGTGTCAATTTACTCGCAGAAGGTTCTTATTCAAAAGATTCTGAAATCAAGGATGGTTACCCCGAATTCTCCGACAAGATGTTAAAGAAACTGGGGTGGTGGGATGACTTGACTGCAGCTGAGAAATCGGCCGCAGAGGGTAGAAACTGGAAGACTGATTTATCCGGTGGCATTCAGCGCGTGGCGATCAAACACGGCTGCTCTCCATTTGGCAATGCCAAGGCGAGAGTGAACGTCTGGACCTTCCCAGATCCGATACCGATTCATCGAGAGCCTTTATACACGTCGCGGCGTGATCTGGTGGAAAAGTATCCAACTTACGAAGACCGGAAATCCTTTTGGAGACTACCGACGCGTTATAAGTCTATTCAGGCGGTCGATTATTCTAAGGACTACCCGATAATTCTGACCTCAGGGCGACTGGTCGAATATGAAGGAGGTGGCGAAGAAACCCGCTCCAACGCCTGGCTGGCTGAATTGCAGCAGGATATGTTCGTTGAAATGCATCCCCGCGATGCCAATAATGCCGGTGTCAAGGACGGTGACGATGTTTGGGTAGAGGGAGCCGAAAAATCCAGGGTCAAGGTCAAAGTGATGGTGACCAGGCGAGTCGGTGCCGGAGTTGCATTCATGCCATTCCACTGGGCTGGTGTGTTCCAGGGCAAGGATCTTAGACACAAGTATCCTGAGGGCTCCGCACCCTATATTGTGGGCGAGGCCGCCAATACCGCGATGACCTACGGTTATGACTCGGTCACGCAGATGCAAGAATCCAAATGCAGCCTTTGCCGCATTACGAAAGCTTAACTAGAGAGGAATTTTAAAATGGCTAGAATGAAATTCTATTGTGATGCGGAACGTTGTATCGAATGTAATGCCTGCGTAACCGCCTGCAAGAACGAACACGAAATCCCCTGGGGTGTAAATCGACGACGTGTGGTGACGATCAAAGATGGCATGGTGGGAGAACGCTCGATATCGGTGGCCTGTATGCACTGCTCGGATGCTCCCTGTGCCGCTGTATGCCCGGTCGACTGCTTTTACACCAGAGATGACGGCGTGGTCTTGCACGACAAGGACATCTGTATCGGTTGTGGATACTGCTTCTATGCCTGTCCGTTTGGGGCACCGCAGTTCCCGGAAGCAGCGGCCTTCTCATCTCGCGGCAAAATGGATAAATGTACATTTTGTGCCGGCGGTCCTGAAATCGATCACAGTTCCGATGAGTACAAGAAATATGGGCGCAACCGCCTCGCTGAAGGAAAATTACCGCTTTGCGCCGAAATGTGTTCGACCAAGGCGCTACTGGCCGGTGACGCCAACGTTCTCTCTGATATCTATCGGAAAC
The DNA here is from genome assembly GCA_022566015.1 of Pseudomonadota bacterium. GTDB lineage: Bacteria > Pseudomonadota > Gammaproteobacteria. Next base: position 4,078 of record JADFJT010000032.1, on the reverse strand, counting down.
GGGTTATAAACCGTGGCGCCAGTGCGTTTAGCTGGGGTGTGGCTTTCGACAAAGCCAGGTTAGACGTCTGACTAAAACTCGAACCTGAAAATCAGGCTATTGATTTTCCCCGGGTCGCTACAAAAATACCGATACAAGGACGTATCGGTACAGCTCCGGGTATGGGTATAATTTCCAGCAGAGGACGAATCTGTGATTAGTACATTTCTTTTTAAACGAGTAGAACAATCCTTGAAAATCATACTTGCATTCATCGTGTTGCTGACGATTTTATTGCCTCAAACAGTCCTGGCAGCCGAAAATAATAGAATTGAAGGTGTGATTATGAAGGACCCAGGAAGCGATTTGTGGCGCAATATAAGGCAGAGGGATTTCGCGATCACCGGAACCACCCAGATGAAAGCGCCCGATGCCAATATCCTGATCAATGTCGCGGGTGAATTCTGGCGTCAGTATCGAACCATGGATTTAATCCCACTGGCTGGGAGCGCCATATTTCTTGCTCTGGTCGGTGTTTTCCTGTTTAGGATTTTGCGCGGCAAGATAATGCTTGCGGCGGGGCGCTCGGGTAAAAAGGTTTTACGCTTTACGCTCAATCAACGGTTTGCTCACTGGAGCACAGCTATCCTGTTTATAACGCTCACTCTCACGGGCCTTGTGCTGATGTTTGGCCGCAACCTACTGATCCCCGTCTTTGGTGCGGAGGGATTCGGCACCCTTGCGATGGTGGCTAAAGTAATGCACGACTACCTCGGCCCAGTGTTCGCGGTCTCTTTGGTGTGCTTGTTCGTGTTATTTGTCAATGGTAACCAGATATCGTTGAAACGTGATCTGGAATGGTTGCTAAAAGGCGGTGGGTTGTTTGGTAAACATGTTAGCGCAGACTGCTATAACGCGGGTGAAAAGGGATGGTTCTGGATAGCGACACTCGTTGGTGGCACGATTGTCGTAAGCGGATTGGTGCTCGACTTCCCAATTTTTGGCCAGACGCGTGCGACTATGGAGTTCTATCTCGTGATTCATGGCATAGCCGCGGTAGTTATGATTGTCGCCTCGTTTGGCCACATTTATATGGGTACGGCCGCTATTGAAGCGACATTCGAAGTGATGCAGACCGGATACTGCGATAGTAACTGGGCCAAAGAACACCACGACCGGTGGTACCAGAAAAAACTGGATGAGGGCAAGGAAGTGTCAGCCGGTGCAATGGATAGCGAGACCCCAGGCACTGTTTCTTCTGCCTCGGAACAATCCAGTTAAACCTGCTAACATAGTTTCATGATCTCGTAATGGATGAAGATGAATTTAACCTGTCAATTCGCAGGTTCCTTAAAAAAGTTGGCATAACCTCCCAGCGAGAAATAGAGAAGGCGGTCAGATCAGCTCTGGACAATGGCTCAATATCAGACCAGGACACCGTTAAAGTATCTGTAACGCTACATATCGACCTGCAGGACACAAGTCTTGAAATTGACGGTGAGATAAAGCTTCAATGATAATTGGGCGCAGTGTAGCCTCAAATTAATGGCCGAGAATTCCATAAACGAAGATGAAGTAGACGTAATCTATCGCCAAATGATTGATTCGTTTATTGATCGTGCGAACGAACTGGCTGATAAAAATAGCTCGGAAAATGTAGGCATGGCCTTATTGTTTGCGGCTTCCAGGTTTAACGCCTTCGTCGTATCGCAGCACGCTGAAAACAGGGAGGATTATGAGAGAGATATGGAAAAAGCGCAGAAATTTTTCGAGTCCCAATATAAGCAAATGCTCAGCGAAAATCTCGAAGACTATAAAAAGGTATTTGAAAAATACTACGAGTTTACTCGGCCTCAATAGCATTCGCTTCAATTTCTTCCAATTGCTCCTGGATCATTTCCTCGTCCTCGACCATAATAGGATCGCAAAGTAGCGTAACGGTGAATTCCGTTCCAGCACCCAGAACAGAACTCACTTCTATATTTCCTCCGTATCGGCGTACCAGGCCATAGCTGATAGACAGGCCCAGTCCGGTGCCCTCACCCTGCGTCTTAGTAGTAAAAAAGGGATTGAATACCTTGCTGACACTATCTTCATCCATGCCGTGCCCATTATCCCTGACAATTATCTGAATCCCTTTATCCTGATAATCGCGTGATTGAATAGTGACGCACCCATTTTGTTCTGGTAATGACTGGACCGCGTTACTGATCAGATTGACGAGTACCTGCTGCAATTCCTGCTGATTTATATTAATAAGTAGCGTTGATTCCAGAGATAAATCGAATTTGTATGTGATTTGCGAGCGCAAATGATGGACCAGTTTTAATGTCTCATCGATCATTTCGTTGGGGTCGGTTTCATTCAGGTAACCGGCGTAAGCGTCAGGCCTCGCATATTGCAGTAAATTATTGGTGATATCTTTAATGCGATAAATTTGTTTAACCACCAGGTCTATTTCATCCTGTACCGGCTCGAGTTTTGACCCCAGCTCGGCAGTTATAACGTCGAGGTTACCGAGCATCACTGCGGTCGGGTTATTAATTTCGTGTGCCACCCCGGCAGTGAGTGCGCCGAGCGCTGCTAGTTTTTCGGCGATTACGAGTTGTTGCCTGGTCTTGCGTAATACTCTGATTGTGTTGGTTAACTCCTTGTTCTTTAACTTCAATTCAGATGTTCTCTCTTCCACTTTTTCTTCCATTTCGTGGCCCCAGTTTTCAATCAATACTTTGCGTTCGCTCAAAAGATCGAGCATTACGTCGAGTTCGCGCGCGAGTGAACCCAATTCGTCTTTAGATTCGATTTTCCCTATTCTTTTTTCCTCGCCTTCACCAGTCGCGTGAACCACCGAACTCATCAATTCGATAGGTTTAAATATAGTCTTGGCACCCAGCACAGCAACCAGGGCTGTTAATCCCATTAATGCGAAAAACATTAACACCAGTACGATCAGTGCATTGATCAATGACTGACGGAAAGGCGCTTCGAGGTATCCTGCATACAACATGCCGACTCGGTTACCATCGACATCCAGGATCGGCTCGTAAGATGAGATATACCAGTCGTTGACCACAAATGCGCGATTGATCCAGGTATTGCCCTGATCCAGCACGTTGGTTCGCACTTCATTCGAGACACGAGTCCCGAGTGCTCTTTCTCCTGATTTGACCGGGACGTTGGTGGTGATGCGAACATCGTCGAGAAATACAGTCACGGTACCTATACTTCCGCTGATCAGGCTGCCCGGGCCATATACCAGGTCTCGAATAACATCGACAAAAGTGTGGTTACCATTTAAAAGGACGCCACCATCCAGGATAGCGAGTACCCTGCCTTCGGAATCGACAATCGGGTATAAAGCCCGAATCATCATGCCCCTATCCTCAACGGTTTTGTCGGTTGGCCGTGCCCTGGGTGTATCGATCAATGGAAGCCTGACCGAATCGGCAAGATTTTCCCGTGCCAGGTCGGAGGCTGTAAAAATTTCAACGCCCGATGAAGCGAGTCCTTTTTTAGCGTTTTCCAGTGCAGAGGAGGGTCGAATCTCAACGTGCTTTTCTCCCCGATCCTGCTGATCGATCGGGTTACCATGCTGGTCGGTTAGGTGAATATAGGAAAAAGCGTATTCCTGCTGGAGAAGTGCGATTTGCTGGCCTAAGGATTTTGTATTGCCTCGCGATAATTCGGTTCGAAACGCAAACGACTCAGCCGTTTTTCCCAGCGCATTCAGATAGTCGCGTTTTATCCTTTCAAATACGTCATGTGATACCGATAGGTCGGTATTAACTTTGATGTAAAGCTGCTCATAACTAAAGTTGGCTCCCCAGTAAATGGCCAGCATCAATGCAATTGGCATCACCAACAAGATGGGAAATAGTACTAACACCAACACCTTATACCGAACGGTATGCCTAATTTTGTTGGCGATGTTAGTTAAGCCTATCATGACTCGATCAGCAGTTAAGCTATTAGCCCGGACATTTCATAAATATACTCACGCCCTTGCTAGTCCATTGTTCCCTCAGGAGATTTTTCTCAGTCGGCCGGATCCATTGGTCCGCCAAAAGTAGGCGCTCTGAAGCGACACTTCTTCGGAAAA
>JADFJT010000123.1 GCA_022566015.1 Pseudomonadota bacterium | reverse complement strand
GTCAGCCATAGTGGCCCATTCAAAAGTACAGATGCGATCGTGGCAAGCGAGAACGTCGCAAGCGGGATTAGATGGCCATAGGTCCAGATCCAGTGATAGCCAAAGTCCATCTGTCCGATTGCCGAACCACTCGCTGGAAATGGTGGCGGTTGAAGAGATGCCTGTTGCGGCATCATGATGTCCTGATTAATAGTTGTCATTTGCTGTTTTTCCTATCGATTGTTGTAAAAAAGGTTCGTCGTTGCTTCACTGTCATACGCTAGAATGCTTTTGGATTGAATTTACGCTCACCAATATCTGGCCCGCTCATAAAAGCGAGCACGCTTTCAATGACCGTTTCATCCTTCAAAATATGGTGATGCCCTAAGCCTTCGGTTTTCAGTACCCGGCAACCCTGCCAGTGCTGTTCTATTGCTTTAAACTGGTCCTGCGGTATTTCTTCGTCTTCGTTGTCGTATACCAACAGACCCTGATAATCGCTCTGAGCCAGCAATATTGCCGGTGTTAACAATGCCCAGACGTCATCTACTGCGAGAATATCGGCCATCTTCTGGCCTATCTTGTCGCGAAATTTATTCGACAGTTTAGGGTTAAGGTCCAATAAATCACTATAGGACTGATACATCTTTTGCAGGTCAAGATGCGGACCGAACAATACCATCTGCCGCACAGACAGACCGCGCTGAGCGGCGACTACCGCCGCCATGCCCCCGAGTGAATGCGCCATTACGGTGTCTACAGGTCCAATTTGTTGCTGAATCGCGACTAATGAATCGCTAAATTCAAGAAGGTGTGAATGCTTACCGGGGTTGCTTCCGTGAGCCGGCGCATCAAACGCTGCGACCTGGTAACCAGCCTCGACTAATCCGGGAATCAATCGACGAAACTGCACTCCAGAACCACTCCAGCCATGCATCATCACTACCAGTGGGCCTTGCCCCCAAAAAAATACTGGTATCGATTTGTCCTCAAGCTGAACCTCGACACAGGAATCGGCCCGTTGCCAGAACTCGGAAACCCAGAGCTTCGGCTTACTTTTAAAGACCGTGAACCAGATATTACTGAGAATATCAGCAGCCCATTCGTTTCTGAGATAAGACACAAGGTTTAAACCCAGACTTAGCATTTGAAAGCTCAGTGGAACGACACGCTTACGCCGTTCTGATGAATTTAACCGTGGTTTAGCGGATCGAACGGTATTTATTCGGTTGGTAAATTGCTGAGACATATAACACCACTCCTGAAGTTGAGAGCAGTATGACGGTTGTCTTAGAGGTAAAAAAGTGTCATATTTGACGTAATACTGGTGATTTTGGACATACATCATGCGAGTAGCAATTCTTTTAAGCGACCGCTGCATCGGCAGCGGCATCCATGGCATCGTCGATACATTGATTGCTACCAACTACACGCTAGTGAAATCGGGCTACAAGCCTTTATTCGAGTGGGATACCGTTTCCATCGATGGTAGAGTCATCATGCCAACCAACGGAATCACGATTCAGCCAGACTACAGTCTTGGAGATTACGGGAAGCTCGACACGCGCACCGATGTGTGGATATTGCCCCCGGTGTTTCATTCCTCGACCGATTACAGCAAGGTTGAAAAGTCCATCGCCGAGGCAGCCCCAATAATTCCGGTGATTCAACAACACTATGGCCGCGGTGGTCTGCTGATTAGCATTTGTAGTGGTTCTTTCCTGCTCGCCAAAGCTGGACTGATAAACAACCTGCCCGTGCTGATGCACTGTATATGCGAGCATCATTTTCGCCGCATGTTTCCAAAGTTAAAAATAGACACCCATAGCGCGATCGCCGATTACGGCAATATTATCAGCGCAAATAGCGGTAGTTCAATTTACGAACACCTGGTGATGCACCTGGTCGAACGCTTCGCCGGACACCAAACCGCGGTTGCTACCGCAAAGCTTTTGATGATGTATCTAAACGCGCCCCCACCTCAACCATTTCGCACCAATGTAGAGACCACAGATCATGCCGACGAGCTGGTATTACGCGCTCAACGACATATCGAAAAACATAGCAGCCAGGACATCGATTTCAATAGATTGTCCGACATGCTAAACATTAGCGACCGTCAGCTTAACCGCCGCTTTTCGAATTCTTTACGCTGCTCGCCGCTACGATATTTGCAGACCATACGCATTAATCGCGCCTGCAATTTACTCGAACTGACCCAGTTACCCTCGTCAAAGATTGTCTACGAAGTCGGCTATAAAGACGAAAGTAGCTTTCGTCGCTTGTTTAAGAAACAAATGGAAATGACTATGGAGACTTACAGGCAGCAGTTTGGTAGTCGCGAGCAATTGATTAATTGAAACGGGTCAGGCTTGCTACGCATCCTTTTTTTTAACCGCTTGTTTCACAAGCTCAATGGCTGATTAGTGCCCAAGGTGTGTGAAAACTATATCCGAATAACATAAGTGGTGAATACATTCCTAATTTTGGTTAGATATTAATAAAAAGTGGGTACTGGGATATCAAATTAGCATGATTTTTAATTTCATGTGGGGAATATTTTACTGCCAGTGCCAATATTTCGAGTTTTCACACAGCCTGTGCAGAACCCGGAAGTACTGCCCTCCGATTGCAACGCCCGCTAAGGAGAAATTCGGGCTAGTTGAGCGACCATTCGCCGAAATATTCGCCAAACGTCACCAACAGCAAAGGAAGCGGAGCCACCGCAATCGCGATGGTCAAAAAGTAATACGGTGCCGAAAATAAGCGACTCATGCCCGCCATCATGGCGATGCCCCCTCCGCCTCCGATAACAATATTTCCCGGCAGGTTGATCGCCAGCAACAACGCGATATAGCGGTTCCTTATTAAAAACGGAAGCAGTCTTCTGGGCGAACGTGTAAGAATCAGATTCAATCGTTGTCTGGCGTCGAAACTTTCGAGTTCGCCTAACAATCGGCTTGCTCGGTGCAAACGCAGGTCTTTTAGCAGCGTGACCAGTGCCTTGTCCGGAATGAACCTTCCGACCAGAAAACTCAGCATCAGAGAAAGCAGCGTGCACAGATAAACCAGCGGAACAATCTTGGGACCCAGAATCATCATCACGGCAAGCCCGATTTCGGCAGCGGGTACGAAAGGAATCGCCATTAGAAATGCATAGGCGATCATCGAGGTCATAATCAGCCGATGCACCTTGGCTTCATTGACCGGGGTAATCTCGAAATCAATTCCGTCGATAATCCATTGTGTCAGCAGATTACCAAGCGCGACGACGGCAATCAGAAGTAGCAGACTAAGAAACAGTCTGAGCCGGCTGTTCAATAATTTATCTCGTTTCGCATTGCCATCGGATTATTGCTGCTGGTTGGCGGATGCATCGCTTTCCACCAGTTTCCCCTTGAACCAAAATTCCTTTTCGAAGGTCCAGTACCATCGTCGGTTGGTCCAGATAAAGGTACCTTCAATTAGGTCACCGCTGATAACTCCCTGCCACAGAATCGTGGCATCGGAGGTTAGACAGGGTGTCATCGCCTTTACCTGAATCTGATCCCCTTGTTTGCGCAGCCAGTATTCGCCAGAGGTATAACCACATAGCTCCTGGCATTTTTTTGAGACGAACATGCCGTCCTTAAATATCACCAGTTCAGTCGATCTGGCCGGCTCCCCGAGGAGTCCTAGCTCACCCTCGAAAGCCTTGCCTTCAAGCATGCTTATGGATTGCGTTACTGTTTGATCGTGGCTATCGGATTGCCCGTCGCCGGCTATAACGTCACCAGCAATAATGCCTGGCAAAATCGATAGCAACAGATTTAAAATCGGGATAGAATTTCGACCAAGGGAGATAATCGTATAAGTGGAATAGTTTTTCATCGATTACGCAGCCTAAAAAAACTGGCCTGCCACAGCATAGCCCATTTGACAGGGTTAATAAAGCCAGTCAAGGCAACGCCATGCGTGTCCCCCAGCGCTCCCTTTTTTGTTGGTTGCAGTGTATGGAATGCGGTCAACCAAGTCTAACAGCGTGACCCCAATGTCCATTCCATTAGCCTGAGCCGACAGTACTCGTTCCCTGTAGTTCGATGAACGTCAGCTAACGGAAAGCGCCCATTTATGTTCAGCCTACCAGCCCCGGAGTCATTCCTGAACTGAAAATTGTTATGGTTGTTTATTAGCTTCAAAAAGTATGCCATAGCGGAATTTCAAACTTAAACCCTGATGTATAAAGTGCGTGCCACAGGCCCGCCTGATTTGCGGTAATAACTGGTTTACCGAGTACCGATTCAAGTTTATTTATTACGCCGATCGTTCGAAATCCACCCCCACCAATCACACCCCATTCAACGTCGTCTGGAATATTCGCTGGGACAATATTTCCCTTCGTATCAACCACGCCGGGCGGAACACGTGCAGCGTGGATCGTTACAGCCGCTGGCGCCATCACCTTTAATTCTGTCTCCAGAACAGGAACGAGATGCGGGGTCAATACACCAATCCTGGCTTTGGTAGAGAGTCCATCTGGCATTCATATAGATCTATAGCCTTTGTATCATAGCCATTTTTTTCTGCGGCAATGTCTACAGGATGGGCGTAAGCTGGATGCTATGGACGAAATTAGTGACAATCTAGCGGTCACACAAATCGCTACCGCTTCGCTGGAACACCTGACCGGTTCAGAACGTTGCACTGTATCCTGGCTGACTGGAATCGCGGTGGACGTTTCGTTGAGTGACGATCACAGGATTCGTATCGTCGAGCCCGATAGCGAGTTAGCGTTGGATACAGTCATCGCGCGACTACATCGCTCGGGTGACAGTTATGAGATCGAGGCTCGCAACGACTATCCGCTTTGGATAAACGGCAAACCTGTCGTCTCCAAACAACTCGAGCAACGTGATCTGATCGAATTTGGCGATACCGGTCCTCTTTGTCGTTACCGACTTTACCAGCAGGGGAGCCGGGTTCAAAGGTCTCTGGGCGATATGGTCAGTGATTGTATTGACTACACACGGGTCAGTCGCAAGCCCAGGGCGGCGCGTCTGAGCAGTGCGTTTCGTAACTTTTTCCGGGACTTTGCCTTCGAAACCACGTTATTGTTTCGGCTCAGTGTCATCGCGGCCATCGTAATCCTGTTCCTGACCGTGTTCTATCAAAACCGTGCCAACGTTCGCTTACAGCAACAGGCGGAAAGCAGCGCGCTGCAACTAGAAAGTTTCGCTCGCACGCTAACCAGGACTAACCTGGAAGCGCTGCGCCTGTCCGATCTGAATACATTGCGACAGAAACTCGACCAGTCGCTGAGCATCGCAGCCGAGAGGCTGGATCTCCTTGAGAAACGTTCCGCAGCAAGTATACGGGTTATAGCCGAAGCTACTCGATCGGTTGTATTCCTGCAGGGAGCTTACGGTTTTCGGGATACGGCGTCAGGGCGAATGCTACGTTACAGGGTTAATGATGCAGGACAACCACTCTTTTCCTGGCGCGGTGAGCCCCTATTCACCGTCGAAGGCGACGGAGAGGTCGCCGAGCGGCAGTTTACCGGTACTGCATTTGTGGTGAGCTCCAACGGCGCACTGATGACGAATCGACACGTTGCCAAACCCTGGGAAGATGACACCAGTGTCGAATCGCTGGTCGAGCAGGGCATGGAACCGGTGTTGATCAAGTTTGTAGCTTACTTGCCCTATATTGACACATCCTTCCCGGTTCGGCTGCTCAAAGCCAGCGATGAATCTGATCTTGCTATCCTTCTGTGTAGCGATGTCGTCGGCAATCTGCCCTACCTTAGACTCAGCGATAAACAGCTCAAGCCAGGCGACGAGGTTATTGTGATGGGTTATCCCACCGGTTTGAGATCGATGCTGGCGCAGACCGGCGATGCCTTCCTGGCTGAGCTCCAGGAAGATGAAAATTTGGAATTTTGGGACGTGGCCGAACGACTGTCGAAGTCGAATTTTATCCGTCCGCTTGCAAGTCGCGGCATAGTCGGGCAGCTCACTACTGCCACCATAGTCTACGATGCGGATACCACTCACGGTGGTAGCGGTGGCCCGGTTCTCGATATCAACGGCAATGTTGTAGCAATCAACACCGCCATCATACCGGAGTATGGTGGTTCCAATTTTGGTGTGCCTGTGGAGCACGCGAAGCGTTTATTGGCGCAGGTCGATTTACTCTAGTCAAATTCCAGGGACACAGTACTTAATTATCGATACTTCCCGAAGGGCTCCTCAATGCCGGTTTTACCCATTCAGGACATGTGTTCTCAATGACCACTATTCCGGGAGACTGAATATCTGGAATTCTGCCACACCCCCCCACGCTCGAGGAGTCGATCCAGGTTTTCAGCGTTCCATTTGACTTTCAGCGAATTTTACTATAAGCATATCTAAAGGCCTTCGACATGGGTACCGATACCGTAATGACGATTAAAATTGGCACTATAAATTGGAACAAAATCGCTATCGAGTGCTGGCAACCTGATATAAAGTCTAAGATGAATTTAAAATTTATCCTTTTCCTATTTCCGTTATTAATGTTGGCGGGATGTGGGGCACCTAAAGTTCCCCTTGATCTCAAAAACGATTCTCCTGCCGGAAAGCTCGAGTTTACGGTTAATCAGGGCTATATAGATACCTACAAAAAAATATTCGCTCAAGCCAGATCATGCTACTGGTTATATGAGGGCTATAAGATATTTGGAAAACTCTCCACCGATCCTTTTAAAGGTCGTGTTGATGTTATGCCAAGCGGCCGTATAAAAATGAAAAGGGCCTGGTTATCCATCGATGTCGTACCAGTGGCAGATGATAAAACAAAAGTTACCACCTATTATGCGATAAAAACGTGGGAAAAGAGTGCAGCTGCTGTTGAATACTGGGCTAAAATTAATTCATCGGAATGTAAAGCTTAAAAATTTATAAATTCAGGATTAACATCGATCCCGTTTGAATTTAATATACCGGCATTAGTCCGCTGTGTGCTGTTCTCTACCTGTGAATACTGATATTTAAGGGTCTGCTTACCGGAAGCAGTCGCTCAAAATTGAAGCTTCATTGGCTGCAAAGTGCCGACTCTACTTAAAACTTTGTATTTGTTAACCAGGGTAAAATCTGGCTTTATTATTTTCTGGATATTTTCGATAGAATAAACCCTTCTCGAACATTCCACGCCGTCTTCGGCGTGAGTGGTGCTCGCGCTTTAAGGCTTCCAAAGAGGTTCACTTAAGTTCTCCGCGAATAAAGAAAACATCAGGTTGAAACTTATGCTTATCCTGAACGTATCGCTCTCGTTTGGTGAAACCGAGTGCTGCAAATAGGCTGGAAACATCAGCAATGTCCCCTGGTTCACATTCACTACGACCTGATCTGTATTCTGGGCTGTGAGTTCGGTAACGGGAGGTCTGATGATGCCAGTTTGTGACCTGGGATCGTGAAAATTAACCGTATCGGCGCCCACCTGTGTTTGGACGTAGTACACACCACTCAGAAAATTATTCGGATGACTATGAATCGCGTGAGACGCGCCAGTAGAATTGATATTGGCCCAGCAACCGGTGATCTCGAATGGCAGTTGCTCGCAATTCAGGAAATCGAGTGTTTTTTCGGTCGCGAACTTGAT
>JADFJT010000122.1 GCA_022566015.1 Pseudomonadota bacterium | reverse complement strand
AACAATCCGGTCACATGAGCATCCGTGAAATGGAACGCATCCGCGACGATAACCTGATCGCGATCCTGCACGGCCTGAAAGGGAACAACTGGGGTGCAGGACAAACACTAGCCAGGCACGAACAGCGGCTGTTACAAGCTGCCAATGACGAGTAACGAGGATAATATAATGAACTTTGGTTTGAGTTTTGAACAGCAAATGATCGTCGACACGGTGCGAGAATTTGTCGAAAAGGAAATTTATCCACACGAAGCCGAAGTCGAAAGGACCGGCGAGGTTCCGTTAGAAATCGGGCACGAAATTCGCGACAAGTGCCTCGACGCAGGATATTTTGCCGCCAATATTGCCGAGGAATTTGGCGGTGGTGGGCTTGGGCACCTCGACTTCACGCTGCTGGAACGCGAGCTGGGACGTGCTTCGAATGGACTCGCGGTGTTCTTCGGTCGGCCTTCCGGTATTCTGATGGCCTGCGACAAGGAACAGCAGGAAAAATATTTAATCCCCGCGGTAAAAGGCGAGAAGTTCGACGCGCTCGCAATGACTGAACCCGAAGCCGGCTCCGACGTGCGCGGCATGAAATGCAGCGCTATTCTCGACCGAGGCGACTGGGTGGTAAATGGCAGCAAGCATTTCATCAGCCACGCCAATATCGCCGACTTCGTCATCGTATTTGTCGCCACCGGCGAGGAAGAATCGGCGCGTGGAACGCGCAAGAAAATCACCTGCTTCCTGGTCGACCGCGGTACCCCCGGATTTGAAATACGCCCCGGATACAACTCGGTAAGCCACCGAGGCTACAAAAACTGCATTCTCAATTTTGATAATTGCCGTCTGCCTGCATCCCAGATCCTGGGCGAGCTACACCGTGGTTTTGACCTTGCTAACGACTGGCTTTACGCAACCCGCCTGACCGTCGCCGCCACCAGCGTAGGGCGCGCACGTCGGGCATTCGAGTACGCCCTGCCCTACACCACCGAACGCAAACAATTCGGCCAGCAAATCTGTAAGTTCCAGGGCGTGTCGTTCAAACTCGCCGATATGATTACCGAAATTGACGCAGCCGACTGGCTCACTCTTTCTGCAGCCTGGCGACTCGACGAGGGCATGAATGCCAATCGCGAAATCGCCAGTGCCAAGCTCTACGCCACTGAAATGCTTGGGCGTGTCACCGATGAGACGATACAAATATTTGGCGGCATGGGATTGATGGAAGAAATGCCACTCGAACGCTTCTGGCGCGATGCTCGCGTCGAGCGTATCTGGGATGGCACTTCTGAAATCCAGCGTCACATCATTTCGCGCGAATTACTACGCCCTCTGGGTGGATAAATTGCAGTGCCCAACGATGAAACTGGAACGGTTGTTACGTCCTAAATCAATCGCTGCAATTGGAGGCTTGGCAGCCAGCCGCGTGGTCGAGCAGTGCCAGTTAATGGGTTTCGAGGGCGACATCTGGCCCGTGCATCCGAGCAAAACCGAAGTAGGCGGGCTGCCTGTATATGCTTCGGTAGAGGATTTACCCGGTGTCCCTGACGCCGCGTTTATCGGCGTTAATCGGCACTTAACCGTCGAAGTGGTCAAGTCACTCAATGCAATAGGCGCAGGTGGCGCCGTGTGCTACGCCGCTGGATTTCTCGAATTCGACGATACCGGGCGCCAGTTACAGTCTGACTTAATAGAAGCGGCCGGCGATATGCCCATCGTCGGCCCCAATTGTTACGGCCTGATCAACTACGCCGATGGCGCGCTACTGTGGCCAGATCAGCAGGGCGGTCGTCGCTTGCCGGAAGGTCAGACGGGTGTAGCTATCCTTACCCAGTCGTCCAATATTGCGGTCAATTTCACCATGCAACGTCGGGGTCTGCCACTCGCGTATATTTTAACCGTGGGCAACCAGGCCCAGCTCGGCATGTCGGAACTGGCATTAAGTATTCTCGATGATCCTCGTGTGAGCGCACTGGGACTATATATCGAGGGGTTCGATTCGGTCGATGCAATGGAGACGCTGGCGCGACGAGCGAAAGCACTGGCTAAACCCATTGTTGTCTTTAAAGTCGGCAAGAGCGAACAGGCTCAGGCAACAACCCTATCACATACCGCGTCGCTCGCCGGGTCGCAGGCAGTGGCGAGTGCATTTCTTAAACGCAATGGATTTGGCCAGGCCAACTCGATACCGGTGTTTCTCGAATCACTCAAAATGTTGCACCTACACGGGCCGCTTAATGGCTATCGAATTTCCTCGATGAGCTGCTCCGGGGGGGAGGCGAGCATCATGGCCGACACAGCGGTCGGCAGGAAAGTTTTTTTCCCACCGCTAGACCAGGCACAGAAACTGGCGGTGCAAGACGCGCTTGGCCCGCTGGTGAGAATCTCCAACCCGCTCGACTACCATACCTACTGCTGGGGGAATTCCGAGATTATGACAGCCGCTTACAGCGCAATGGTGAGCAACCACTTCGATATGAATTTCCTGGTACTCGACTTTCCTCACAGTGAACGCTGCGACGATACGGAGTGGATGATTGCTATCGATGCTTTCGAAGCAGCCTTAAAGGCTAACAACGCAAAAGGTGCGTTAGCTGTTTCTATGTCTGAAAACATATCCGAGAGTTATACCGAGGCATTTATAGAGCGAGGTATCGTGAGCCTGTACGGTTTCGATGAAGCCTTGCGGGCTACCGAAATCGCTGCCGATATTGGTGTGTCCTGGCGCAAGCAAGCGCCAGAACCGGTGCTTAAACCAGGCTCTATTGGGTCGAAAAAGACCACTCTCGACGAGGCGTCAGCTAAACAAAAACTGGCTGCATACCAGGTTCCTGTTCCCGCCAGTGGCTGTGTCAATTCTAGCCAGGCTGCAGTTGAACTGGCCGAATCGATCGGTTATCCGGTCGTATTGAAAGCCCTGGGTATCGCTCATAAAACCGAGCAAAACGCAGTACGCCTGAATGTGCAATCGGCTGATCAGGTTAAAATGGCTGCAGATGAATTGCTTCGCCTAAGCGGCCGGGTTTACCTCGAAGCCATGATTGAATCGGTGGTCGCAGAACTCATCGTCGGTATTACCCGCGATACCCAGTTTGGCCTGGTGTTAACCATTGGTAGTGGGGGCATTTTGGTTGAAATTATGGAAGACTGCCGCACATTATTAATCCCCGCTAGTCGGAGCGATATCGAAGATGCCCTCGCCGAGTTAAAATCTGCACCCTTATTCGCAGGTTATCGCGGCAAGGCGAAGGCCGACATCAGCGCGGCAATAGACGCAATTTTGGCCATACAGCAATTTGCAATCGCCGAGTCCGAACGCTTACTCGAACTCGACGTTAACCCGTTACTACTATGCGAAAAAGGCAAGGGCGTGTTCGCTGCCGACGCGCTCATCGTTTTACAGGAGGATTAATCCATGTCTGAAGTAATAAAAACCAAACGTGTCGGTGGCATACTCGAAGTCACCCTCGACCGTCCCAAGGCCAATGCTATCGATTTGCCCACCAGCCGAATAATGGGCGAAACATTCAGGGAGTTTCGAGACGATCCCGATCTTCGTGTGGCGATAATCTGCTCCGCCGGAGACAAATTTTTCTCTGCTGGCTGGGATCTCAAGGCAGCGGCCGACGGTGATGCAGTGGACGCCGACTACGGTGTCGGTGGTTTTGCCGGCCTGCAGGAACTACGCGATCTGAACAAACCGGTGATCGCGGCGGTGAATGGCATGGCTGTCGGTGGTGGCTTCGAACTCGCGCTATCGGCCGACTTGATCTACGCCTCCGATCACTCGACTTTTGCTTTGCCCGAGATTAAGGCCGGCACGCTGGCCGACGCCGCGACGCTTAAATTACCGAGACGCATTCCCTACCATGTGGCGATGGAAATGCTTTACACCGGCCGCTGGATGGATGTTCAGGAAGCCCATCGATGGGGGTTGGTAAACGAAATCCTGCCCGCCGATAAACTCATGGATCGCGTCTGGGAAGTGGCCGAACAACTGGCCGCCGGGCCGCCACTGGTGTTTGCATCGATTAAGGAAGTCGCGCGCGAAGCCGAGGGGATGAAATTTCAGGATGCGCTGAACCGCATCACCAAACGGCAGTTTCCAACCGTCGATATCCTCTATGGCAGTGAAGATGGACTCGAAGGTTTTAAGGCATTTGCCGAGAAGCGGGAACCGGTCTGGAAAGGGAAGTAACCGTCAAACCCCAGAATCACCCGTCATACCCAATATTAATTCCGTCATTCCCGCGAGAGCGGCGGTCCGGCGGCCCGGAATCTAACCCGGATAAACTCGGCCTTAAAAGATTCCGGCTCTGACGGCCGGAATGACGGGGGACGGGAGTCGAGCGCCGAAATAACGGGGTTCGGGGGCTGGAACGACAGGGATAAATGCTGTTCAATAGTCGTCATTCCGGCCTCCGAGCCGGAATCTTTTCAAACAGAATTACAAGCCTTCCCGGGGATTTGAATCCAGCGTAAAATAGCGCGCTTTAGTTTCTCGCCAGCAGACCAAAATCGTATGAATCAATCGCAAGCCCTGTGGCAGCCGCCACAACAACTCATAGATAGTGCCAATATGACGCGTTTCATGGCTGAGGTGGAGCGGCAACACGGTCGCTCGTTTTCTGATTACGATGGCCTGTACCAATGGTCGATCGATGATAAGGAAAGCTTCTGGTCGATGCTGTGGGATTTTTGCGGAGTCATCGGCGATAAGGGTGAACGAATCCTGGTCGATGGGGACAATATCGAGAAAGCTCAGTGGTTTCCGGATGCTACTCTCAATTTTGCCGAAAACCTGTTACGCAATAGAGGCAGCGAAATAGCTATTTACTTTCGTGCTGAGGACCAGGTCGAGGAAGTCCTGACTTATCGCGACCTTTACCAACAGGTCGCGAGCGTTGCCGACTGGCTACGCCGAAACGGCCTCAAACCGGGCGACCGGGTAGCAGCCTATATGCCAAATATGCCGGAAACCGTGGTGGCGATGCTCGCGGCCACCAGTCTCGGAGCAGTCTGGACGTCCACCTCACCCGACTTCGGCGAAGAAAGCGTGGTCGACCGGTTTGGCCAGACTGAGCCACGTTTTTTGTTCTGCGCCGACGGTTATTTCTATAACGGTAAGAAAATCGACCTATCCGACAAGCTGCATAATATTTGCGCTCAGTTGCCTAGTGTCGAACAGGTCATACAGGTAAATCTGGCGGGGTTTGAGCCAAATCCGAGGTATACCGACTGGGCCGAGATCAGCTCGAATCCGGTAAACAGCATCGAGTTTGTACCGCGCCGCTTTAACGACCCGCTTTATGTTTTGTATAGCTCCGGTACCACTGGGAAACCAAAATGTATTACCCACAAGATTGGCGGTGTGTTGCTGCAACACATGAAAGAACAGATGCTGCATTGCGACATTCGCCCCAGCGACCGGGTATTCTTTTTCACGACCTGCGGATGGATGATGTGGAACTGGCTGGTGAGCGTTTTGGCCAGCAACGCATCGCTGGTACTGTACGATGGCTCACCATTTTATCCCGACAAAAACATTCTGTGGGACTATGCCGAAGCGGTTAATATCTCCTTATTCGGCACCTCGGCGAAATATATCGACACCTTGAAGAAAAATAATTTCGTAACCGGCAAGAAATTCGATCTGTCGCAATTGCGCACCATTTGCTCGACCGGCTCGGTGCTAGCACCGGAAAGTTTCGATTATGTTTATGATTCGATCAAGCAGGATGTCTGCCTCTCGTCTATTTCGGGCGGCACCGATATTATCTCCTGTTTCGTACTCGGTTGCCCAATACTGCCGGTCTATCGCGGTGAGAGCCAATGCCGCGGACTCGGTATGGCAGTCGACGTATTCGACGATAATGGCCGCTCGGTGCGTAATCAGAAAGGTGAGCTCGTATGTACGCAAACTTTTCCCAGCCAACCGGTTTACTTTTGGGCCGACGAAGGCGGCGAAAAATATCATCATGCCTATTTCGACGTATTTGATAATATCTGGCATCATGGCGACTATGTGATGCTTAACGACAGGGGTGGCGTCGTCATTTACGGACGATCCGATGCAACGCTCAACCCTGGCGGCGTGCGCATCGGAACTGCAGAAATCTACCGCCATGTGGAACAGCTCGACGAAGTGGTCGAGAGTATCGTTATCGGGCAGAGCTGGGAATCGGATGTGCGGGTCGTACTGTTCGTGGTATTAAAACTCGATCGACAGCTTGACGATGAATTAATCGATACAATCAAAAAGACTATCGGCAAAAAGTGTACTCCCCGGCACGTACCGACCAAAGTCATTCAGGTGGCCGAAATACCACGCACTAAATCAGGTAAGATTGTCGAACTTGCGGTACGTGAAGTGGTACATGGTCATCCGGTGAAAAATATACTCTCGCTGGCAAACCCCGAAGCGCTCGAACACTATCGAAATCTATCCGAACTGCAGCATTAATAATTGAAACATTAAGATATGGATTCCAGGACATCGCTGATTAACTGGGCTTTATTGCTGTGCCTGGTTTTCCTTTGGGGCACTTCGTTCATGTTTATCTCGGTCTCGGTCGAGACTGTCGATCCCTACTCAATTGTATTTTTCAGGGTCGTGCTGGGCGCACTGGTTTTGGTACTGGTGGTCTATGCCAGGGGACTGCGCTTACCGCATAGCATGAATGCCTGGCTGGCATTCATGCTGATGGGATTTGTCGGCAATCTATTACCCTTCTTTTTAATTTCATGGGGTCAACAATCGGTAAATTCAGGCGTAGCGGGGATGATCATGGCGATCATGCCACTGATGACAATGCTATTGGCACATTATTTCGTCGACGGCGAAAATCTCAATCGATACAAAATAATTGGTTTTACCCTGGGTATTACCGGCATAGCCATTTTACTCGGTCCAGTATTCGAAGGTGGCGGACGCGCGATACTCAGCGGTATCGCGATCTTTATCGCGGCTACCAGTTATGCAGTCAATTCTATTTTGGTGCGGCGGCTGCCTCGTTTCAGCCCACTGGTTGCAGGGGCCGGGGTACTGATCGCTGCCAGTATTACCATGCTGCCCCTATGGTATCTACTGGCACCGGCCGATATCGGAGACATGAGCCTGAAATCGATGAATGCGGTGATCTGGCTTGGTATCGGCCCCACTGGAATCGCCACCATCATTCTCTTTGCTGTGATCGAACGTGCAGGCCCTACTTTTCTATCGACGATTAACTATATGATTCCAGTCGTCGCGTTTTTTACCGGTGCGCTGATTCTATCGGAACCGGTCGAATGGCATAGTATTTTGGCGCTGGTGACAATTCTAAGCGGCATAGCGCTCACACGTTTTCGCGTCGGCCGAATATGATTTGAGTGTTCTAGACTGAAATCCAGCATGATAATATGAATGGCCTGTATAAAAAATTGATAACCCAGGGAGAAAACCATGCACAAAATCACAAAAATTGGCCTGACTATCGTCGGACGACCGCGACGCACTGATAGATTATCTGCGTGCACTACCGCCGGTTGAGAACCGCATTGGCGACTGATCCTTGTTGGCAGCTTTGCCGGGCGCGAATTCACGCGCTATTGTTTACAATACCTCATCCCA
>JADFJT010000031.1 GCA_022566015.1 Pseudomonadota bacterium | reverse complement strand
GTGGGCCGACGGAGAAGTACCGTATCCGCATTGCGGTAGGGGTCGCCTACGGCACGGACATCGACAAGGTACGGGAAATTCTGATGGGCATAGCCACAGACGACGAAGCAGTGTGCGAGGATCCAGAGCCACGAGTACGCTTTCGTAAATTCGGCGCGTCCAGTCTCGACTTCGAACTACTCTGCTGGATTAACCAGCCGGTACTGCGCGGGAGAGTGATCGACGCGTTGAACTGCAAGGTTTACAAACGCTTTATCGAAGAGAAAATCGAAATTCCCTACAGCAAGCACGATTTGTATATCAAGGAAATGCCGAAGTAATGTGACAAACTATCAGGGAATGGAACCTCAATAGTGGGACTGCCTCGGGGGGAAGCCCACAAAACCGTATTTTTCTGGGATGAAACGGTCCGGCGTCCCGGATCCGAGCGCCCATGGATGGGTTCACAGCGTGTTTTTTGGGTTTTCACTCGAGGCAGCTAGTACCATTTCAAGATTTTTTTATCATGCTAAAAGTAAACCCCTACTCCCCAAACACATCCACGATAGAATCGCGCACCGCGTAGACCAGTTCATCTAACGTGGATTCGTCGGTAGTGAGTGGTGGTGCGATACAAACTACTTCGCTGCGCATGCGGGTAAACAGGCCGTGACTGATCATCGCTTTGGTCATCTTTGGGCCAACTCCCCATTCGGCTGGATATAGTTCTTTGGTCGATTTATTTTCCACTAGCTCAACACCACACATCAACCCTTTGCCCCGCACCTCTCCTACCTGTGGGTGACCGTCGAGTTCGGCGTGCAATTTTTCCAGCAGGTATTCACCCTTAGCGGCTGCCTGTCCTGGTAAGTCTTCTTTTTCGATGATGTCCAGCGTCGCAAGACCGACCGCACAAGTCGTCGGGTGACCGCTATAGGTATAGGCGTGCATCCAGGGCTTATCGCTGGCCTTCACGAATTCAGCAATTTCATCACTCATACCGATGCCACCCAGCGGGACATATCCCGAGGTAATAGCCTTGGCAAATTGCACCAGGTCGGGCTGAACGCCGTAATGATCGAGTGCAAACATTTTACCGGTACGTCCAAACGCTGTTATTACTTCATCGGCTACGAATAATACATCGTACTTATCGCAAATTTCACGGATGCGTGGGAAGTAATCGTCCTGCGGCACGAGTACGCCACCGGCGCCTTGCACCGGCTCAGCGATGAACATCGCAACGGTTTCTTGGCCTTGCGCCAGAATTTCTTTTTCCAGCTCATTTGCTGCAGCGATACCTTGCGAAGAACCGTCTTCTGGCATTGGATAACGGTAGGGATCGGGAGACGGAATATGACTAAAGCCTGGAATTCTGGGCTCGAACATCGACCAATAGCTGCTAATTCCGGTAGCGCACATGGCTGCAAAGGTTACCCCGTGATAGCCCCAGATGCGGCTGATCACCTTTGTTTTATCGGGTCGGCCTTTGGCTTTCCAATACCACCGGGCAAGCTTGATGCTACTGTCAGTGGCTTCACCACCACCGGAGGTAAAATAAAAGTTATTAATGCTCGGGTAGCATAGGCCCGACAAACGCTCGGCGAGTTCGATGGCAGGGCGATTGGAAGCCCCGGCATAACACGAACCAAAGGCCAGTTCACGCATTTGCTTAGCTGCCGCATCGGCTAGCTCTACGCGCCCATGTCCTGCGTTTACATTCCACAGACAGGAAAGACCATCGATCAGGCGATTACCGTCGGCATCAATCAGATAAGAGCCTTCACCCTTCACCCATACCCTGCCATTGGCATGGCCCGCCGTATGGTGCAGCGGATGGATCATGTGTTCATGGTCTATATCGAGCAGTGCAGTATTGGTCAGCGGCGCGGTCATATTATTAATCTCTTCAGGATAAAAGTCGTGTCATTGCTGGCTTGATTGAGTATCAATACACCCACATCAAACCGCGTATTATAGGGATTCCATGTCCGGATGAAACTCCGGTGCTCAAGTCGTAAGAACACCGGTCATGATAATCAAATTCGATATTAAGGAAACTCTGATTAATTCAGAGTTTTCGTGGTACATGGACAGGTTTTTGCTCCTCGGCAGTTGCTCCTGCACTGCTCTAATAAATTACATCCATGTAACGATGCAAAACCTGCATTTCCCACTTCCATATGGGTCAAGTGTCACCAAAATCGATACCTGCAAGGTATTGATTTTGAGTTAAAAATAAAAATCACATTTTTCATTTTATGTCCTCTGGCAAATCAGGACGAATTGTTCAGAGGTTCCTTAATTATCTCATTGGCCTCTCTTCGTTTACTCAACTTCCCTGCCACAATTCCAGCAAAGTTCAAAAGCCGCATCATTTAATTCCTGGCAACCCCTGCAATACCATTCTGGCCCACTTCGGCCGCACAGAATTCCATCCAGGATCGATTCTGCCTGCTTAAACTGGTTACTATTCAACACCCACAATTCGGGCCAGGTTTCGAAGGCGGCAAGGTCTCCAATACCGCCTGAAGCGTATTCGTTGGTAATCTGGCTCTCGATGCCCGAATCCTGTAGCACGTTTTTCAGGTTGTAGATAATCATCCGATTTTCGTGCGTATAAAGTTTCTTCATCGGCTTACAGAAAACAGTAACACTATATTCCGCGCGATTCGCGAACGGTGTCGTACGCACTTCTAACCTGCTGCGTTTTCTCGGTAGCAACCCTGATCATTTCATCTGGTAACCCCTTGGCTACGAGTTTATCGGGATGGTGTTGTGACATCCTCCGCCGATAAGCTCTCTTGAGCTCTGCGTCGTTAACCGATTTCTCGACGCCCAAAATGATGTAAGCATCCTCTACCGAGGTCTGGGTTGACCCGGTACGCCGATAATCGCCACCAAATCCAGCCTTTAGCATCTCCTCCATACGATTGAGATGGTCGGTCGGAAACCCTAAACGCTGGCAAATATGGTTTAGTATCTTTCTCTCAGAAGGATGCATTACACCATCGGCATAGGCGGCCTGCAATTGAATTTCCAGAAACATCTGGATCAAAGTGGTGCGACGGCGAGATTCTTTCCTGAACTGATCGATAACTTCATCGATCGGGAAATCGCTGGACTTCCCTTCATTAAACAATTTTCTCGCCGATTCCCGCATTTCGGCATTCAGACCCAGATGGCCCATCACCGCCTCGGCGAGATTAATTTCATCCTGAGTGACTTTGCCATCTGCCTTGGCTATATACCCCATGACCGAAAAAGAAGCAGTGAAAAAAGCCGCCTGAACTCGGCCCTGATCAACGCCCTGCCAGCTGGAATCGCCCAGGCCTTTCACGCCTCGATCAAAGTTGTGCCCAAAGGCAATACCCATGAGCGCACCTAAAGGCCCGCCAATCATAAACCCAAAGGCACCACCGAGTGCTTTACCCCACCATGCCATCTTTAGCCTCGCTTATCTGGAGTCGCTGTATCATTACTGACTGATTTTTTATCTGGGCAATTTTCTGATTCTGCTGTTTAAGATCCTTAGATTGAATACAACATACACCGCTGCCACCAAACTCGAATTCGAGCCAGGTCATCGGTAAAAACGAGTATTTTTCCATCATCGCACCCTGAGAATTTCCGACCTCTAGGAATAGCACTCCCCGATCGCTCAAAAAATTAACCGCGTGACACAAAATACGCTCGACCAGGTCGAGGCCGTCGCTGCCGGCTGCCAGGCCGATAGTCGGCTCAAATCGAAACTCATCGGTCAGGGCGGCCATATCTTCGGCATCGACATAGGGCGGATTGCAAACGATAACATCAAATAGCTGGGGCGGAATTTGGTCCAGCAGGTCTGATTCGTAGAGTGTTAAGCGGCCTTCTAAATCGTGATTACGACAGTTGACACGGGCCACTTCCAGGGCGTCGAGAGAGATATCCGAAGCACAGACTTCAGCGTCGGCAAAGGCATATTGACAAGCGATCGCGATACAGCCACAACCAGTACATAAATCGAGGATTCGTGTCACCTGCCCACTATCAATCCAGGGCTCAAACTGGTTCGAGATCAATTCAGCAATCGGGGAACGGGGCACCAGAACCCGCTCATCCACATAAAACTTGTGCCCGCAAAACCAGGATTCATGGGTAATATAGGCGGCAGGCTGCCTCAGGCGGGCGCGTAGTTCTAGAATTTCTGTTACTCGTTGGCGCTCTTCAGCTGTTAGGGCGCAATCGAAATATGATTCCGGCCAGTCAAAAGGTAACTCCAGTGAGTACAGCGTCAGGTATTTTGCTTCATCCATTGCACTGACAAACCCGTGACCAAAAGTCAGTTTACGTCGATAGAATTCGCTGCTGCCCCAGCGAATAAAATCTCGAATTGTGTTTAATGCCTTTAGCGTTTCAGAGACAGCCACGTAGAGAATCGACCCGGTTAAATTAATGCGCAGAATTCTACACCATAATTCCCGAAGTGGCTCGGCTTACGGGCCTGTACGGGATTCGAGCCATTACCTGGGTAAGGGAGCGTAATTATATAACTCCAAAGTGAGACATTTTCCCTTATAGAAATTTATGCAGGTGTCGAATAAAATGGCATTATAAGCAGGTCGAATATAGATGCGGTTTTATAAAGAGCAGATATAAAGCCACAATCGAAACCTGTTAGCGAGTACTCGATGATAATTTTGTTAAAGGCGTTATCGCCCGGGAAGTAGATAGCGATCACACGAGCCTTTGACGATTAGTCCACAAGAGCCATTTCAATGGAGGCAAGGAAAAAGTCATGAACGACCTGGTCGAACTCATTAAAATCTTTAAGGGTGATCTTGGCAAAAAAGAAAAATTAAGAATCGGACTGTTATTCGCTTTACCTCATCATCTAATTTCCAGACTAGTCTACCTGATCACGCGCCTGCGAGGCCCGTTTGTGCAACCGATGATCCGCTGGTTTATTCGCAAATTTGACGTCGATATGAGCGACGCAACTTACGAAAATATTAAAGCTTACAAAACATTTAACGAATTTTTCACGCGTGATCTGAAAAGTGGTACACGCCCGGTCGTTGCTGGAAAAAATATGCTGGCAAGCCCGGTTGACGGCATTGTGTCCGAAGCGGGAAAAATAGAACAGGGGCACATTTTTCAGGCCAAGGGACACCACTACACTACCGTTGAGTTACTCGGTGGCGATCAAACCATGGCGGGATTTTTCAAGAATGGTCGTTTCGCGACGATTTACCTGGCGCCAAATAATTACCATCGCCTGCACATGCCACTCGATGCTCAGCTGAAAAAGATGATTCATGTACCCGGGCGTCTATTTAGCGTGGCACCCTGGACCGTGCGTTCGATTCCACGTATCTTTGCCCGAAACGAACGCGTAATATGCCTGTTTGCAACCGGGGCAGGACCCCTGGCCATGGTAATGATTGGCGCGATTAATGTGGCCGCGATCGAAACCGTGTGGAGCGGTCTGGTGACTCCCCCAAAGGGGAAAAAAGTAACCGATCACGATTACTCACATACGACCAAACGCTATTCCAAGGGCGAGGAAATGGGTCGCTTCAACATGGGGTCAACCGTAATATTGTTAACCGCTGGCAATGTCGAGTGGTTAAGTAAGGTCCGAGCCAATCAAAGTGTGAAAATGGGTGAATTGATTGGCCATTTTCCAGTGCCGAAGAAACCAGCCCAATCGACCAATAGTTAATATCAGGACTTGTTGGGCCTAATCGCTAAAAGTCATCACCTCATCAATTGAGTCCAGATTCAGTAATACCATCAATAGTCGATCCAGTCCAAGCGCGATACCAGCGCACTCGGGTAATCCGTATTCGAGCGCGGCCAGTAAGAAATTGTCGATCGGGTACCGAGGCAATGCGTTCGCTTCTCGCTGCCTGTTATCTGCCTCGAAGCGCTCTCTTTGAATTTTCGCATCGGTCAACTCTGAAAAACCGTTCGCCAGTTCCAGCCCATCGTGGAACAATTCGAAACGTTCAGCGACGCCGGGATTAGATTTGCTTGCCCGCGCCAACGCGGCCTGTGACAATGGGTAATCGTAAACAAACAGGTATCCCTGCATTGCGGGTGCTGCGACCAAAGCAATGAGTAAATCGAGGCACTGATTGAAATCGAGCGCCTGAGTATCGGTGCCGGGTAAAAGGCTGGCGCAGCGAGTGCGAAGCTGGGGTAGAGCGATAGAAGTAACATCGACCCCGGTTTGATGAACTAACAAATCGCAATAGCGCACGCGCTGGAAGTTATTTTTCTGGCCACTGAGGCAGTCAATTAGCGCCTCAACCTCATCCATCAACTGTTGGTAGTCGAATCCCGGCCGGTACCATTCGAGCAGCGTAAATTCAGGGCGATGCCGAATACCCTGTTCACCCTCGCGAAAAGCATGGCATATTTGATAGATCGACCCACTATCCGCCGCGAGCAGGCGCTTCATAGCAAACTCAGGGGATGTTTGCAGGTATAGGGATTGCCCAAGGTTCGACGCACCTATCGATGCTATATTCGCATCGGTATTAGTCGCAATAGATAGAATAGGCGTATCTACTTCGAGGTAATCTCGCGCCGCAAAAAAAGCCCGAATTTTTTGATAAATACGGGCTCTTTCTCTGATCGTCTCGAGCGAGGCTGAGGGTTGCCAGTCCATGACTACCTATTTTTTTACACGCGACATATATTCGCCAGATCGCGTGTCTACCTTTACTATTTCACCAATTTCCAGGAACAACGGTAGCTTTACCACCGCGCCGGTCTCGAGTGTAGCCGGTTTGGTTCCACCCTGTGCCGTATCACCTTTTAGCCCTGGATCGGTATCGATTATTTCGAGTTCGACAAAATTGGGGGGTGTTACCGCGATCGGACTTCCGTTATAGAGCGTGATTTCGGACATATCCTGTCCCTTTAACCATAAATGAGACTCGCCCACTGCGCTGGCATCTGCCGCATGCTGTTCATAAGTATCAGGCACCATAAAATGCCAGAATTCTCCATCACTGTAGAGGTATTGCATACTGATATCGACAACGTCGGCCGCTTCAACCGTCTCACCCGATTTAAAAGTTTTGTCCAGTACCCGACCGGTTTTCAGATTGCGGATTTTTACCCGGTTGAAAGCCTGTCCCTTACCCGGTTTGACAAATTCATTCTCGATGATAGTGCAGGGATCTCCATCGATTAGAATTTTTAATCCGCTGCGAAACTCACTGGTGCTATAACTCGCCATGACCTACGCTCAAAATGCGACATGATAGCGGATTAGCTATTAATCCGACAGACTACGGATACACCTGCACTAAAATATTCCAGGCGAAAAAGCAAAAGCTCAATACAGGAAGATAAATTACGTTATTATTAAGTGCCTGAAAATCCATAAATTTATATGAATTCTGATACGGAAAAACTGATTCGTCTGCTCATCGTTGGCGAAGGCTTGCACGAGGCAGAACAAATTACCAGCTCGCTTCGGGCTGCCGGTATACAGGTACGTGCGGAATTTGCCGATGACGACGAAACTATGGGCAACCTACTGGCTAATAAATCGCTAGATCTGGTCCTGTTTTCTAACGACCTCCCCTATTTCACCCTCAAACAGGCGCAGCATTTGATCCGCGAATGCGGTCGCCACGTGGCGTTGATATCGATGGCAAAAAACCCGACCCAGGAACTCATCGTGCAATCGATCTCCGAAGGTGCACAGGACCTGGTTTCATCGGCCGACCTGGAACATCTGATTCTAGTCATCAAGCGAGAGGCCTACAGTTTATCGCTCTGGCGGAAAGCGATGCGCATGGAACTCCAAATTCAGGAAAGTGAAAATCGTTGTCAATCACTGCTTGCTAACTCCAGGGATGCTGTCGCTTACGTCCATGAGGGCATGCACATTTTCGCCAACGAGGCGTATATGGAATTATTTGGTTGTGCCGATTTTGAAGAACTTGAGGGCACACCAATTATTGATATGGTCGATCCCTCCCAGCAGAGCGAATTAAAAAAATCCCTGCGCGATCTGGGTCAAAATGAGAGTAACCATAATGAACTTACGCTGAAATTGCTGAATAGCAGTGGGGAAACTCTTACTGCAACACTGGAGTTTTCAAAAGCCAGCTATGACGGAGAACGTTGCACGCAAATACTCATTCGTTCCCGCGCCGATACATCGGAGCTGGAAGAGCAGATTAATTACCTGCATCAACACGACGTAATTACCGGTCTGTTAAATCGACAGCATTTTATGGGCAAGCTGAAAAGTTCTATCACCCTGGCAATGAACGGCATTCATCAAAGCGCTATTGTCTACATTGCGATCGATGATTTTCAATCGGTACGGGATAAGATTGGCATCTCTGGCTGCGATACATTGATTGGCGAAATCGCCAATATTCTTAAGGATAACGCAACCGAACAACAGATTGTTGCTCGTTTCGGCGCTTATTCCTATGCCTGCCTGGGCATCATCAAGGACAAATCATTGATCGAAAAATTTGCAGAAGATATTGTTACCAAGGTGGCTGCGTATGTTTTTGAAATCGGTGACCAGTCCATTAGCGTAACCTGCAGCGCCTCGGTATGTTTTATCGATCAAAATTCTCCAGCCGACGCCAATGAAATTATTTCGCGTGCGGAAAAAACTTGCGACGAAATACAAAAAGTCGGCGGCGGTGATTCAAGCACCTACATCCCCAAAGAAGGCGAAATGACAAAGGAAGAGGAAGACGGTTTTGCCGTCGATGTAATCAAGGAAGCACTAGCCAAAAACCGTATCAAGGCCCTATATCAGCCGATTGTCAGTATAAAGGCCGAGGGTGGGGAACGTTACCTCTCGAGCCTGGAGCTCACAACCAAGGATGGCGAAACACTGTACCGGGATGATTACCAGGGTGCTGCAGAAAGAACCGGTACTGCAAAGGCGCTCGATCGCTGGATGATTTTGCACGCGATCAAAAAAATATCCGAAACCAGGAAAAAGTCACGAAAAATCGAATTTTTCATCCTGCTCAGTGGCGACTCGGTGATCGATACTAGCCTGGCAAAATGGATAACTGAAAGCCTGGGCAAAGCCAAGGTTTCAGGCGAACAACTGGTTTTCATGATCAACGAAGCCCATGCGGTTAGCCACCTAAAGGCCGCCAAGGCGCTTTCTGAAGGATTAAAACAAATACATTGTAGATTTGCGCTGGATGAATTCGGTACCGGACTTAATCCATTTCAGCTGGCCAAGCATATTAACCCGGACTATATACGCGTCAACCCGGCTTACATGGAGAATTTGGCTCAGAACGAAGACAATCAGCAAAGTATCCGCGAACTCTCCCATCAGGCCATGTCGACGGAAATACGCACCATCACTCCAGGGGTTGAAGATGCTGATATACTCAGCGTGTTATGGACGCTTGGAATCGATTTCGTGCAGGGAAACTTCCTGCAGAAACCCGAGAAATTGCTCAACTACGATTTTACATCGATGTAGGGATTTGTGAGCATTTAACTGCAGATGCTGTGGTAAAGAAATAGTAGAAAAACTCATTAACCCATTACATGGAAGTAAATGATGATTCAGGAAAAGTTCTTTCCACTGTCATATCCTTCCTTTGTGTGCTCAGTGCATTTTCGCATGCAAATTCAGTGATTCGTTATTCTACCACTTCAACAGCACTCACATTTTGATATCCACGAGGAAGTTTTCGTCCACGCTTACCGCGTTCGATACGGTATTCTTCCAACTCCTGCAAGCCCATCGATTTATACTTTTTACCAGCATGCACAATAAGTTTTTGCCGGCCCGACAAAATTACGATGAAAGCGATCGATTCTTCTCCCGATTTGAGTCGCTTCGGCGGAATACCCTGTATCTTGTTCCCCTTACCTTTTGATAACTGAGGAATCGCATTGATATCGAGTAAACCAATATAGCCTTCGCTGGTGATCGAAACTACGACACTTTTTTCCCTGTCGGAAATCGCTTTAGCCGGCATTAAGCTAGCCCCGTTGGAAATACTAATCAGCGACTTTCCATTTTTATTGCGCGTCAACATATCCTCGAAACGGCAGACAAACCCATAACCATGCGAGCTGGACAACAAAAATAAATCATCATTGGCGGCCATTAAACAATTGATAAAATCAGCGCCCGCGGCCGGTTTTAACCGGCCAGTAAGCGGCTCGCCCTGGCCTCGCGCCGAAGGCAGAGAATGCGCAGAAAGCGTGTAACTACGACCATGCGAATCGAGGAAAACAACACTTTGATCGCTCTTACCCTGTGCCATCGACTGAAAGGTATCGCCCGATTTGTAACTCAATGCCATAACATCGATATCGTGTCCCTTCGCAGCACGCACCCACCCGCCGGCTGACAATACGACAGTCAGAGTTTCGACCGGTACCAGTTCAGTTTCATCCAGCGCGCGTGCGGCTTCTCGGCTGACGATTGGCGAACGACGATCGTCTCCGTAGCGCTCGGCATCTTCGAGGATTTCATTCTTGATCATTGTCTTAATGCGCCGATCAGAACCAAGCAATTTTTCCAGCCCCCGTTTCTCTTCGCCCAACGCCTGTTGTTCCTGCTGAATTTTCATTTCCTCCAGTTTGGCCAAATGACGTAAACGCGTATCCAGAATGGCATCGGCCTGGATTTCAGAAATTTTGAAAGCCTTGATTAAAACTGGTCTGGGCTCGTCTTCACTACGGATGATGCGGATCACTTCGTCCAGGTTCAAATAAGCGATTAACAATCCTTGCAACAGGTGCAGACGCTTATCAACCCTGTCGAGGCGCCATTCGAGCCGGCGACGTACGGTTGAAATCCGAAATATGATCCACTCTTGAAGAATCTGCTTCAGGTTTTTAACCTGTGGTTTACCATTGGTGCCAATCATATTCATGTTGACGCGGTAAGTTCTTTCCAGGTCGGTAGTCGCGAATAAATGCCCCATCATCGCCTCAGTATCGACCCGGTTTGAACGCGGTACTATCACCAGCCGAGTCGGATTTTCATGATCCGATTCGTCGCGCAAATCATCTACCATGGGCAACTTCTTGGCCATCATTTGCTGGGCGATTTGCTCAAGTATCTTGGCTCCAGATACCTGGTGGGGCAGGGCTGTGATGATAATATCGCCCTCTTCACGCTCGTAAACCGCTCGCATACGTATCGACCCGTGACCTGATTCGTACAAACTACGCAATTCTTCCACCGGAGTAATAATTTCTGCATCGGTCGGGTAATCCGGCCCGAGCACTTTTTCGAATATCTTGTCCATCGTGGTGCGCGAATTTTCCAGCAAAAGCACGCAGGCCTGCGCTATTTCGCGACAATTATGTGGCGGGATATCGGTCGCCATACCCACCGCAATACCAGTCGTACCATTAAGCAGAATGTGTGGTAAGCGCGCCGGCAACAACGATGGCTCCTGCATCGTACCATCGAAATTGGCGACCCAGTCTACCGTGCCCTGTCCGAGTTCCTGCAATAACAATCGTGAAAATTCTGACAATCTGGATTCTGTGTATCGCATTGCCGCGAACGATTTCGGGTCATCGGGTGAACCGAAATTTCCCTGCCCATCGATTAATGGGTAACGGTAAGAAAAATCCTGCGCCATCAATACCATCGCTTCATAGCAGGCGGTATCGCCGTGCGGGTGAAACTTACCGAGTACATCTCCAACGGTTCGCGCAGACTTTTTGTGCTTCGAACTGGCTGAAAGGCCAAGTTCCGACATTGCGTATATGATGCGGCGTTGCACCGGTTTCAGCCCATCGCCAATGTGTGGCAACGCACGGTCGAGAATGACGTACATCGAATAGTCGAGGTAGGCTTTCTCGGTAAACTCGTGGAGTGGCTGTTGTTCGTAATTGAGGTCGATGTTTCTAGCCATATAATTTTTGGTTCGTTCAGCACCTATAAGAAATGCTAAAATGATGCTCTATACTTCTGCCAAATCCCCTCTATCCTGCAACCAGTCTTTACGATCAGCCGCACGTTTCTTGCATAACATCATGTTCATAATCTCAAAGGTTCGGTCGCCAGCTTCAATGGTCATTTGCGCCAGTCGCCTGGTATCTGGCGCTATAGTACTTTCGCGTAATTGCAGAGGATTCATTTCTCCCAGGCCCTTAAACCGGGTGATCACCACCTGGCCTTTTCTTTTTTCTGCAGTCAGTCGGTCAATAATACCGTCGAGTTCGGCTTCGTCGAGCGCATAATATTTGTCCTTGGCAATATCGATTCGGTATAACGGGGGTTTGGCGACAAAAATATGGCCTTTTTCGACCAGCGGCTGAAAGTGCCGTAAAAAAAGTGCGCAAAGCAAAGTCGCAATATGCGCCCCATCGGAGTCTGCATCGGCGAGAATACAAATCTTGCCATAACGTAAGCCAGAAAGGTCGTCCGACCCTGGCTCCACCCCGATCGCAACCGATATATCGTGTACTTCCTGTGAGGCAAGAACCTGGTCGGCCGGCACTTCCCAGGTATTAAGAATTTTCCCCCGCAGTGGCATGATCGCCTGGAATGACCGGTCTCGCGCCTGTTTCGCCGAACCACCAGCGGAGTCGCCCTCGACAAGAAACAATTCGGTTCGGCTTAGATCCTGGCTACTACAGTCGGCTAGTTTACCCGGCAAGGCGGGACCCGTGGTGAGTTTTCTGCGCACTACTTTTTTGGACGACTTGAGTCTATTTTGCGCACTGGCTATAGCCATTTGTGCCAACAGGTCGCCGATATCTGCATGCTGATTCAGCCACAGGCTAAACGAATCCTTGGCAATACCAGACACAAAAGCTGCGGTTTCACGCGATGATAAACGTTCTTTGGTTTGACCCGAAAACTGGGGCTCCCGCATTTTTACTGAAAGGACATAGCTAATCCTGTCCCACACATCGTCGGGCGCGATTTTGACGCCACGCGGAAGCAGGCTGCGAAATTCACAAAATTCTCTAATCGCATCGGTGAGTCCGGTTCGCAAACCGTTGACGTGTGTCCCGCCTTGCGTAGTCGGAATTAAATTGACGTAACTCTCGGCAACTCCCTCCCCTTTCTCCGGTATCCAGAGTAAGGCCCAGTCGACAGACTCGTGCTCGCCCTCAACCGTAATAACAAATGGCTGCTCAGGTAGTAAGTCATATCCTGTCAGCGCATCGGTTAAATAATCTGACAACCCATCCTCGTAAATCCACTCTTCCGACTCCCTGGTTTTTTCTTCAAAAAACTTGATCTTTAGTCCCGGGCATAAAACAGCCTTGGCACGCAATACATGTTTTAATCTGCCGACTGAAAAAGCAGCGCTGTCAAAATAACTCCCATCCGGCCAAAATCGAATTGTGGTGCCAGATTTTTTCTTTGGTACCCGACCGATTTCCTTTAGTTCCTGCTTTATATCGCCGTGCTCGAAACAAATCGAATACTCCTTTCCCTCACGCCGTACACGTACCTCCAGGCGACTCGACAGGGCATTGACTACCGACACACCAACCCCGTGCAAGCCCCCTGAAAACTGATAGTTCGTATCTGAAAACTTTCCCCCGGCATGCAGCCGGGTGAGTATCACTTCGACCCCAGGAATACCCTGCTGCGGATGGATATCGACTGGCATACCTCGACCATCGTCGATCACGCTGAGCGACTGATCGGCATGTAGAATAACGCCAATTTGAGTAGCAAATCCGGAAATCGCTTCATCGACGCTATTGTCGATAACTTCCTGCGCCAGGTGGTTGGGTCTCGTGGTATCGGTATACATGCCCGGTCGTTTTTTAACCGGTTCCAGCCCCGTCAAGACCTCGATCGAAGCCGCATCGTACTGATTCTTCAAATGTGAATTTCCTGCTTTTCCGAATGAGCGCCAGCCTCTTATTATACTGGTTTCAGGCTTGAAATAGTGAGCTTCTTCCCTGATATAATACGAATCTTTTTTCGAGTTAACTAATATGGGCGATTCACCTTATATTCACGAAGTTAATGCGCAGAATTTTCAGGCGCTAGTGATCGAAAATTCACTCAAACAACCGGTTTTGGTGGACTTTTGGGCCGACTGGTGTGAACCCTGCAAGACCATAATGCCGATGCTGGCAAAACTCGCCGACGAATATACGGGTAAATTCATACTCGCCAAAGTTGATACCGAAAAGGAGCAGGAACTTGCTGCACATTTTAGCATCAAGAGCCTGCCGACGATGAAGCTATTCGTCAACGGCAAGATCGCAGATGAACGCATCGGGGTAATCCCCGAGTCCGAAATTCGAAAGTTTATCGATGCTTTCATCCAGTCTGAATCGGACAAAATAATGAACGCTGCGATGCAGGCGATCGACGAGGGCCGTGCCGAAGATGCGTTGGCATTAATGAACCAGGCTTTGGCGCAGGATCCTGAAAACGCGGACATGAAGATCGATATCGCGAAAATAATGGCTGCGCAAGGCGATAGTGTCAGCGCCCTCTCCTTACTCGACAGCCTCAACAGTGAAGACAACAAGAAAGAAGCCGCGGTTACTCTACGCGCCGAAATCGATATGGCGAAGCAACTCGAAGATACACCTGCATTGCCAGAAATCGAAAAACGCCTAAGTGATAACCCGAATGACCTCGATGCACTTTTGCAGAAAAGCCGCCGCCTTTCGGCGAGCGCGGACTATGACGAAGCTATGGCTTGCCTGTTAAAAATAACGACTTTAGATCGTAAGTTTGAAGACGACGTCGGCCGTAGCAGTTTGATATCGTTGTTCGACCTGCTTGGCAGTGATCACCCGAGCGTACAAAAATACCGACGTA
The DNA here is from genome assembly GCA_022566015.1 of Pseudomonadota bacterium. Classification (GTDB taxonomy): domain Bacteria; phylum Pseudomonadota; class Gammaproteobacteria. Next base: position 12,913 of record JADFJT010000031.1, on the reverse strand, counting down.
AACTATTCACGATGCTGCATTAGTCTCCCTGCCAGTGATATCCATGGGATTATAAGCAAAAAATAAACTCGTCAATCCGACCCCCGGGGTAATCTCACTACTGAAACGTGACCGGGGGGGTTACGCCTGAGACAGTGGGGTTGCCTCACTAATCTTTCACCCACGCGGATGATGCATCGCATGCATCGCCTGCAGCCGGGCTTGCGCAACGTGGGTATATATCTGAGTGGTCGACAGACTACTGTGCCCAAGCAACATCTGCACAGTACGTAAGTCAGCCCCATGATTGAGTAAATGTGTTGCAAATGCATGGCGTAGCGAATGGGGTGAATAATCTGTTTTGATTCCAGCGATTTTTAAATATTTTTTAATATTTTGCCAAAATGCCTGCCGCGTAATGGTCTTTCCCCGGCTGGACAGAAAAAGACCATCATCAATTACGTTCTGGCGCTGCAATTGCGCACGTGCTTTTTGGCTATACTGTGTCAGCCAGTATAGGGCTTCGTCGCCTACCGGAACCACACGCTCCTTGTTTCCTTTACCAGTGAGTCGAACCAGGCCGAGATTGGTATTGATTTGACTCACCTGCAGCGACACCAACTCACTAACCCGCAATCCTGAGCTATACATTAATTCGAGCATACAGCGGTCTCTCAACCCGTAACTGGAATCAACATCGGGTGCTTCGAGTAAACTTTCTATAGCCTTCTCGCTCAAGCTCTGAGGGAGTATTCGATGTATCTTGGGGGCACTAATTAATGCACATGGATTGTCCGGTCGCTCACCCGATTTAACCAGGTGACGATAGTATTGTTTGAGTGTCGATAGTAATCTCGCATTGGTTCTCGCCGAGGCACCGGCGGTGAAGCGCTGTGCCAGGTAATTCTGAATATTTGCCTGGCTGGCGGTTTTCAAGATCAGTTTTTGTTTGTGTAACCAGTCGGCAAAATGTTTTAAATCCAGCCGATAGGCATCCAGCGTGAGTGCAGCGAGCCCTTTTTGGGCCCATATTGAATCTATAAACTGGTCGATCACAGTTTGTTCGATGTACTTTTCGGATGAGTCAGCCACGATAACTGGGCTAGCCTCCGGCGATGGTATCAGGCATTAAAAAGGCACAATTCAATGTGCCTTTAACTGGATACTGATCCATGTTTTCCTATTTTTTGGATTTCTTCTTTTGCTTTGGTTTCAAAGATTTATCGAGCGCTGACTTTGCTTTTTTATCCCAGACACTGAGAAACTTTCCTACCGCTGCGTCCCGCTTACTGGTTAAGCTAACCACTGCAGCTTCTCGCAGTCCGGCACTTTTCAAATCATTTCTCAGGCTTTTTAATTCATCCTTCAACGCCGCGATAGTCGCCTTTAATGTTTTTGCATTAGATTCGGGTGAAGAAGCTTTGACCGCCCCTTTATTTTTTATCGCAGACTTTTTAAGTGCTGGTTTTGCTGCTTTCTTCTTGACTATCGTTTTAGCAGCCTTCTTTTTAATTACGGTTCTTACAACCTTCTTCTTAATTACAGATTTAGCGGCCTTCTTCTTAACTACAGTTTTAGCAGCCTTCTTTTTAATTACGGTTCTTAGAGCCTTCTTCTTAACTACAGTTTTAGCAGCCTTTTTCTTAACTACTATTGGAGTCGATTTCTTTTTTACTACAACATTTTTATTTTTTATCGAACTCGTCGATCCTTCAGCTTTTTTTGACTTAGCTGATTTTTTTGCTTTTGCCATAACTCAGTCTCCTCAAATTAATTTACCACGATTATTATAAAAAGCATTTCTGATAATACAATAGCCAATCTGAGTTAATAATGTTGGAATAATCAATGTATTTCAGAATAATATGAAATTTTACTATAATTTGTTTATGACCACCCAACTTTACAACAACTGTCCCCCAGCAAGTTTAATCCGACAATTTGCCGCGATGCTTTACGATAGTCTGCTCATAGGTGCGCTGTTGTTTGTTATCGTGGCGATTGCTATAGCGTTTAACAAGGGCGAAGCAATAGAATCTGACACAATCATTTATCTTTGTATATTCCTGGTGGTCCTCGGATTTTACAGCTGGTTCTGGAATAAATCAGGGCAAACGCTGGGCATGCGGGTGTGGAAAATTCGCATCGTTTCCGAATTAGGCGGCAACCCCAGCTGGCCGATTAGTTTCCTTCGTATTATATTTGCGATTTTTTCGATCGCCTGTTTTGGAATAGGTTACTGGTGGCGCCTGTTCAAGCCTTACACCTGGCACGACAAGTTTAGCCAGACCCGCATAATCGATGTATCTTCGCTACCGGTTGAGCAGCGTTAGGCCGAGCGATGATTTACAGGGGAACCTTCTCTTAATTTTGAGCGAATCCTTCCGGGCGATCCTGAGAAATTTAAGATTAGCTATCAGCCTACTATCGGAGATTTAACGGTGCCTGATCAGGCTCAGGACTTCGCTACTCGTTGGCTATGGACCTATTATAACGATAGTCCGAATATGCCGCTGGGCGGTTTTTCCCAAAACAGAATCTGGCATTTACAGCATAATAATTTTACTCATAGATACGGCTACTTAAAGGGGATTACAGATAGATACGATTTAATCGAAACGAATTGAGCATCCGCATCAATCACCGCAGCAAACCCGATCACGGCAGTAACCGCAAATGCAATGCTAACCGATGTCAACCGCTACCCTGAGACTGGAGCCAGCGAAGTGCTTTCCAAGCCTGTCAACCTGAACGAATTGCAGCATACGCTGTAAAGAGGGGTGAAATAATTAATCCTTTCGCCGAGGCCAATGTGATTGTTTTCTAACCAGTAAAAAAACTGCCAGTAAAAAAAATAGCAGCGTTGGCGCAATTGCATTAAGTGCGGGATGAACATTGGCCTGTATACCCAGTTGCACCAGAAGCTTGTCAGCCGCAACATAGCTTAGACCGAGTAATATGCCAGTAATAATGCGCACGCCCGCACTTCCCTGTCGTTGTGACCCCAGTATAAAGGGTACTGCAAGAATGCACATGACCAGCACCGTGATTGGCGCGAAAACTTTTTGCCAGAAAGTTAAACTTTCTACCGAATCATCCAGATCATTCTCCTGCAAAAATTGACGGTATGCGTAGAGATCGACAATCGACATATACCGTGGCTCGATTATTAAGGCATCCAGTAATGCGTTGGATATATTGCCGGGATAAATCATTTCATCGAGATTTCTGACCTCTATTTTTTGTTCGCCGATCATGGTCTGTCGCACCTTGTTTAAGCGCCATTGATCGTTAAATGGGATTGCGCTTTCGGCCCTGGTTATCGAAACCAATCGCCCCTGTTGATCGAGCTGGTAAATTTCTATGGATCGCGCTATCCCGTTGGGTAATAAAAGCTTGATATGTAGGATGCGATTTTCGTCTTTTATCCACAGGCCTTTCTTTCCACCGATTGCCTGGGTCGCATTAATAGCCGACGACCTGATTTCACGCGCGCTGCTTTCACTCGTCGGAACTACCCAGTCAGCCAGTAAAAAGCTGATTAAAGCCATGAATAATGCAGCCTGAAATACTGCTCTCAATAATTGCGTAACCGAAAATCCCGCTGCCTGCATCGCAATAATTTCGCTATTGCTCGCAAGCGAGCCCAGGCTTAAAATAGTGCCAAGTAAAATCGAAATCGGCATGTATTCGACGATTTTTTCTGGGGCCTGAAGCGCTGCATATTCGACTACGTGCAGCAAGCTATAATTCCCTCGCCCAATATCGTCCAGTTGACCGATAAAGGTAAAAAAAACACCCAGGCTTACCAAAATTCCCAGCGTCATAAAAATGCCCAGAGCCATGTGCTTAAATATATATCGATTAATTATCACCTGAATGCGAGCCTAATTGAGTTAATCGAACTGCGGTTTCTCCTCAGCAGAAGACCCAGTGTTAGCGCTAGAAAAGTCAGATGAATCCACCAGAAATTGATCACCAGTGGAAACACCCCTGCTTCGAGTTGGGCCTTCGTATAGGCCATCAGGCTGAAGTAAACAATATAGGCCAGCAGCGCGTAACCTATCTTGCCGTATCGGCCCTGGCGTGGTGCTATATAGGATAATGGCAAGGCCAGCAAAGCGAGCACTAATAACACCACAGGGATTGCTATCCGCCAATGCAGCTCCACCTTATCCTTGAGTTGCTTAGATCGCCTGAGGTCTTCTGGTGATTTCTGACGTTGCTGAAGCGCTTTTCTTTGACTGTTTTTTTTCTTTTCGACCAACATGCCATGCTTTTCAAAATCGATAATCCTGTATTCCTTTTTGCCAGCCTGCCCTTCAGCACGTTGCCCCGGCCCCACTACAAGAAATAAATTACCGGTCACTTCATCGGTTTTGTGTCGACCTTTTTGAGCGGTTTCCAGAATCATCAGATCGCGGTTAGTTTGGCTGATAATAATATCGATTAATTCGAGCCGGTCAGCGCTCATCGATTTCATGAAGAAAACATGTTCCCCGTTTTTACTTCGATTAAACTGGCCGGGGCGGATATCGGCAAACTCATGCGTATTTTTTCCCTGATAAACACTATTATTTGCGCTTCGTTGTACCTGCGAATTGAGCCAGACGCTGATATAAATGCTGAGCAGAAATACTGGCACTATGACTAGCAGAACCGATCGGTAGTATTGTCGATAACCCATACCGCTGGCGCTCATAACCACCATTTCATGATCCTTGTACAGGCGACCGAAAGCAAACACGATGCCGAGAAAAACCCCAATGGGTAATAGCAGGGAAAAAATATTCACCGACTGGCTTAACAATACGGGCCCGAGCGCCTGTTTCGGAATATCACCATCGGCAATATCAGATAAAACTCTCCCCAATGCATTACTCATGAATAATAGGTATAAGATGAGCACAGTCGCAGCGCAGCTTTTCAGAATTTCCAGCGCCAGATAACGGGTTATAATATTAGGCATCGCAACTTGAAATACAGAATAATGGGTCAGTATTACATTTCACCATTAATTGAATAAACCGGGCCTGAATAATCATGGCCATTTGGTGAATTACGGCTGGTTTTTTTTCATACTTCACGTATCTTATCGCGTTATCCAACATACCAACACCGGAATATCATGGAATTCAATGTAAAAACCACCACCCCAGAAAAACAACGCAGCGCCTGCCTGATTATCACGGTGTCACAAAAGCGAAAGCTGTCCAGATCTGGCGAATTACTGGACAGCGCAAGTGGTGGTTTCCTGTCGAAAATATTACGCAGTGGCGATATAGATGGCCGACTCGGGCAAAGCCTGATGCTGCACAACGTACCAGGCATCCAGGCCGACCGAGTATTATTGGTCGGCTGCGGCAAAGCAAGAGAAATGAACGACCGAACTTTTATTAAAATTTTGAACAGCGTATCCACCGAACTGAATGATACGGCTGCCATCGATGCCTGCTCCTACCTGACTGATATATCGCTCAAGGAGCGCGACACCAGTTGGAAGGTTCTCCACAATGTGCTACTGATGTGGCATAGCCATTACCAGTTCGACCGGCTCAAGAGCGATCGTCCAAATCATAAAAAAAGCTTGCGTAAACTAACCTTGAACGTGCCGGATCGTCGCGATCTGGCCAAAGCCAGGCAGGCCGCCGAGCAAGGCATGGCGATCGGTAAGGGCATGGATCTCGCACGCGATCTGGGAAATTTACCGGCCAATATCTGCACCCCTGCTTATCTGGCCAAACAGGCCAGACAACTGGCGAAAGCGCATAAAAAACTGCGGGTAGACGTACTCGATGAAGCCGATATGCGCGAGCTGAAAATGGGCTCACTGTTATCGGTCAGTGCAGGTAGCCGTGAGCCTGCGAAACTGATCACACTGCAATACAACGGCGGAAAAGCGAAGCAAAAGCCGATTGTGCTGGTCGGCAAGGGTGTTACTTTTGATACCGGTGGAATTTCGCTCAAACCCGGCGCAGCCATGGATGAAATGAAATTCGATATGTGCGGTGCGGCCTCGGTGATCGGCACCCTCAACGCGGTAGCGACGATGCAGTTACCGATTAATGTCGTCGGCATCATTCCCACCACCGAAAATATGCCTGACGGACTGGCCACCAAACCCGGAGATATCGTCACTAGCATGTCGGGCCAGACTATTGAAATTCTCAACACCGATGCCGAAGGCCGCCTGATTTTATGCGACGCGCTGACCTATGCCGAAAAATATAACCCTCGCTGCGTGATAGACATAGCCACCCTGACCGGCGCCTGTATAGTTGCTCTCGGTAAGATACCCTCAGCCGTACTGGGTAACCACCAGCCTTTGATCGATGACCTGATACGTTCGGGAAACCAGATTGAAGACAAGGTCTGGGAATTACCCTTGTGGGAGGAATATCAGGATCAGTTAAAAAGTAACTTTGCCGACATGGCTAATATCGGGGGGCGCGACGCTGGCACTATAACCGCAGCCTGCTTTCTGTCGCGATTTACCAAAAAATACAAATGGGCGCACCTCGACATCGCGGGCACCGCGTGGAAGTCAGGCGAGGATAAAGGCTCTACCGGACGACCGGTTCCGCTGCTCACCCAATACATACTCAATCAACTCTAATCCAGGGAGCTTCTGATTAAATTATGAGCGAACATCTTTTGACCAGCACCGATATCTACCTTGTGAAATTGAGCTATGGCAGTGCTATTACTCGCGTTCCACGCCCTGATCTTGACTGGTTTGAATCACAATCTGATTCGCCCAATAACATTCAGAGACGCCCTAAAGCAACAACAGTATGACACGCATCGATTTTTATCAGCTTGACCCCAAGCGGCACAACCAGGATCGCGTCGTGTGCCAGCTGTGCCAAAAAGCATACGAGAACAAGCAATCCACTTTACTGCTAACCCAGAGCCCCGAGCAGTCTACACATCTCGATCGACAGCTCTGGATCTTCGAAGACGACAGTTTCGTCCCGCATGACCTGCAGGCGTCAGTCGAATTCGAGACGCCGATTTTGATTCAAAACGAGCCCAACTCTGGCGATAATCGCCAATTATTGATCAATCTAGCTGCGGCTATTCCTGATAATTTTGCCCAGTTCGAGCGCATTATCGAGCTGGTCACCGAAGATAATAAATCACAGGCTCGCGAGCACTATCATTATTACCAGCAACGTGGCTACCCGATCAAGCACATCCCTCTATAACTAAGGGAGTCTCTAATGAGTGACGAATCCAACATACCGGTATTAACCGATTTGATCGAAAAAGGTACCGAGATAGAGCTCTCAGACCTTGGGCTGGGTCAGGTATTTGCAACCAGCGACGCAATGCCTGATTCTAAATCAGACGCCGCAGGAAAAATCAGTATGACACCGGCATTGGGGCAGGAAATCCATCGTATTCTGGACCAACATATGGAATTGGCCTGGCAGGAAATTAAACTCGCTATCCAGCAGACAACGACAAATTCCGAATCCGAATCCGAATCCGAAACTTAAAACAGCCCGCACAGACTAGATCGAAAAAATGCATTTATGCAATGGCCCATTGTATAATCCGCCTTTTTTTTACCCACACCTAGACACGCTCGATGGACAAAACCTATAACCCTCAAGCAATAGAGCAATCCTGGTATCAACACTGGGAAGATAAGGGTTATTTCAAAGCCCAGGGTGAGGGTGATCCTTATTGCATCGTAATACCACCTCCCAATGTGACCGGAAGCCTGCATATGGGTCATGCGTTTCAGGACACAATCATGGATACGCTGATTCGCTATCACCGCATGAAGGGTGACAATACACTATGGCAACCGGGTACCGACCATGCAGGAATCGCAACTCAAATGGTGGTCGAACGTCAGTTGAGCAACGAAAATATAACCAGACAGGAGCTTGGCCGTGACGCGTTTATCGAGCGAATATGGAAATGGAAACAGGAATCGGGTGGCACTATCACCCAACAATTACGCCGTATGGGTACCTCCCCGGACTGGAGTCGTGAGCGTTTTACCATGGACGAAGACTTGTCCAATGCAGTACAGGAAGTATTTATACAACTCTACGATGAAGGCCTGATTTATCGCGGAAAGCGCCTGGTCAACTGGGATCCGGTATTACACACCGCTGTATCGGATCTTGAAGTAATCTCTGAAGAAGAAAACGGCCATCTATGGCATATGCGTTACCCAATTGCGGGCGAAGACGGGCATCTCACGGTCGCCACCACCCGGCCCGAAACCATGTTGGGCGACGCGGCCGTTGCGGTTCATCCCGATGATCAACGCTATGCTCACCTGGTCGGCAAACAGGTTGAATTGCCGCTCACGGGCCGCAGAATTCCAATCGTGGCGGATGACTATGTCGATCCCGAATTTGGATCGGGTTGTGTAAAAATTACCCCCGCACACGATTTTAACGATTACGAAGTGGGCAAACGCCACGATCTGCCGCTGATTAATATTTTCACTTTCGACGCAAAGATCAATGATCAGGCGCCCGAGAAATACCAGGGCATGGATCGATACGATGCACGCGAACTGATAGTCAAAGATTTACAGGCGCTCGACCTGCTGGAAAAAGTAGTCGATCATAAAATGATGGTTCCCCGAGGCGACCGTACGCAATCAGTAATCGAACCCTACCTGACCGACCAGTGGTTTGTACGTGTAGAACCTCTGGCCAAACCAGCGATCGAAGCGGTTAAGGACGGCAGAATAAAATTTATCCCGGAAAACTGGTCGAAAACCTATTTCAACTGGATGGAAAATATTCAGGATTGGTGTATCTCTCGCCAGATCTGGTGGGGACACCGTATCCCGGCCTGGTACGATGCTTCGGGCAAAATTTATGTCGCTGCGAGCGCTGACGAAGCGCGTAGTAAGTATCATCTAGCCCCTGACGTAAAACTGAGGCAAGATGAAGATGTGCTCGATACCTGGTTTTCCTCGGCATTATGGCCATACAGCACGCTCGGCTGGCCCGACACCAAAGATCCAGCGTTAAACACATTTTATCCCACCAGCGTGCTGGTCACCGGCTTCGATATCATCTTTTTCTGGGTCGCACGAATGATCATGTTTGGACTCAAGTTCATGAATGAAGTGCCGTTTCACCAGGTCTATATTCACGGATTGATACGCGATGCCGACGGCCATAAGATGTCAAAGTCGAAGGGCAACGTACTCGATCCGCTCGATTTGATCGATGGTATTACACTCGACAACCTACTCGCGAAGCGGACCAGTAGCCTGATGCAACCGGAAATGGCACCCGCTATCATCAAGGCCACTAAAAAACATTTTCCCAATGGTATCCCGGCTTTTGGCACCGATGCGTTACGCTTTACCTTCACGGCACTGGCCACCACCGGCCGTGATATCCGCTTCGATCTAGGGCGTATCGAGGGCTACCGTAACTTTTGCAACAAACTGTGGAATGCGACTCGCTACGTATTACAAAACACCGAATCCGAGGATTTGAACGACGCTGAATTATCGTTGGCTGACCGGTGGATTATCGCCCGGCTTCAGCAAGTTGCGCAACAAATCGGTCGGCATATCGATCACTATCGCTTCGACCTGGTATCGAAGGATCTATACGAATTCGTCTGGAACGACTATTGCGACTGGTACATCGAATTATCCAAACCGGTCATCTACTCCGAGCACTACAGCGAGGTACAAAAGAGCGCTGCACGCCACACCCTGGTCAAGGTACTGGAAGCAATTCTGCGCCTATTACACCCAATCATGCCGTATATCACCGAAGAACTATGGCAACGCATCGCCCCGTTGGCGGGTAAAAACGCAGAAACGATAATGCTTTGTGCTTATCCAGAAGGCGATCCAGCATTGATCGATAAACTCGCAATCGACGAACTCGAATGGGTTAAGCAATTTATTGTAGGCGTTCGTCAAATTCGCTCCGAAATGGATTTAAAACCGGGTAAGGCTTTGCCGGTTATCTGTCAAAATGGAAACGCACAAGATAGACAGAAACTCGATCGCAATCGTACCTTGTTGGAATCCCTGGCCAGGCTCGAATCGATCGACTGGCTAGAACCCGATCAGCAGGCACCTGAGTCGGCAACTTCGCTAGTGGGTGAAATGAGCCTGCTAATACCACTCGCCGGGCTAATCGACAAGGAGGCGGAATTAGTGCGCCTGCAAAAAAATATTCATAAATTCGAACAGGATGCACAACGTATCGAAGCTAAGCTCGACAATGACAAATTTGTTACCAAAGCACCGACGGCTGTGGTCGATAAGGAAAAAGTTAAACTGGCAGAAGTGAAATCGTCTCTCGAGAGCTTGCAGGTGCAGGCCAAAAGGATTCAGTCAATGTAGACGCCGTGTTATCACTTCGGGTAACTGGATTTAACGATTATTCTGGGCGTAGTGAACTTTTAGTTTTCGGCTCACTCAAAGCGAGTATTTTTTTATCATAATAATAACCCTGGGGGATTCGTCATGAGCCTGACAGATACATTGGAAGGGCCTGTTCAAACATTTAATAATTTACTCGCAAAACTGGGGTCACCCCTGCTTTTATTTTTCAGGTGTTGGGTTGCCTGGGTTTTTCTCAAATCAGGCCTGCTCAAGATCGGCGACTGGGAAACCACATTACTATTATTTGAATACGAATACGCAGTTCCACTATTGCCCTTCGAACTGGCGGCTTATCTGGCCACTTTCACCGAGTTGGTATTTCCGATATTTCTTATCGCAGGTGTAGGTACCCGTTTTTTCGCTATTGCCCTGTCGCTGGTCAATATCATGGCTGTGGTTTCATACTATGCCACGCTTGCGAAAGGCGCTGGCCTGATCTATCACAATCTGTGGGGCACCATGCTGTTAGTCAATATTATTTTTGGTGGCGGCTTCTTTTCTATAGACCGGTGGATAAAATCGCGATTTCCGAACTACTGAAGTTCGGGTTTTTTGAGACCAAACTGGAATGCATTGACTCAAGCCAATAAATTAGACTAGATGGAGCCGATTCAGAGGGAAATAATCAGGAAAGTCGCTGGCAAGGATACAACGGCCGGTCTGGTCATCGAGCTTGCCAGGTAATTCTAACGACCGAAATCAGCGGCGTGGTAACACGTCCGCTGCATTGTTTGGTTAGGAAATCTCATTCAACTCTTCCCGTGCGTGCATCAATACTGTAAAGATGTCCTTGAATACTTTCCTGCCCAAAAAATGTTTTAGTTTCCATCGGAAAAATGACATGATTTTTAAATATGGTTGGTGTGGCGCTCACATTTGTCCCGGGGTTAAAGAAACCTCCTGTTTTGAATTTCCATAGCTTTTTTCCAGTAGATGAATTAATAGCTACTTGGCTATCTTGTGCAGACACATACAGAACATCATCAATTACCTTCGTATTCCAAAGATTGTCATCTTCATAACTCCATACGATTTCTCCTGACTGTGGATTAATGGCATAAATATGATTATCACCTCGGCCTCCATTAACATATAAAAAACCACTTTCAACAATATTGTATGAAGAAAACCTTCCATCAAAAAACCAGGGTGGTGTTCCTGGACTTTCAAGAAACCAGGGGGGCTTTCCTGTACTCTTATCAAGAGCATACAAACCTTCACGTGATGTGAAATATATATACTTTGATCCAATCGTGAGTGGTGGTGAACTATAACCCACATGGCCCCCCTTAAATTTCCATACTAGCTTTCCTGTTGAAGCATTAATCGCATAGATATATGCAGCCGTTAACTTATAAAATCCATTATTTAGTGCATTGGGAACTTGCCCCTCTTCCTTAAAAACAGATACATACACAAGACCAGACGAACTGTAGACCCTGTTAGGGCGGAGCCCCGGTAGTTCTAGCGCCCAGAGTACTTCGCCCGTATTTTCTTTTACGGCATTTATGAAGAAACTTGAAGATTTAAATTCTTTTCTGAAACTATAATAAACAATACCCCTATAGAAGCAGGATACGATGTGTAGTACCAGTCTTTTGATGACCACATAATTTGGCCGTTTGTCTTACGCAAAATATATATTGCGCCAGGTGAAAGTCCTATACCAAAACCATGGATAATAATATGTTTGTCAGTAACTAATGCTTTCTCCCATATCGGTTGATCAATGCCTGTAACCCATTTCAATTTACCTGTTTTTGCATCAAGGGCATAAAAATTATAGTCTTTAGAGCCTATATATACTATTCCATCTTTGATTACAGGCGTTGCAGAAATCTGCCGTATACCCTTACCTTTTTTTGTAGCGACATCGAGTGCTGCACCCATCATATCTCCGAATGATTTACCCGATATATAAATGGCATTATCACGTGATGCGGTTTTTCCTCTTTGATATCGCCATACTTCCTTGCCATTCTTTGGATTAATGGCATATATAACTCCGTCAAATGAACCAATATAAATAGTGCCCTTATAGATAATGGGAGCTGAATTACTGCCATCAAAAGGTATTTTCCATGTAAAACCATCAGCTTTGAGATTATCGCTATTTGTAGCACAAGAGACTAGGCCTGCAAATAAAAAGACGGGCAGAATGTAGAGCTTGTAGTTTATGTTCAAAATTGACTCCTACGGTAACGCTTTTTTCTAACAGAGAATTTAAAAGGCCCGTTGCCTTTTAATAATTATTAGCGGGCGACCATTTAATTTATTTGCCAATATAATATGGAGTAGGTAACCTATTGATGACTAGTAACTTATTTTCCATGTGATTGGTAAACTCCAATTAGTGTGGCGGTCGGCTTTTGATTTTTCTTGAAATTAGTTGATAGGCTAGTACTGTGCCAGCAGGGAGCAACATAACGAAAGGAATCGTAATCATGCCATCAGCCCCATCTCCATTTCTTGAATCCATTTCTCGTTTTATGACTGTGCGTCGGTACAGCAAACGTACTGTCGAGACCTACTTATACTGGA
>JADFJT010000030.1 GCA_022566015.1 Pseudomonadota bacterium | reverse complement strand
CGACGTGTTTCCCAACCATCCATCCATTTACCGTTGTCATCAAATTTACCGTCGATAAAAACCGGCGTCTGAGGCTCGAGCATGCGACTGCACTCGGCGAAGAAATCGTCGGTGCAATAAATGGGCCTGGCCCCCAGGCGCTGCTCGGCGAGGTTAATCCAGTGGTTAACAAAATCGGGAGTGGTGTCACTCATAATTATTTCTAATGCCTCAAATTATTGTGCACCTGCTTTTTCAAGCAACTGCTGTGATAACTGGTTATGTCTTGTCACTAAAGCATCAATATCCAGCCCCGGAAATTCGCCATTTTCCACCACGATCTGGCCATTTATCACCGATAACCAGACGCTCCCAGGTGCGCAGGTCAACAAGGCGGCAACCGGGTCGCTCAAGCCGCCGGCGTGTTGCAAATCGTCGATGCGAAAAGCAACCATATCCGCTGCCTTGCCTGACTCCAGGCTACCGATATCATTACGCCCCAATACCGCCGCACCGCCGAGAGTGGCAATCTCCAGAGCTTCACGCGCGGATAATCGATCGGCCTTCGATTCAAACCCGGGCCAACCCACTCGTTGTAATAACATCGCCTGCCGCGCTTCCGCTAGTAAATGGTTACTGTCGTTGCTCGCGGAACCATCGACACCAAGCCCGACTCGAACCTCTGCGTCGAGCATTTCACGAATGGGCGCAATGCCCGAGGCGAGAATCATATTGCTACTCGGGCAATGGCACACGCCGGTTCTAGTTCGCGCTAGCGTGGCTATTTCTTCCGCATTCTGATACACCGTGTGAGCAAACCAGACATCGTCGCCGGTCCAACCCAGGCTTTGCATATATTCCAGCGGCTGCATGCCATACTGCTGTTGGCAAAATCGAGTTTCATCGATACTTTCGGCCAGATGAGTATGCAGGTTCACGGCTGGATAGCGACGCGCCAGTTCGGCGGTTTTTTTCATTAAATCAGCCGTGACACTAAATGGCGAGCAGGGCGCGAGGACAATGCGTAACATCGATAGTGGCGCAGGGTCATGAAAGGTTTCGATCACGCGCTTACAGTCTGCGAGAATATCCTCTTCGTTTTCGCAAACTTCATCGGGAGGCAATCCGCCCTGACTCTGTCCCAGGCTCATGCTACCGCGGCTCGGATGAAATCGAACACCCAGCTCCTGTGCTGCGCGAATCTCATCGTCCAGTTTTACATCGTTCGGAAACAGGTATAGATGATCGGCAACCGTGGTTGCACCCGACAACATCAATTCCACCAGGCCCAGTTTGGCGCTGACATAAACCGCTTCGCTGTCCATTTTGCCCCAGATCGGGTAAAGGGTTTTCAACCAGTCAAACAGGGATAAACCCTGCGCTGTACCGATACTGCGAGTCAGCGTTTGATGCAGGTGGTGATGACAGTTGACCAGGCCGGGCAATATCACCGTACCACTGGCGTCGATGATTTTATCGGCTTTTTGTTTGTTATCCAGCAGCCATTGGCGCACTTCGCTGGTGGTACCGACGCATTGAATTTGCCGGTCATTGACCAGTATCGCGCCATCGGCTATTTCACCGCGGTCCCTGTCCATCGTGACCAGCACTTCCGCATGCTCTAACAAAAGCGTTGACACGATTTCTAAACTCGACTGTATTGGCATTGACCCATGACATGAGTCGCGTGAACCGCGCGGTCGTCGCCCATCATCATCAATGCAAATAATTGATCCGCTACTGAGTCGGCTCTCGCCATGCGTCGTTTCATCAGCGGTGTCGCCGCCAAATCCAGCACCACGAAGTCTGCTTCCTTGCCAACCGCGAAATTTCCCAGCTGGTGATCCAGATAAAGTGCCTTCGCGCCGCCCAGCGTAGCCAGATAAAAGGCCTTCATCGATGTCAGGGTCTGGCCAGCCATTCGGCTTACCTTGTAAGCTTCATTCAGGGTTTGCAACAGACTAAAACTGGTGCCCCCACCGACATCGGTGGCTACGCCAAGCCTGATATTTTGCTTTTTAGCATCGTCGATGCTAAATAAACCGCTGCCCAGGAATAAATTCGAAGTTGGGCAAAAGGCTATCGCGGCCCCCGTTTCCGCCATGCGTTGGCGGTCCGAGTCATCCAGGTAAATACAGTGCCCATAGATCGAACGCTGGCCCAGTAATTCATAAAAATCGTAGACGTCGAGGTAACTACGACGATCGGGATATAATTTCGCAACCCAGGCTATTTCGGCCTGGTTTTCGGCCACATGCGACTGCAGGTACAGTCCGGGGAAGTCTTTTAGCAATTGCCCCGCGGCTTCTAGTTGTTGCTCACTTGAAGTGGGCGCAAACCTCGGTGTTACTGCATAGAGCGAACGACCTTTCTGGTGCCAGCGACCTATCAGTTCAGCGCTTTGCGTATAACTCGACTCGGCCGTATCGCAAA
Source organism: Pseudomonadota bacterium (assembly GCA_022566015.1). GTDB lineage: Bacteria > Pseudomonadota > Gammaproteobacteria. The sequence continues at coordinate 25,284 of JADFJT010000030.1, read as the reverse complement.
GATATTCAGGCGCATTGCGATCCATCATCACCTTTCCAGCGATCAGACACATATCGCGTTTTTGCGCGGCACTGAATATCGCATCGACCGATTCAGGATGTATGGTGGCAAAAACCGCACTGGTGGTAGTGCCGTTGCGCAGTAGTTCGTCGCAAAAAAAATCGGCGACACCATCGGCGAAGCTCCGATCAGAAAATTGACGCTCGGTAGGAAAGGTGTATTTTTCCAGCCACTCGAGCAGTTGCGCTCCGTAACTGGCAATCATATCGGTTTGTGGGTAATGCGTATGGGTATCGATAAATCCGGGCATGATTAATTTGCCGGAGTAATCGTGCAATTCGATGCCGTCGGGTAAGGAATCGAGCCAATCGAGGGCTTCTCCCAAAACGGTGACTTTGCCCTGCTTCAATATTAACAGGCCGTCCTCAATATATTCGCAGGCATCGTCCTGCTCGTCCGGGTCTCCGACAAAATGCAAAAAACTGCCGCGGATGGCCCTGTCGCAGCTGTCATTGTCCAGCGCTTCAGATCGACTGTTCATCGTTGCGAGTCATTGCGCAGGTAAAGTTTGCGCGTACCAGGCTGCTATCAGTGCCCGTTCTTGATCAGTCATTTGCGTCAGGTTGCCGAGCGGCATATATCGAGTTTGTACGCTAGTCGCAATTTTTACTGCGTTTTGTTTGATCTGTTCAATGGTTTCAAACACCAATCCGAGCGGTGCGCTGACAAAACCGGGGTGGGTCGGAGATTTGGCATGACAGGCGATACACCGGGCATTGACCACCTGTTGAATCTCTGCATCGCTTACCGAGCCAGTTTGAATATCCTCGGGTGTCGATGGAAGCAGGTAAGCAACCATCGCCAGCAACAAAACGATACCTATAACCGGTAACACTATATTGGCATTACCACTGTGGCGCAGGACGAAATACTGCCGTATCAATACACCGGCCATCATAATAAAGCCCAGCACCAGCCAGCCCTGTTCGTGGCTGTAGGTCATCGGGTAATGGTTACTGATCATGATGAATAAAACCGGCAGGGTAAAATAAGTATTGTGCACCGAGCGTTGCTTGCCAATGATGCCGTATATGGGATCGGGTGTCTGACCTGCTCTGATCTCGGCGACCATGCTCTTTTGGCCCGGAATGATATGAAAATACACGTTGGCAACCATGATCGAGCCCATCATCGCACCCACGTGCAGATAAGCAGCCCGCGCGCTAAATAGCTGAAATAGTAGCCAGTCGCTGAATATGACGAAAATAAAGATGACCACGGCCAACAATGTATCCTTGCCATTGAGTATCTGACAAAGAGTGTTATAGACGAACCAGCCACCGACGATAAATCCGATACTGATCGCAATCGCGACCAGCGGTGTTAACGGCATTACCTGCTGGTCGATCAGGTAGGTATTGGCGCCAAACCAGTAGACGATCGCGAGTAATCCCATGCCAGAAAGCCAGGTGCTATAGGCTTCCCATTTCGACCAGTGTAAATGTTCGGAAAGTGGCTCGCCCTGCGGCCCGGCGAGAAACTTTTGGCTGTGGTATACACCGCCGCCGTGTACCGCCCACAATTCACCAGATACACCCCGAGTGACATCATCACCCTTGACCGGTTTCGATAACGAATTATCGAGCATGACGAAATAAAATGAGGCCCCGATCCAGGCCACGCCGGCAATTAAGTGTACCCAGCGGATTAGCAAGTTCACCCAATCGAGGAGATAAGCTTCCATTAATTTAACCCGTCATTCCGGCCGCAGAGCCGGAATCTATTGAACGGCGACTGTTTCAAGATTCCCGCCTCCGCGGGAATGACGGGCGAAGGGTCGCGGAAATGACTAATATTGGGTTTAAAGGCGTAAGTAAATGCAATTGGGTTCAATTAAGCAATGTTATTTAGGATCATCGCGAGCCTGGATTGCCTGCTAAACAGATAATCCAGACTCACAATAACTATTGTGGCATTTTAACTTCTACAGCTTGCTTACCACACCTTCGACGTAATAATCCATTCCACTCAAGTCACCATCGCTCATGGTTTCTCCCGCTACTACACGAATTTTTCCATCCTGATCGACCACCGGGCCAGCAAACGGATGCAAGGTGCCCGCGGTAAGCTGTTTTTCCATGCTGGCAATACGATTACGCAGTTCTGCCGGAAGCGATGGATTCAAAGGCGCGAGCTTTATCATGCCTTCCTTGTACCCACCCCAAACATTTTCCGGTTTCCAGTTGCCTGCTATAGCCGCCTTAACAACCTTAGTGTAATAGTTACCCCAATGATGGGTAGCCGCGGTCAGATGTGCCGTAGAGCCATATTTCGACATATCAGAGTGATAGCCAAACGCATACTTGCCCCTTTCTTCGGCGGCCTGTACCACCGCGGTAGAATCCGTGTGGTGAGTAATAACGTCAGCACCTTGTGACATCAGTGTCATCGAAGCCTGACGCTCTTTACCCGGGTCGAACCATGAATTAACCCATATCACGCGCAGTTCAGCCTTTGGGTTAACACTGCGAGCGCCCTGGATGAAGGCATTGATTCCCTGCAGTACTTCTGGAATTGGAAATGCCGCAACATATCCGAGGACATTGGATTTAGTCACTTCACCCGCTATAACGCCAGTCAGATAGCGACCTTCGTAAAAACGCGCATTATAAAGGCCCATGTTTTTGCCCATCTTATAGCCGGTAGCGTGAACGAATGCAGTATCTGGAAATTGCTTCGAAACCTTCAACATAGGATTCATATATCCAAAGCTGGTGGCGAATATGACCTTGTCGCCACGTTTTGCCATCTCGCGAATGACACGCTCGGCGTCAGGGCCTTCGGGTACGTTTTCAACATACTTGGTTGTTACACCCGTATTCTTTTCCATTTCCAGCCGACCCAGGTCGTGTTGATAAGTCCACCCAGCATCACCGATGGGGCTTACATAGACAAATCCTATGGTGATATCCTGTGCCGCCATCGATGTAGCGCTAAATAAACTGGCCAAAACAATTAGCGTTGTTGTTGCCAGTTTTTTAACGAGTTTGTTTTCTATTACCATTTTATAATCCTCCTGGGATTTTTAGGTTTAATTTAACTTCCTTCATAAAATTTAATTCGTCATTCCAGCCTCCGAGCCGGAACCTATTTACATCGTATGCTTAAACTAACGGCCACTTTTTTATAGATTCCGGCGCGTAGGCCGGAATGACGATTGCTTAATTTCCGTTCCTTCATTCATTTCCTTCTATGCGTCCGGACGATATGACTGCCCCAACGAAACCGGCGCATTCAGGCGCACGGTATTCTGATCACGAGAAATGATCACCAATACTATGATCGTTGCCAGGTACGGCAGTGACGATAAAAACTGCGAAGGAATATTGATATCCAGTCCAGAGCCCTGCACAAAAAATTGTGCAACCATAACGCCGCCGAATAAGTACGCTCCTACCAGTACGCGAAATGGACGCCAGGTGGCAAATACCACCAACGCGATTGCGATCCAGCCGCGTCCCGCTACCATTCCCTCGACCCATAAGGGGGTATAAAATACCGACAGAAAAGATCCACCGACGCCGGCCATAGCGCCACCAAATAGCGTCGCCATATAGCGAATTCGAATGACAGGATATCCAATCGAATGCGCAGACGATGGTGATTCACCCACTGCCCGGAGTAGAAGTCCCGAACGGCTTTTGTATAGAAACCAGACGATTCCACCAAATAACGCCCAGGCCAAATAAACCAGGGGTTGCTGGTTAAATAAAGATGGCCCAATGACCGGAATATCGGCCAGTAGCGGTATTCGCAAAGTTGGCACTGCCTCGAGGACCTCTGATTCGTAAGGTTTACCCACGAATGCCGATAATCCACCACCAAATATTGATAGTGCCAGGCCAGTGGCAACCTGATTGCCCATCAGCGTTAGTACCACGACCGCAAATAGTAAAGACATTAAAGCACCAGCGACCATGCCCGCCAGTACGCCAAGCCAGGGATTGCCGGTATGGAAAGTGACCGCAAATCCGGCTACAGCCCCCATCGCCATCATGCCTTCCGCACCCAGATTGAGCACCCCGGATTTTTCCGCGATCAGTTGTCCCAGCGCGACAATGATTAACGGAGTTCCAGCGATGATGGTGGCAAATAGTATCGACTCGATTATGTCTAAGTTCATGATATCAACCCCGCTTCCAGGTCAATCGATAATTAATAAAAACATCCGACCCAAGTAGAAACATCAGCAACATGCCCTGGAATACGTTCGATATCGACGATGGCAGATTCATGTATTGTTGCGCCTGCTCACCACCGAGGTAAAGCAGTGCCATTAGCAGGCTCGCGAAGAATATTCCGATTGGATTCAGGCGCGCGACGAATGCGACGATGATCGCTGCAAAGCCATAATTACTGGATATGTGCTCGGTGATTTGACCCATCGGTCCCGCGACTTCCGATATCCCGGCTATGCCTGCCATGCCGCCACCGCTCAACAGGCCGATCCAGACCATGCGTTTGGCGGAAAATCCGGCGTAGCGCGCCGCGTTTTTGGCGTTTCCAGCGACTTGCATCTGAAACCCCAGGAAGCTGCGATACATGAAAATATAACCGACCACCAGCGCAGACAACGCGAACAGGAAGGCAGCGTTAAGCCGCGTACCCTTGATTAATATCGGCAGTATTGCCGATTCTTCGAACATGCGCGACTGCGGGAAATTGAAACCATCCGGATCCATCATCGGGCCATGCACCAACCAGGATACCGCTAACTGCGCAACGTATACCAGCATCAGCGAAACCAGAATTTCGTTGGTATTGAAACGTGTTTTTAAAAACGCGGGAATCGATGCCCACAACATGCCACCGACACTACCAGCAACAATCATCAGGAACAGGATATGCGGGCCTTCGGATTCATAGAAATATAAAGCCACTGCACTGCCCGCAACACCCCCCATGATGTACTGCCCCTCGGCGCCGATATTCCAGATATTAGCTCGAAAACCGACCGCCAAGCCAATTGCGATCAGCATCAATGGCGTCGCTTTTAAAAATAATTCCCCCACCCCGTAAATATCACTCAGGGGGCTAATAAAAAAGATTCGGAAACCTTCGACTGGATCCTTGCCGAGCGCCGAAAACAAAATCAGCCCGCCGATCAGCATTAGCACGATCGCCAGCAATGGCGACGCATAGGACATCAATTGCGAAGGCTGGGCGCGTGGTTCGAGTCTAAGCATCGGCCTGCCTCTCGCCTGACTTCGCATCAGCTTTTCCAGAATCCGGCCACATGCCACTCATCCATACACCGATTTCATCGATACTGGTATCGGCGAGCTTTTTAGGCGGTGACAGTTTACCGCCAGCAATGACCGCAATTCGATCCGATATCTCGAACAATTCTTCCAACTCCTCCGATATCACCAGAATTGCTGTGCCTTCATTACGCATGTCAATCAGTTCCTGACGGATAAATGCGGCCGCACCGACATCCACTCCCCAGGTTGGTTGCGCTACCACCAGCAGTTTAGGCATTTGCAATATTTCCCTGCCCATAATAAATTTCTGTAAATTACCACCCGACAGGGATTTCGCGGCCGCTTTTTCTCCGCCGCACTTGACATCGAATTTGTCGATACAACGCCGGGTGAATTCATACATTTGCTCGAACTGAATCATGCCTTTGTTCAGCATTCCACCGCCGTGAGCGGTGAGTAACACATTTTCCGCGAGTGACATTTGCGGTACCGCGCCGCGTCCGAGTCGTTCTTCGGGGACAAACCCCATACCGAGAGCACGCCGGGCATCGGGCAATTTCCGTCCCGCTGCTTCGCCGCAAATGACAATCGGCTCATTTTGCGTTAATGGCTCTTCACCGGACAGGGCATAAAGTAATTCCTGTTGGCCATTGCCGGACACACCGGCTATACCAAAAATCTCACCCGAATTAATTTCCAGGTCGATATTTTTTAAACTGGTACCAAACGGGTCGTCCGATACGACAGTCAAACCATTCAGGCGTAAGCGGACTTCACCGAGCTCAGTCGGCACTTCGTGTTGGCATACCGGAAGCTCCTTGCCGATCATCAGGCTCGCCATCGATTCAGGCGTCTCTTTCGAAGGAATGCAGTCGCCGGTGACCTTGCCATTACGCAGCACGGTCGCTACATGGCACAATTCCTGGATTTCGTCCAGCTTGTGGCTGATGTAGAGGATGCTACAACCTTCGTGCGCAAGCTGTCGCAGCGTATCGAATAATTTGCGTACTGCCTGTGGGGTAAGAACCGAAGTGGGTTCGTCCATAATTAACAGTTTAGGATCCTGTAACAGACAGCGAATAATTTCGACGCGCTGACGTTCGCCCACCGACAAAGCATGCACCAGCCTCTGTGGATCCACCGGCAATCCATATTTATGCGACACCTCGGAAATTCGAATTGAGAGATCTCTTAAATCGATATTGCCGGGCAAGGCCAGGGCGACATTCTCAACTACGGTAAGCGTTTCAAACAAAGAAAAGTGCTGAAATACCATGCCAATTCCGAGGCTTCGTGCATGCGCCGGGTTTTCGACATGTACCACTTCACCTTCCCACTTCATTTCCCCGGCGTCGGGCCTGGCCACGCCATAAATCATTTTCATCAAGGTACTCTTGCCCGCACCATTTTCACCCAGCACTGCATGGATTTCACCGCGTCGAACTTTCAGGTTGACGTCATCGTTGGCAATCACCGCCGGATAGATCTTGGTAATACCGTTAAGCTCGAGTCTGACCTCATTTTCTGCACCCTGATCAGGTGTCATCTAACCCTCCCGAGAGTATCCTGCTCTTTCATTTTGATTTTATTACCGGCGAGGTTCCGATCGTATACCTGCATTAATTCTGCGGCAACCGAAATAGCGATTGCTGCTGGCTGTTTGCTATCAATTCCATCCACGCCAATCGGACAATTCATACGTTCAAATCGCTGCTTCGGTGTTCCACGCCGATGCATACGTGTCTCGAACATGCGCCTTTTTGACACTGAACCGATCAAGCCAAAATAGGCGAAATCATCGCGTTTGAGGATTTGCTCGGCAATGCTCTGGTCGAGCGCGTGATCGTGCGTCATCACCAGGAAATAACTGCCGGTAGGCGCGGCGTCGACTTCGGCCTCTGGGATATCACTGCAGATTCTTTCGACATTATCGGGCATCTCGGATGGAAACTGATCGTCTCGACTGTCGATCCAGCTTATCCGAATCGGCAAATCGCGCAGGATATTCACGATTGCGCGACCGACATGTCCGGCACCGAATAGAACCAATTGAAAATCGGGCTTTCTGCTAACGTCAAAAAAGAAAGAATCTGAAAAACCCCCGACCTGATGCAATGCAGTTTTCTCAGAACTGTGCAACATCGATTTTGCTGCCTCGATCAATTCACTGTTTTCAGCCGAGTATTGGGACAAAGCATCGACCTGGTCGGCAGCAAACATCAACGGTTCTGAGCTTTCATCTGCCCTGGTCGATACCGCGCGCACCCAGTCCTGCCCACGCATCTGTAGCTGCGCGGCGGAATCGATCCAGGTACTGGATTCAAGAATCGGTTCGAACATTAAATTGACTAGCCCACCGCAACATTGACCGAGGCCAGCACCGAGCGGAAATCTCTTTAATCGGTTGGGTCCCGGTGAATCCAGTTGGGATCGGGCGATGGCACAGGCCTGATGCTCCAGGTTGCCACCACCGATTGTCCCGTACATCGAATCCGAAGTCACAATCATCCTTGTACCCGGTTCGCGTGGCGTCGAGCCGATGGTCGATGCCACTGTGACCATCACTGCTGTAACGCGTTGCTGCTGTAAACGCTGCAAAGTCTGCACCCAGTTCATCATAATGTATCCCTGCCTTCTCGCACCGCGGTCACCGCATCCAGAATTGCCTCGGGCGTTGCCGGTGCGCGCAAAGGTGGGTTGATCTTATTCTGGCCAACACTGGCAATGGCATCTCGAATCGCAAAAAATACCGAAAACGGTAATAGCAATGGCGGCTCACCGGTGGCCTTCGAACGCAGGATCGTATCCTCAACACACTGGTTTTGATACAACTCGGTGTAGAAAGCATCAGGGCAATCGGTAATGGTTGGAATTTTATAAGTTGACGGTGCATGAGTAGTCAGTCGACCATCGGCGTCCCACACCAGCTCCTCACTGGTGAGCCAGCCCATGCCCTGAATAAATGCCCCTTCAACCTGGCCGATATCGATTGCCGGGTTGATTGAATTCCCCGCGTCATGCAACAGGTCGGCGCGTAGTAATTTAAATTCACCGCTCAAAGTGTCGATCACCACTTCGGACACAGCAGCCCCGTAGGCGAAATAATAAAAGGGCCTTCCCTGTAGGGTTTTCGCATCCCAATGTAGGTCTGGGGTCTTATAAAATCCGTCCGACCATAGCTGTACGCGCGACTGATAAGCCAGATTGACCAGCTCGGCAAAAGACATGGATTTGTCATTACTCGATACCCGGCCATCAATAAATGCGACTTCGCTCGCATCTCCGTTAAAATGCTTGGCGGCAAAAAGCGCCAGTCGGTTTCGAATTTGACGCGCCGCGTCCTGCGCGGCCTTGGCATTTAAATCGGCGCCGGTGGAAGCTGCGGTGGCCGAGGTATTGGGCACCTTGCTGGTATCGGTCGCGGTGGTGCGAACATTTTGCACATCGATGCCCAGTTCGAGCGCGACTACCTGCGCCACTTTGGTATGCAGGCCCTGCCCCATTTCGGTTCCACCATGATTCACCAACGCGGTACCATCGGTATAGATGTGAACCAGCGCTCCGGCCTGGTTAAAATGAACCACGTTGAACGAGATACCAAACTTGACCGGGGTCAGCGCCAGACCTTTGCGCAGGATGGTATTTTCTGAATTATATTTTTCCACTGCCTCTCTACGGATCCAGTAATCACTGCTGGTTTCGAGCTGATCGACCAGTTCGTGAATAATGTTATCCGTGATCAGCTGGCCGTAAGGCGTAACATTGCGATCGTCTTTTCCGTAGAAATTAAGCTTGCGAACTTCGAGCGAATCCTTCCCCAGATTACGCGCGATATTGTCGATAATGTATTCGATTGCGATCGCACCCTGCGGCCCGCCAAAACCGCGAAATGCAGTGTTCGACTGCGTATTGGTCTTCGCGCTAAACGCATCGATCGAGACATCGTTAATATAATAGGCATTGTCCAGATGGCAGACCGCACGCGTTACCACCGGTCCCGTAAGGTCGGCAGAAAATCCTGCCTGCGCAGCCATTTCAATACTGACCGCCCGTATCAATCCATCGTCATCGAAGCCTACCTCATATTCATAATGGAACCCATGCCGTTTTCCGGTCGCCACCATGTCATCGTCACGGTCGAGGCGTAGTTTGACCGGGCAGTTCAATCGGTAGGCCGCGACCGAGGCGATACAGGCGAAGATCGCCGACTGTGACTCCTTGCCGCCAAATCCGCCACCCATACGGCGCATCTCGACTACGACCTGGTTTAAGTCTAGCCCCAGCACGTGGGCCACCACATGCTGCATTTCGGTTGGATGCTGGGTAGAACACCATAGATGGATGCAACCATCTTCTTTGGGTGCTGCGTATGAAATTTGGCCTTCGAGGTAAAAGTGTTCCTGGCCACCAACCGATATTTCGCCTTTGATTCGCCGCGGCGATTTTTCCAACGCTGTCTGCGCATCGCCCCGGCGCAGGCGGGCGGGCGGTAAAACCCAGGATTTCTGACGTTTGGCTTCGCGCACATCGATAATGGCGGGCAAATCTTCGTATTCGATAACCGCCTTACCGACTGCCTTGCGGGCAGCAATAAACGATGTTGCGACCACTGCAAAAATGGGCTGGCCATAATACTCTACTAGCCCGTCGGCCAGTATCGGGTCGTCATGTATGATTGGTCCGCAGTCGTTGACTCCGGGAATATCTTCGGCGCCCATTACCATAACGACTCCGGGTGATGATTTCACCGCCTGGTAGTCAATATGAGTGACACGCGCATGGGCTCGCTGGCTCAAACCGAGTGCGACGAAACAAGTCCCTGCGAGTTCTGGAATATCATCGATATAAGTCGCTTCTCCACTGACGTGCAAGGCCGCAGATTCGTGCGGGATCGATTGACCCGGTGCCACTTCACGTGCCTGCATAGTTGCTGGATTTTCCATTATGCCTGCACCGCAAATACATTAACTGCCTCGGACGTTAACGCGTCCTGCGTTCGAGTTTCGAGGTAGAAACGGTACAGCAGATTGGCTGCGGCCAGTCGGCGATAAGCAGCGCTGGCGCGCATATCGGTCAGTGGCGAAAAGTCCTTCGATAAAGCATTCATCGCCTGTCGAACTGTGTCCTCGTTCCAGGAATTGCCGGAGAGTACAGCCTCGGCCTGTGCCGCGCGCTTGGGTATCGCCGCCATACCACCATAGGCGATATCGATAGAAGCAACCACATCACCATCGAGGCGCAGCGCGAAAGCCGCGCATACTGCGGAAATATCCTGGTCAAACCGTTTGCAAATCTTGTAGCAACGAAACTTCATCGATTCGTCGCGCTTTGGAACGATCACTGATTCAATAAATTCACCACTTTGCATCGCATTTTTCTGATAATCGATATACAGATCCTCGAGCGGTATTTCACGGCTTTTACTGCCTTGCCGAAGCTTGATCCGTGCACCGATTGGAATCAGCGCTGGCATCGAGTCACCAATCGGGGACCCATTGGCAATATTGCCCACCAATGTGGCGGCGTTACGCACCGGAACCGAGGAAAAGCGTCTAAACATCTCGGCCAGTTCCGGATACTCTGTCGCCAAATAATCAAAGGCATCGGTGAGAGAAACCGCCGCGCCGATTTCGATTCCTGCATCGGTTTCATTAATTTGATTTAGTCCTGCCGTGTTGCCGAGGTAAATAACTTTGGGCAAATCGCGTAGTTGCTTGGTCACCCAAAGGCCCACATCGGTGCCGCCGGCGAGAATGCAGGCGTCAGGATTCTGCTGGTAAATCCCGGCCAGTTCGTCAATGCTAGCGGGCGCAAAATATTGAGCGTCGCCATACTTCAGTTGTAAGCCCTGTTTTCTTTGTAGCTGATCCAGGCGCTCTAACATTTCCTGTTCCTGGGCCGATACATCTTCCACATTTTCGCCTGCCGGACGATAAATGATTGGATCTGCGTCAGCGCTGACTGGGTATTCACCCATATGTTGAGTTGCCTCGATGATCGAGCGATAACCGGTGCATCGGCAGAGATTGCCCGAGAGCGCATCGTCGATGGCTTTGCGGTCAGGGTCGGCATCGGTCTTGTAGAGCGCAAACATCGACATGATAAAACCAGGTGTGCAGAATCCGCACTGAGAACCATGGTAGTCCACCATACTTTGTTGCACCGGGTGCAATTGTTGCCGAGAAGATATTAAGGATTCAACCGTAAATAACATCTTCCCATCCATCGTCGGCAGGAATTGAATGCAGGCATTCACCGCTCGAAAACGAATGCGTTGATCGACTGCCTCGCCGACTACGACGGTACAGGCACCGCAATCGCCTTCGGCGCAACCCTCTTTACTGCCGACCCGCCTGATATCTTCGCGCAGGTATTGTAGTAGGGTACGAGTCGGATCGATGTTTTCGATTTCGATCAGCTTTCCATCCAGTATGAAGCGAATTGCATTTTTAGAAGTGCCCACCTTCTAGCTGCCTCTGTATGTAGAGTAGGCCCATGGCGATACGAGTAAGGGTACGTGATAATGCGAATCGGCATCGGCAATGCCGAAACGAATCACGACTTCATCGACAAACGGAGGGTCGGGCAGATCGAGCTTGCAGGAACGGAAATATGCGCCAGCCTGGAAAACCAGGTCGTAAACACCGGGCTTAAATTCGTCAGCCTCGAGGATCGGATTATCGAGGCGACCATCGGCATTGGTTTGATCCTTTTTCAGCAGTCGACGGTCTTCACCGACAGCATAAAGCGCGATATCGACATTGGCTGCCGGGCAACCCTGCGCTGTATCGAGTATATGTGTCGTTAATCTGCCCATGCCGCTCCCCACGGTGTTCAGGAGCACTAACCTCGCACTAAATGATAATATTGTCAACAATTAAATTATTTATTGTTAACAATATAGAAAAATATGTTACTATCAATTCGTTAACTAAAATAATGAGGCCCCCGATCATCGACTCGAATAGCGATAAATCCAAACAGCCGTTTAAGATAGCCATGAGTGAAGACGATGTGCTACGCCAGATTGAACAGGCTGTAATCGATCATCGATTGCCCCCCGGCACTAAATTGAAAGAAGTACAGTTAGCCGAAGTATTCGGTGTGAAACGTGGCACCATTCGCAAGGTACTCGCGCGACTGGCCTATTCCCGACTGGTGGATCAATTACCCAATCGCGGTGCCAGTGTTGCCAAACCATCGGTAAAGGAAGGCAGAGATTTATTCTCTACCCGACGTGTGCTCGAAACTGCGATCATCCAGGCCCTGGTACCACAAATAGAAAAGACGCATATCCAGCAGCTACGACAGATGCTGGATCAGGAACAAAAAGCGTACGAGGTCGATAATTCTAAACTGGCATTATCGCTATCGGTTGATTTTCACCGCCAACTCGCCAAAATGAACGGCAATCGTGTTCTCGAAGAATATCTAAACGATATAATCCGCCGCACGCCACTGGTTATACTCACGCATTTAAGTGCCGATCCACAAAGTCGTTGTCGAAACCAGGAACACGCAGCTATCGTCGATGCGATAGAAGTTGGAGATGCCAAAAAAGCGGCACGCATAATGAACCAGCACCTGCTGCATATCGAGAATCGAATCGAATATAAATCGGAAGACCCACAACCCGATTTGGCTACACTTCTGTTATCCAGTTAGCTCACCGACCGACCCATGTCCGATACTGAAGATTATCCCAGAGATTTGATCGGATACGGCAATAATCCACCGCATGCCGACTGGCCGGGTAAGGCCCGAATCGCGCTTCAATTCGTATTGAACTACGAAGAGGGTGGAGAAAACAATATCTTGCATGGTGATTCCGGGTCGGAGCAATTTTTATCCGAAATCATAGGTGCGCCGAGTTACCAGGCCCGTCACATGAGCATGGAGTCGATTTACGAATACGGCTCGCGTGCGGGTGTCTGGCGAATATTAAACGAATTCGAAAAACGCGGGTTGCCTTTAACCATCTTCGCGATCGCGATGGCAATGCAAAGACACCCGGATCTGATCAAAACATTTATCGCATTGGGTCACGAAATCGCCTGTCATGGACTGCGCTGGATTCAGTATCAGCATATCGACGAATCGACCGAACGCGATCATATGCAAAGGGCTGTCGAGATTTTCCAGCAATTGACCGGCGAAATACCCCTGGGTTGGTATACCGGCCGCGATAGCCCGAATACGCGGCGGCTGGTAGTCGACAATGGCAATTTCCTGTATGACTCAGATTATTATGGCGACGATTTGCCATTCTGGACCAAAGTAAAAAATAGTAAGGGTAAAACCAAACAACATTTAGTTGTGCCCTACACACTAGACACGAATGATATGCGTTTTGCCACACCGCAGGGTTTCAACAGTGGGGAGCAGTTCTTTCAGTATTTACGCGACAGTTTCGATGTACTCTACGCAGAGGGAGAAACATCGCCAAAAATGTTGTCGGTAGGTCTGCATTGCCGGCTGGCCGGGCGTCCGGGTCGATTCGCGGCCTTACAACGATTCCTCGATCACGTGCAAAGCCACGACCGTGTATGGATATGCCGTCGCGTCGATATCGCCCGCCACTGGATGGACAAACACCCTGGCCCGCATATAGTATAAAGGCGGTGACGACTGATACTTTTACCATTAAACTCAAGAAAACAGACACGAAACCCTGAATTCCGTGAAATACCGTTTATACCTGAACTTCGTTCCCTTCATGCAATATGCCGTCAAACACTGCCTAATCATCAGTCATGGCGAATAAAATACCGCTCGCGAGTCTGAACCAGTATTCGAAAGATCAATTTGTCGAATCCCTGGGTGGAATTTTCGAACATTCTCCGTGGGTAGCAGACCTGGTCTATGAAGACCGGCCCTTCGAGACGATTAAACAGCTGCAACAAACGATGCTTGACGCAGTGCAGCATTCGCCTGAATTGCAGCGCATGGCGCTAATCTGTAATCACCCAGAGCTAGCAGGCAAGGAAGCTGCCGCCGGGACACTAACCGAAGATTCGCGTCAGGAACAATCCCGTGCGGGGCTAGACCAATGCACCGCCGAAGATCTAGCACAACTGCAATCACTAAATCAAGCCTACCGCAAGAATTTCGAATTTCCTTTCGTGATCGCAGTAACCGGTTTGAACAAAGCCCAAATTATCGCGGCGCTCGAGTCGCGTCTCAAAAACTCTTTCACCGTGGAGTTTGATGCCAGTATCGCTGAGATCGGCAAGATCAGTATGATTCGGCTGAATACGCTGATTGATGAGTAATCGCGATAGGGTAATATCGCAGTCTGCAGTTCACGACCAATGGCAAGAGTTACTAAGCGACGCACTTGAAGCAGTTGACGCCGATTACTTGTCGCAACTGGTTGATTCTGACACCTGGCTACCTGGTATAGATTCATTATTTAGCGCTTTCCGCCGCGATCGTCTCGGCGTTCGATATATCCTACTGGGGGAATCACCTTATCCGCGTACGGCATCGGCTAACGGGATCGCATTTTACGATGCGGCGGTCAAAGAATTGTGGAGCGCCCAGGGCTTGAGTAAATCGGTAAACCGCGCCACCTCGATGCGAAATATTATCAAGACCGCTTTGCTTTCCGAAGGTCATCTGCAAACCGATGACAAAGGTAAGGTTTCGCAGCAGAATATTGCAGCCATCGACAAAGCACCACTGGTTCAGACTATGGACGAATTGTTTACCAACCTGCAAAAAGCGGGTTTCCTGATGTTAAATGCGACACCGGTTTTGCACCCACAACGCAAACCCGCGCAGGAAGCAAAATACTGGCGAGGCTTTCTCGAACGATTGCTGTATCGGCTAGGCTCCACAACGACCCAACCACTAACCCTGGTGTTATGGGGCAAAATTGCCAAAACCCTGGAGTCGATCAACATCGGTGACAAATACCGGTTGCTAGTGAGCGAACACCCCTACAATATTTCCTTTATCAACAACCCGACCATGCAATCTCTGTTTCGGGATATCCAAATTTTATCTAAAAATTCCTGACTTAAATTCGGCAATGAATTGCAATAATTCAACTCCGTCATTCCGAAAAGCTCGAAGAGCTTATCCGGAATCTAATTTAAAGGTTACGACGGTGTTAATTAATCAGTTTAAATTTTAATAGATTCCGGCTCGGGGGCCGGAATGACAGTATATATTTCGATCCCTAGGTAATATCTATTGATTTCGGCAGGTACTAGAAGCAGGCCGAAAATATAAAGCTGTGTTAGTGTATCGCCCAGAACATTTCTCGATAAATAGCTATGCCGAACCCAGTCCAGCAACCACCCGAACGCGCTGAAGGCGACGTCAATCTATCGCCACGCCGTAGTGCCTGGTCCGACCAATATATCGACGACGAAACTGCTCAGTTACTCGCCGACGATGCGCGTTATTTTTTACACCAGTCACTTTCGACACCCTGCCTCAACGCGATTCGAGGCAGCAACGGTATTTATCTTGAAGATTTACAGGGTCGCAAGATTATGGACTTCCATGGCAATAGCGTGCACCAGGTGGGACATGGTCATCCACGCGTGATCGAGGCGATCAAACGGCAGCTCGACCAAATACCATTTTGTCCGCGCCGTTACACAAACCAGGTTGCGGTAGACCTCGCTAAACGCCTGATCGACCTGGCACCAGAGGGCCTCGAAAAAGTGTTATTTGCACCAGGTGGCACATTGGCAATCGGCATGGCATTGAAGCTAGCACGCTACGCTACCGGGCGGCACAAAACTATTTCGATGTGGGACAGTTTCCACGGCGCTTCGCTCGACGCCATTTCAATTGGTGGCGAAGCATTGTTTCGAAAAGACGTGGGGCCACTTTTACCCGGCACCGAACATATCCCGCCACCGACCCGGGGCAAGTGCCAGTTCAACTGTAGCGATGAACAACACAGCGGCTGCATCGACTATCTCGATTATGTGCTCAGTATGCAGGGCGATGTCGCCGCCCTGATCGCCGAACCGATGCGCTGGACCACAGTCGAATTGCCCCCACCGGGGTATTGGCGTCGTGTACGGGAAATCTGTGATAAACACCAGGTATTATTGATATTCGACGAAATTCCCTCGGCGCTGGGACGTACCGGAAAAATGTTTGTCTGCGATCATTTCGACGTGGTGCCCGACATGCTCGTTATCGGCAAGGGTCTCGGTGGCGGCATATTTCCGATGGCAGCACTGATCGCACGCGAAGAATTAGACATCGCGGGTGATCGGGCACTCGGCCATTACACCCACGAGAAAAGTTCGGTCGGTTGCGCCGCTGCGCTTGCAACGCTCGACTGTATCGAACAGGAAGACCTGATCAAAAACTCGATCGAGCTGGGACGACATGCACTTGAACGCTTGATGGAAATGCAATCCCACCTGCCATTAATACACGACGTTCGTGGCCTCGGATTGCACCTGGGGATAGATCTACGCCGCGATGGCAAGCCCGCGAGCGACGACGCGGACGCAGTACTCTATCACTCGCTCTCGCGTGGATTGAGCTATAAAGTCGGCGGCGGCTGCGTACTGACCTTGAGTCCGCCGATGACAATTACCCGCGATCAACTGGACCATGCGCTCGATATCGTCGAGCAGGGAATTCGATCGGTTAGCTGAGTCGATTTCTTCATGCAAAGGAATTTCCATCCCTGCAAAGAAGATTATCATGTACATACCAACACATTTCGAAATTACCGATGCAGACGAGATTTATTCCTTCATCGAAGCCAACGCATTCGGTCAGCTTATTTCGACTGTTGAAGGGCGGCTATATTCTACTCATATACCATTCCTGTTAAGCCCAGGGCACAAGCAGCTACTGGGGCACCTGGCAAAAGAAAATCCACAATGGAAGGATAT
Organism: Pseudomonadota bacterium; assembly: GCA_022566015.1. Classification (GTDB taxonomy): domain Bacteria; phylum Pseudomonadota; class Gammaproteobacteria. Next base: position 8,144 of record JADFJT010000030.1, on the reverse strand, counting down.
AGATGGGCAGGAAGTATTGATTACATTGCAGGGCCCTCACGCCTATATCTCGCCATCCTGGTACAGCTCACCCGGCGTGCCAACCTGGAATTATCAGGCGGTTCATGTTTACGGTACCTGCCATGCATTTAACGACGCGAGCAGGTTAAAACAGCTGGTTGAATCACTAACCGCAAAATATGAGTCGACATTTGATCAACCCTGGCAACCCGACTACCAGGCTTCTATGCTGAAAGCTATTGTCGGCATTGAAATAGAAATATCCGAGCTTCAATGCAAATATAAGTTAAGCCAGAATCGTTCCAGCCAGGATCGGTCCCGGGTCACCAAAGCTCTGGGCGCACGGGGGTCAAATCAGGTAGAAAAGGCAATGCGGGAATTAAAATGACTAATAACCTACAGGAAAAAATGTTTTACGAAATGGAGCAGAAGGCAATATTTGAACAGGCTAAAGGTTACGCTTTTGATTATGCCGATACAGCATTAGGACGAAACGTATTTCCGACCGACGAAGCAATTGGAGACCTGGATCAATTCATCGAAGAAATGCCCGAGTTCACATTTGATTCGGGAGATATCCTAAGGCAATTGCACCAATATGGTTCTCCGGCAACGGTTTCACAAATCGGCGGGCGCTATTTTGGGCTGGTCAATGGGGGCGTTATTCCGGTCTCGCTAGCAACCCGATGGCTGTCCGATTTTTGGGATCAGAATACACCCCTGTATTTATCTTCACCGATAGTTTCAAAACTGGAAGAAGTGACAGAACTATGGCTCAAGCAATTACTGGGATTGCCCAAATCGGTAGTGGCGGGGTTTGTCAGCGGGTCATCGATGGCCATATTCTGCGGGCTGGCTGCCGCACGATATCGAATCTTTCAGAACAACGACTGGGATATTAATAATAAGGGATTCGATGGTGCACCGAAAATTAGAATAGTTATCGGTAGACAGGCTCACGGAACAGTCGTCAAGGCCATCGCTCTCTTAGGTTTCGGGATCGACAATATCGAATGGATGGAAACCGATGCCGAGGGCAGGGTTAATTTATCCGCAGTACCCGAACTGGACGCCAGCACCATCCTGCTATTGCAGGCAGGTAACGTCAATTCGGGCTCGTTCGATGCTATCGATGAAATTTGCGATAAGGCCAAATCAGCCAATGCCTGGGTCCATATCGACGGCGCGTTTGGATTATGGGCAGCCGGATCGAGCCGATTAAAGCACTTGACCATAGGGATCGAGAAAGCTGATTCCTGGTCGCTCGACGGTCACAAAACATTGAATACCCCTTACGATAACGGCATTTTACTGTGTAAGGACAAAGAGGCGTTGGTTCAGGCTTTACAGGCTTCCGGTTCCTATATTGTCTATACCGATAACCGGGATGGCATGATGTATACGCCGGAAATGTCGAGAAGAGCACGGGTTGTCGAACTATGGGCCACATTAAAATACCTGGGCAAGGCTGGTGTCGACGAACTGGTCTTTGGCTTACACGAAAGAGCGGTACAAATGGGCAAGGAACTCAAGGCCGAAGGTTTCGAAATTTTGAACGATGTGGTTTTTAACCAGGTGCTAGTCGCCTGCGATAGCGAAGAAATCACCACCCGGACAATTGAAACTATTCAAAAATCGGGTGAATGCTGGGTCGGCGGTACCACCTGGCTGGGGAAAGCGGTGATTCGAATCAGCATCTGTTCCTGGGCGACAACCGAAGCTGATATATCTCGCTCGGTTCGCGCGTTTGTATCAGCGCGAGACAAGGTGACCGAAAATTGAATGGATCGGCGTTGGCAAGCCGACCCCAATCCCCTAAAATCAGAGCTGACCGTCTTCTTCCAGCACCTTTCTCGCGACCCGAAAACACTCCAGCGACTGTGGTACACCACAATAGATCGCAATCACATGGATAATGGCACGGATTTGTTCTTTGGTGACGCCATTGGTAATTGCGCCGCGACAATGAATTTCCCACTCGTGCATCTTGCCCAGCCCACCGATCATCGCCAGGTTCATCATCGAACGGGTTTTCGGGTCGATCACATCGTCACCCCAGCCGAAACCCCAGCACCATTCGGTCATCATTTCCTGAAATGGGCGAGTGAAGTCGTCTGCAGCGGCAAGATTTTTCTCCACATACTCTGCACCAAGCGTTGCCTTGCGTCGTTCTAAACCGGTATCGAACCTTTCTTTATCCATTTTTATTCTCTCAAGTTAGTTGTGATTTAGCATATTTAAACTGTTAATCTTAGATTTAACTCACCATTTCGGGATTAAAACTGTTATTCCGACCCGCGAGCCGAAATCCTGTGACAGCGACTCGTTTCAAGATTCCGGGACGCTGAACCGCCACTTTCGCGGCGGTCCGACGTATCGGAGTGATGGAATTAAACCAGTAGTAACGAATCGTGTACGGAATGAAAGAGCTATGATGATGTCTAGCGTAGAAAAGTGGGTAAGACTATTGAGCCTCGCATAATATCTGCTACAAAATTCCATACACTGCGATTATCATTTCACTCATGCCGAATAAAAAACACCTGTTAATTGTCGCACACAACCCATCGGCCAACACCCAAAAACTGGTCGATGCAACGATACGTGGCGCTAACCACGAAGACATCGACGGTGTCGAGGTACGGCATATCCCTCCGCTGCAGGCGACTCCCGACGATGTGCTCTGGGCCGATGCGATCATTCTCGGTACGACAGAAAATTTTGGCTACATGAGTGGAGCCTTAAAGGACTTTTTTGACCGAATTTATTACCCGTGTCTTGAGCACACTGAAGCCATGCCATTCGCACTTTATATTCGTGCTGGTCTTGACGGCACCGGTACAAAAACCGCGGTCGGTAAAATTACCACTGGTCTGCGCTGGAAGGCAGTACAGGAAACGATCATCCTGCACGGTGAGTACGACCCGAAATATGAACAGCAGTGTGAGGAGCTCGGTATGTTGATGGCAGCCAGTTTAGAGGCAGGTATAATCTAGCCCGGACATTTCTCCCTGATTTGTCAGCTCTCGTTGTGGCTCACCTCGATCCATTTACGAGTACCAGCATTCCTGTCATAAACGTGAAACCCGGCCATCGCGCTACCGTACAGGTGAAGTGAAACGACCCGTTTGTCGGGGCTAGGATTACCGGTCACATGGATATGGTCGGGATTGGGTACAAAACTGGTTACCGCGCCGGGCGAAAGCATAATCACACCACCCCGGACCAGCTTGATATTTTCCTTCGCAAATGCCTCGCCTTTATCGGTACGAATATAATTGCATTCGTTCAACATACCTTCGTGCACACCGACCACGCCCCAGGTACCGTGATCGTGGATTGGAGTCCACTGTCCCGGTTCCCACACCAGTGCATATAGACTTAACAGGCCATCGGGTTCGATATGGATTGCATTTCGAGCATAGTGCTCGGGATCGCTACGGAAATGCTCGGGTTTCAGGAATGCTTTGTCACCATTGAGTAACCGATACATCGACGGCGCAATATTTTCGACGAAGTCTGCCGGTTCATGCCCCTGGACATGCCCTTCTCGACATTCGCTTATAAACTGCTCCAAAGTATAAGTTGACATATTTAGCCCCGTTTTATGGTCTCTTTGGCAATCGGAATCCTCAGCGATACTGTAATCGCTAATGCGACTTAGCGTCCAGTCACACTTTACAATACAATACCCAGTTCCATTCATTTTCAGGATCAACCATTGGCAAATTTTAACGGTAAAAAAGCAATCGTCTTCGGCGGCACCTCAGGCATGGGCCTGGAAATCGCCAAATTGTTACAACAAGCTGGAGCCAAAGTAGTGACCGCAAGTCGTCGTGGTGCACTGGGCAAAGGCAACGATAACATGCAAAACGAAATAGTTGACGTACTCGACCGGGAAGCACTTACGGCACTATTTGAACGGCACAGTGGATTCGATTTCCTGGTCAACGCGGCCACCGGCGGCCCACGGGCCATCGGCCCTTTTCTGGATATGGATCTGGATGGTTTTCAGGGATCCTTTGCCAAGCTATGGGGTTATGTGAACAGCGTAAGACTCGCAGCAGCGCATATGGCCAAAGACGGTTCAATCGTTTTATTCAGTGGCTACCCGGCGCGCAAACCTCGACCCGGTGCGCTCGCGATCGGCACTGTCGGTAACGCGGTAGAAGGTTTCGTCAAATTGGCAGCGGCAGAAATCAAGCCGTTACGAATCAACGCGGTCTGCCCCGGCCTGATCGATACGCCGATGTTTGCAATGCAAGGCGATGAGCGCGAAAAGCACTTCAGCAATACCACAAAAGACAATTTGATACCTCGCGTCGGTAAGCCCGAAGAGGTGGCGCCCGCAGCTATATTCCTACTCGAAAATCAATTCGTCACCGGCACGATCATCGATGTCGATGGCGGTGCGATACTGGCCTGATCCGATTATCCAACAAAGTCGCTAATCGAACCTGGCCAGGCCTTCATCACGCAGTAAGTCATCGTCAATATTCAGCCGGGGAATGCTTTCATGATAATTTACATGAAATTGAGGTCTGAGTTTTTCTGGTTTATCGAAAATGCCCAGGTACAGGTAAATCTCGCCCTGGTCTTGGGCTCGTTTCATCTGGCAACTGATCGGCGAGCCACATTCGCCACAAAATCTGCGTATCACACCATCTTCGGAGATATGGCTGGCTGGTTGCGCATGGGTAAATTTAACCTGATCGACGTGAAAACCGGCAAACGTGGTAACCACCGAAGCTGTATGGCGACGACAACTCTCACAATGGCAATAGCAGGTCGATATCGGCTCACCAACGGTTTCGAACTGGATAGAGCCGCAGTAACAATGACCCCGAAAATTTGATTCATTCATTTTTGATCTCCTAAGATATGAGGGAATATCTTCTACGTCGTAGCAGTAGCAAGTTATACTATTGAGCGTTGCATACAAACCTTAACACACCAATTCCCGGAATAAACTTATGAGCGATACACCCAGAGGCACCCTCACCATCCGTACGCTGGCGATGCCCGCCGATGCGAACCCTTCCGGCGACATTTTCGGCGGCTGGGTTTTATCGCAAATGGATATAGCGGCCGGAATTTGTGCGGTAGAACGCGCCCGATGTCGCACCGTGACTGTGGCGCTTGACAGCATGAGTTTTATCGAACCGGTAAAGATAGGGGATGTTTTATGCGTTTACACAGAATTAATCGGGGTCGGTAATACGTCGCTAGACATACACGTCGAAGCCTGGACTCAACGCTCTCGTTCTGGAAACGAAATGAAGGTCACCGAAGCGAAATTTAAATTTGTAGCCCTCGATGAAAATGGTCGACCCACATCGATTCTATCAATAACTGTTTAGGCTTCAAGTGCATCGTTTAGCAATTCGATCCAGTGAACTACCGGCACAGTAATTCCATTGGCGATATGTATCTGGCATCCAATATTCGCGGTCGCGATAACTTCGGGTTCATCGACCATCAGCGCGGTTTGTTTATCCTTACGCAAGCGCGCTGAAATTTTCGGCTGTAACAGCGAATAAGTCCCCGCCGAACCACAGCATAAATGCGCATCGGCAACCTGACAGAGCTGATACCCAACCTTAGCCAGCAGGCCTTCAACCGTGCCATTCAAACCCAAACCATGTTGCAGCGTACAGGGCGTATGAAACGCGACTCGCCGTGGCTGCTCAATTTTGATCGGGTAGTTTTCCAGTTCTGCCTGCACCAGTTCGCTCAGGTCTTTTGTTAGTCCGGCAATGGTTTTTGCTTTCGCCGCATACTCGGAATCCTGTGCAAACAACGCCGCGTAGTCCCTGAGGGTCACACCGCAGCCGCTGGCGGTGAATACTATCGCTTCGACCCCAGCTTCGACCTGTGGCCACCAGAGATCGATCAATCTACGTGCCTGATTCCGGCCCTGTTCGATCTGCGAAGTATGCAACCCCACTGCGCCGCAACAGTGTCTGGCCTGCACTTCAATTGCCGAAATACCAAAACTATCGAGTAGTCTCGCCGCAGCGGCATTGGTATTGGGAGCGAGCGATGGCTGTACGCAACCTGAGAGCATCAAAACCCGCCGTTGTTGTTGGTTTCTCGCCACAGCTATCGGCTTTTGTCTGGCCGGTATCGACTCCCTCAAACTGTTGGGAAGCACCCACGAAAAAAGCCGGGCGCTGGCGAGTGCGACATCGAATATCCAGCCAGAATTCAAAAACCAGGTGATACCCTTGCGTTTGACGCGTTCGATTACCGGTCTCGGCAGTTCCTGTTCGATCGCCTCGCGACCGATTTCCAGTAAACGACTGTAATTCACCCCGGAGGGGCAGGTAGTCTCGCAGGAACGACAGGTTAAACAACGATCGAGATGCCTGAGCATGTCTGCATTGGCGGGCGCACCTTCAAAAAACTGCTTCATCTGGTAAATACGACCACGTGGACCATCGAGTTCGTCACCGAGTAACTGGTATGTCGGGCAGGTCGCATTGCAGAAGCCGCAGTGCACGCACTTTCGTAGTATCCCCTCGACCACTTCGGCAGCGGCGTTCTGGCTGAAAGACTTGCTAAGATTGGTTTGCATGTCGGTCCAACTAAAATTCCCGGTAAAGTCGACCGGGATTCAATATTCCGGCTGGGTCGAAGCTTGATTTCAGACTTTGGTGCAAGGTCAGTATCGAAGCATTTAAAGGATGAAAAAAGAGGCTCTCTGGATCTACACCCCGGTACGCGCACACAGACCCCTGGTGGCCTTCGACTGATTGCCTGAGCTCGGCTAAATCAAAATCGCCGCTTAACCAGCGTTGCGCGCCGCCCCATTCGATTAATTGCGCGTGATCACGAAAAATGTCTTCACAAGTTTGCGGCACCGATACTCGAAACAGCTTATCCGGCGAAGTAAAAAACTCATGTGTTTGCTCTCGCATTTCGGTCCACAGGTCTGCCACCTGCTCTCCGCCAATTTTTTTGACCGCACTAGCGACTCCCTGCTGGCTACCCGACAAACGTATGAAACTCTGGCCCTGATACCACATTGACGCCGACAACGGCAAGGGTTTTGCACTTAATTCATTAACCCAGCGGATATGATCCTGTGCACTGGCGTGCTCACGCGCGAGTGTTAGTTCGGTTTCTAAACTGGGCAATACGCGTAACGACAGTTCGAGCAGGACACCGAGCGTGCCCTGGGCACCGGCCATCAGGCGCGATACATCGAAACCGGCAACATTTTTGATCACCCGGCCACCGAAATTCAAGATTTCTCCACGACCGTTGAGTATTTTTACGCCTAAAATAAAGTCCCGAACCGCACCCGCAAAAGCCCGCCGTGGTCCCGTCAGGCCAGTCGCGACAATGCCTCCGATGGTTGCCTTGTTGCTAAAATGCGGGGGCTCGAAACCCAGCATCTGGTTGTTCCTGGCAAGCAGCGATTCCACTTCGGCAAGCTTGCAACCGGCCCTTAAGGTAATGACCAGCTCGGCTGGATCATAGTCGATAATGCCGCTGTGTGCGGCAACTTCGAGCGCCTCTGCTTCGACAGGACAACCATAAAAAGACTTGCTACCGCCCGCTTCAATTCGCAATGCCGAACCCCTGGCAACTGCCTGGTCTACGCGCTCCTTAAGTTCCTGTTCACTGTCATTATCTAATATCTGATCAGCCATTAGAAACGATCGAGTTCCGGGAATGCCACCTTTCCCCGGTGAACGTGCATCGCATTGTGCTCCGCGCATCGAGCCAGCGTGGGAATCGCCTTACCGGGGTTGAGGATGCATTTGGGGTCGAATGCCTCGCGAATTGCATGAAACTGGTTGCGCTCCTGATCGCTGAACTGGATGCACATTTCACCGATCTTTTCGATGCCAACCCCATGTTCACCGGTAATCGTACCGCCCTGTTCGATACACAGTTGCAAAATTTTACTCCCCAGTTGCTCTGTTTTTTCAAGTTCACCGGGATTATTCGCATCGTAGAGTATCAGCGGGTGTAAATTACCGTCACCGGCGTGAAAAACATTGGCTATTCGCAAGCCGTATTGCTCCGATAAACGGCCGATTTCATTCAAAACCGTTCCCAGCGCCTTCCGTGGAATGGTTCCGTCAATACAGTAGTAATCTGGAGACAATCTTCCCACCGCTGGAACTGCAGCT
>JADFJT010000029.1 GCA_022566015.1 Pseudomonadota bacterium | reverse complement strand
TTTTATACGAACACAGCGGTTCAACGATATTTATCGCTAGCACCCTACCACCTTGCCCATGTTTAAGCATCCCTGTTCCAAAATGGCAAGGCAATCCAAATATCCAGCCCGAAGATATCGTTTCCTACGAATTAGGCTTACGCAGTCAGTTTACGGACAATAAGGTATCCAGCGACATCAAATTGTTTACCTATCGAATCAGCGACCAAATGGTCGGAGTAAAAACGTCGGGGATCAATACAGTTGTGAATCTGGGAAGTACTCGCGTCACTGGCCTGGAGTTGGCGCTCGATTTTTCACCGATACCAAAACTCGATATAAAAAGTGGCTTCAGCTTCGTCGCTCCAGATAGCAGCGACCCGGATTTTGAAGACTCTATCCCGGATAAAACTGCCTTCATTAACGCTGACTATCGTTGGAATTCGCGCCACAAGTATTCAGCCTCTTTTTATTATATCGACGAAATGCAGTGGTTGAGCACTTCCGATGGCAACGTCATAAAACCAGTCAAAAAGCTCGACCTTCGCTATGCCTACATTATCGATCAGAAAAGTGAGACGCGCATCGAACTCATTGGTCGAAATCTACTCGAAGACTATAATGATTATACTTTGGATAATCTGGCCGAGCCGATTTTTCAATTGAGGATATCGGGCGGGTTTTAGGGTAAGGAAATGAAAGGAATCATTACATCAGGATGGGTGAAGCGCGCGGGCGCAATCCTGTGGGTGCTACTTGGAAGCCTGCAGCCATTGTATGCCAGTGATCATCAGATCGTGATTGTCAAAAGCGGGGACAATAGTTATTTCAATCAGACCATCGAAACTCTAATCAGCCATGTCGAAAACGCTGTTTCTTTTAAAGTAATCGATGCAGATTCAATCGATGCCAATGCCGACCTCATATCCAGCGCCAATCGTATTATTGCGCTGGGACTCAAGGCTTCTCAATTGGTATTGGAACGATTTCCGAAAAAGAAATTAATCAGTGCCTATCTGACCCAACAACAGCATAGGCAGTTGCAGCTGACGCACAATAATCAACTGACCATATTGCTCGACCAGCCCTTGCTGCGGTACCTGGCTTTCACTAAATTCCAGTTCAATCCAAGGTCGGTTGGGATTATCAATCATTCTCCAATCGAGTTGAATCGACAACAGCGCAAGACCTTAAAACGCCTCAAGCTGCAACTCAAGCAGTACCAGTCTACAGAATCGAGGGAATTGCTGGGTAGGGTACGACAGTTGGTACAACAAAATGATGTGCTACTGATGCTGCCTGAGCGGGGGATATATAACCGAAATACTCTGAAGGGAATTTTGCTGACCGCTTACCGCGCTCGTAGACCCGTGATCAGCTATTCACCGGCCCATGTAAAGTCGGGTGCACTGGCCTCTATTTACTCTTCGCCCGCCGATATTGGCAGGCACCTTGCCGATGTTCTGAACGGCTATGGTGATGGTTTGGCCGATAGTTCCGCTAACGTACAATTTGCACGCTATTACTCGGTGACGACCAATTCGCGTGTGGCTCGTGCGCTCGGAATTGATATTCCTGACGAAACCGGTCTAAGCAAATACCTGAACGAGATGATCAAATGAATCGGCTCGGTATCAAGTATCAAATATTGATGATCACGCTCATTCCGGTGTTTCTGGTCGACGTTTTTTTTACCTACACTAATATCAGCAACAGTATTGGTCAGGCGAACGAATTACTGCAAAGTAAAGGACAAATCATCGCCAAACAAATCGCTGGCGCATCTGAATTTTATGTATTTGCGGGCAATAATAGCCAGATACAATACTTACTGGATCAAACCATCGACACGCATGCGGTCGTTATGGCTTCGGTGTACGATAATCGGGGCCAGGTTATCGCCAGCTCGGTTTCCGACCTGTATCAAGAGTCGAAAGCCGCCAGTTATTTTTACTCTCGTCAACCGATCAGGTCCCAAAGCATCGAACACACCGATGTTTTCACACCAGACCAATTTGAAACCGAGCAAAGCCAAATTGTTGGATGGGTACACATTCATATTTCTGATGAACAGCTGAAGCTGACAGAATCCCGCATCATTAACAGTTCGATCATTTTTTTCATTATCGTGTTAGTCCTGGCTTTGATACTCACCACTATTATTAGTCGCGGAATTACACGGCCAATTTTCGCTTTGGTGGAGCATCTGAAGCATGTCGAAACTGGCCATCTGGGAGAAATCATAGAACCGGTTGAAGGTAACGAGATCGGTGCCGTACAGGAGGGCTTCAATCAAATGACCCAGTCATTGCATACGAACAGGCAGTACCTGAACGAAAAAATTCAGCAGGTAACCCAGAATATGAGCGAAGCCATCACCGATATGGAGTCAAAAAACCGGGATCTTGGATTTGCCAAGGACGAAGCGCAAAATGCGAACAGGATAAAATCGGAATTCCTGGCAAATATGAGCCACGAAATTCGTACACCGATCAATGGCATCAAGGGATTTATCAATTTGATGGTCAAATCTGACTTGACGGTCACGCAAAAGAAATATACCGATATTGTCTTAAAGTCTGCTAACGATCTGGCCGACATCGTCGACGAGATTCTTGATTTTTCCAAGATGGAGTCGGGAAAATTACAGATTGTCGACGACGACTTCGACCTGTACGAAGTCATAGAGCAGACTCGTGACTTGCTTTTTATCAATATCTTGACCAAAAGTATCGATTTAAACCTGATCATTTATAGTGATACACCGCGCTACGTCTGTGCGGACAGGCTGCGCTTAAAGCAAATCCTGTTAAACCTGGTCGGCAACGCGATCAAGTTTACCGATCAGGGTGGTGTCGTCATTCGGGTCTCGGCCGAACAGCAAGACGAGGGCGAAACCTGGTTTGAAATCACTGTCGAAGATACCGGTATCGGTATTTCGGAAGAAAATCAACAAAGCCTTTTTGAAGCTTTTAGTCAGGTGGAGACCTCTGCTAATAGACGCTTCAGCGGTACCGGCCTGGGGTTGGTCATCAGTAAAAACCTGGTCACCTTGATGGGAGGCGAAATCTCGCTAAATAGCGAATTGGGCAAGGGATCTACCTTTACCGTACGACTGCCACTCGCATTGAGCAAAAATTTAGAATATAGCGCAGCTAAGTCCCAAAACCTTAACCTGTTTGCGCTGATATTTGGTTTTCGCAAAGCCTGTTTGAATGAAATTCAAACACTATACGAGCGGGCCGGAATATCAACTGAACCAATATTACTCGACAGCAGTTACTCGACCGATCAAATTAAAGAAATGATATGGCAGAACAAGAATCACATCGATTTCGTCGTCTTTGACCTACGCCACATAAACTTTGATTTAACCAAATTTTCAGGACATGCATTGCCTGATTCGGTTCGGGTATTGTCGATGCACTATGATCAAACCCTGGTTCCGAGCGCTATCAGTCGAGAATTCGAATTCGTTTCTATCATCAATACAAGCAACAGTCTGCGAGAACTATTAGACCCATCGAGCATCACGCCAGCGCCTGGGCAAACAGACGACGATAGGCCTGCTGGAGAAGTGCAACAAAAAAACGTATTACTCGTGGATGACAACGAAATTAACCTCAAGCTCGGAAGCGAATTGATTCGGATGTGGGGCCACCAGGTGACAGAAGCTACCCACGCGGACGAGGCGATGACATTATACCGTACAGGCGATTTTGACCTGATTATCCTGGATATACAAATGCCCGATATAGACGGGGTCACGTTGCTGAATATGATGCGCGAAGAAAAACCAGACGACTCTACGCCAGTCGTTGCACTGACTGCTAATATTTTGCCGCAGGAATCGGAGAGATTGCTGGAATTAGGGTTCGACTACTATCTGGGAAAACCGATCGACGAAGTTAAATTTCAGGGCTTGTTACAAGGCTCAGTAGAACGTAAAATCACGGGCGCCAAAGATCCCGAATCTGACCAACCTTCTCTACAGGCCGTTTCGGTCGATTTCGAAAAATCCCTTGTATTGGCTGCTGATAACGAATCGCTGTTACAACAGATACTTGCAATTTTGCTGCGAGAAATTCCTGACCACCAGCAACAACTCGCCAGCGCTGGACAGGAGCTCGACTACGACAAAATATCTGCCGTGATCCACAAGATACACGGCATTACCTGCTATGCGAGTTTGCCTCAATTAAGAAAGCAGGTAATAAACCTTCAACAAATACTTTCCAGCACTACCCACACCGCACTCGCTGAAGAAGCTATTCAGACAATAATCGAAGAGCTTGGGCAAATTGCTCAGGAAACGGAACATTTCTTAGAGCAATCAAGTGAAGCAATTAATGAAAGAGCCTCTAATTAACTTTCCAACACCACCATTGCGACCACATAGTGCTTCTCATCCGATAGTGATACCAACACATTACTAACTTGTTTTTTCTCGGCGAGAATAGTGGCCCGATTGAAAAAGCGAAGTATCGGTTTACCGCTATGATCATTACCAATTTCGATACTTTTATACCCAACCTCCGTACCAAAACCTGTGCCCAGAGCTTTAGCGGCAGCCTCTTTGGCAGCAAAACGGGTGGCTAAATACGCGGCCGGGCGATTGCGTTTATTAAACTCGCTGAATTCATAATCGGTCAATAATCGACGTGCGATACGATCACCAAACCTGGAGTATAGCTTTTCAAACCGTATAGTTTCAGCGATATCGACACCTATCCCGACTATCATATTCTGGCTTCAACCATCAGGCGTTTCATTTCGCGAATTGAATGAGCCAGGCCATTGAACACCGCGTCGGCTATGATAGCGTGGCCAATATTCAGTTCACTGACCAATGGATTAGCTGCAATTGGCTGGACATTGTGATAATGCAATCCATGGCCAGCATTCACCTGAAGGCCTTTGCCATGAGCATAAGCGATCATTTGGTTGATTATTTCCAACTGCCGTTGCTGCTCGTCACCCTCGGCATTGGCGTAATGGCCGGTATGAATTTCGATACAGGGCGCCCCACATTCCAGTACCGCGTCAATTTGTTCGGTGCTGGCATCGATAAATGGAGAGACTCGCGTTCCAACCGATGCCAACTGCTGGCAAGCCGCCTTGATCGTGTTTATCTGCCCTGCGACATCCAGACCACCTTCGGTGGTTAACTCTTCACGTTTTTCGGGAACCAGGCAGACATCTTCGGCCTTAACCTCACAAGCAAACTCGATCATTTCTGGAATCACCGCCAGTTCCAGATTCATCTTTGTCTGTAGCACCTGCTTCACCAACAGGACGTCTCGTTCCTGGATATGGCGGCGATCTTCCCTTAAATGCAAGGTGATTGAGTCGGCACCGGATTGCTCGGCTATTTGCGCCGCATAAACTGGGTCAGGGTACCGAGTTCCCCTAGCCTGGCGCAGGGTAGCAACGTGATCGATGTTGACACCTAAAGTGGCCGGCTTGCTCATGTACGGCTCTTTATCTGCTGGTAAATTTCACGAGATTTTAGCCTTTTTCCGTGCAAGTTAAAGTCAATAATACTGCGCATCACGATTTTCGCTAAATTTAATACCTGTTTCTTATGGTACTGCCTTTGATTCCAGTCCATGATTGTTTTCCCAATGACAGCATTAGTCTCGTTAACGCCAGCTGGGACGAAACCGTCAGTCGGCAAAAATCGATAATATTCCTCCGGGTCAATGGGTTGACCACCCCCGGATTCAACCGCAGTATCGGGCATATAACCCAGTAATGTCATCGCCGAACGCTCGAACTCTCTTAAGTGGCGCTCACCAAACTGCGGGTCGGTCTGTTCAAGCAATTTATCATACAGTTGAAACATTTCTGGCATCGCCTCCTGCACTGGCAGGTAAGCGCATAACAATTCGTTAATATAGAGTAGCGGCAGGTAAAGATGCTCGTTTACTCGAATCTCGGATCCATCGATTCCTATTAGCGTTTTGAGTTCCCTGCGTCCGCTCCAACTAATCGATAGCCGACAAAACGGCTGGTAAAGAGATTTTGTCCTGCTGTTCCTGCCCGCTTTAGCGATCACGCTGACTCGCCCATAATCTTCGGTCATCAAATCAAGAATAAGGCTGGTATTTTTCCAATCACGTCGATGTAAAAGGTAAGCCGGTTGATCAGTGACTCGGATTTGCATCGGAATAACCAAATGCGGCCAGTGATTTTTCGTCGTCCGCCCAACCTTCGCGTATTTTAACCCATAGTTGCAAGTAAACCTGTGTGTCCAGCAAACGTTCTATATCCGTGCGCGCCAGGGATCCGATTTTCTTCAGCAGGCTACCATTTTTCCCAATTACGATACCTTTTTGCGAACTTCGCTCAACCCACACCGTCGCGGAAATACGGGTTAAATCAGTCTCTTCTTTATAGTGATCAATATTAACTGTTATCGAATAAGGTAATTCCTGTTTTAACACCCTGAATAACTTTTCGCGGATTATTTCAGCGGTGATGAATCGCATCGACTTGTCGGTTATCTGGTCGTCCGGAAACTGTGGCGCACCCGGTGGCAACTGAGCCACTATTAGTGTTTCCAACCGATCCAGGTTATCACGCTTTAAAGCTGATACCGGGACTATTTCACGCCCTGGGGCGAATTCGGCAATCTGTTTCATCATGGGTAAGCATGCGGCCCTGGTCACCTGGTCAATCTTGTTAAGGACAACGATAACCTTCTCAAATTTACTCACCCGCTGCAGGATTTTTTCATCGTTTCGGTTAAATCGTTTAACATCCAGCAGCACACATATCAGGTCGGCTTCGGTGAACATACTAGCCGCAGCCCGATTCATATAACGGTGTATTGCTTTATGGTTATCGTCGTGCAATCCGGGCGTATCAACGAAAATACACTGGTAATTGTCGGTGGTTTTTATTCCTAAAATCTGGTGCCTTGTCGTTTGCGGGCGGTGTGCAGTGATACTGACCTTCTCACCGATCAGCGCATTCATCAAGGTCGATTTGCCGGTATTGGGCTTGCCAATCAGTGCTACATATCCAGTTTGAAAAGTATTATTCATCGATTTAATCGGTGCAAAGCACTATCAGCTGCAGACTGTTCGGCTTTTTTTCGGCTCGATCCTCTGCCACTGGTGTTTAATTTTAACGCGTCAATAATACAGGTGACGGTGAATGTCTGATCATGCGACTTGCCAGTGGTTTTTGATACATTATATTTGGGTAATTCAATCTGCTGTGACTGCAGATACTCCTGCAGCCTGGTTTTAGGGTCTTTCAAAGCCTCGGCATCGGGTAATTTCCGTAAATACTCATCGTACAGAAATAATATAGTCTGCTGCGCCTGCGAAAATCCACTATCCAGATAAATGGCGCCAAATATCGCCTCCATAGTATCAGACAATATCGACGCGCGGCGAGAACCGCCGCTTTTCAATTCGCCACCGCCGAGATTGATATACTCACCCAGATCGATATCCCGGGCAACCTGCGCGAGCGCTTCTTCGTTGACCAGGGACGCTCTCATTCGGCTTAACTCGCCTTCGCTTGCATCGGGACGAGCCAGATAAATATACCTTGAGATAACAAGATTGAGTATGCTGTCGCCGAGGAATTCCAGTCTTTCATTGTTTAAATTGCTCGAATAGCTGCGATGCGTAAGCGCTTGTTCAAGTAACTTCGAACGCTTAAATTGATAAGCAATGGTTTCCTGAAATATATCCTGATTCACCTGTCTATCACAACAGACTCGCTAAAAGCACCGCCGATAAATAAATTACCCATATAAGGCCGTCTACTTTCGTAGGTGATAGTAATTGTCGTTTTTCCATCTTTGCGGGTCATCGTGACGTGCTCTCGCTTGATCAATCTGACCTCATTGATATATAAACGCTTACTAATTGATTCCCAAATTGCACGTTTTGACTTAGGGTCAATTCTAGGGTCCTCCTGAACTGCCTCGAGAACCGACTTGATAGTAAAATTCTCCATGTATATCGGAATCACTTTTATAGCACCCACGCTGAGGATGCCAAAAATACCCGCCGCAGCGAGCCAGCCAAGGCTGGACAAGCCTTTTTGCCGGTGTCTGGTGTTTGTCATAGTACTCATTTGATTACCTTACTCTGAAATTCGATTCCCTAATCTAGATAAATCCAGGCCATTACCACTGCTACGCCAGTCCCAGTGCATCCATATCATAATTGCCTTTCCAACCAGATTCTCTTTGGGCACAAACCCCCAGTATCGACTATCGTTACTGTGATCTCGATTATCACCCATCACGAAATACTGACCTTCTGGAACGAACAACTCGCCGTCAAACGAGAAGCCCACATCCGGGTTGGTCATCATGGTGTGGCTGGCCTCGCCTATTTTTTCGGAATAAACGTTACATTCGGCTCCTACTCTATCACAACCGCCGCTACCAACCATATTATTACGGTCCCCAAGACCTTGATATTTATGATCAAATTTTGTTTTTAACGGTTTGCCATTGATCGACAACCTCCGATTATAATAACTAACGTGATCCCCCGGCAAACCAATAATACGTTTAATATAGTCCAGTGATTCATCTTCTGGATAGCGGAAAACTGCAACGTCACCTCGTTTCGGTTTTTCACCGTGGGTAATACGAGTGTGGATTATCGGTAATCGCAGGCCATAGGCGAACTTGTTCACCAAAATAAAATCCCCCACCAGCAGAGTCGGCATCATCGAGCCAGACGGAATTCGAAAAGGCTCAAACAGAAATGAACGGAGAACGAGTACTGCTAATAAAACCGGGAAAAAAGATTTTGAGTACTCTAGCAGTATCGGTTCATAGGCTGATTTACTGATAGCTTCCAGCTTTCGTGCTTTGGCAAAAAATAAAACATCAATTAACCAGACCATTCCGGTAAACGTTGTTCCTATTACCAATAAAAATTCAAAATCATAGTCTATCATTCACTCATAACCTCAATTGGGAGAGTTAATTATTAATTTTTAAAACCGCAAGAAATGCATCCTGCGGAATTTGAACATTACCGACCTGCTTCATACGTTTTTTACCTGCTTTTTGTTTTTCCAGCAGCTTCTTTTTGCGTGTTATATCTCCACCATAGCATTTAGCAGTAACATTCTTGCGTAACGCTTTGACATTAGTGCGCGCGATAATACTAGACCCTATCGCCGCCTGGATTGCGACATCAAACATTTGTCGGGGAATTAGCTCCTTCATTTTTGAGGCCAGCTCGCGACCCCGATAGTCGGCATTACTGCGATGTACTATTAAAGACAGTGCATCTACTTTCTCACCATTGATCAACACGTCCAGTTTTACCAGGTTTGCCGCATCAAATCGTAGTAATTCATAATCGAATGAAGCGTAGCCCCTGCTAACCGATTTCAGACGATCAAAAAAGTCGAGCACTACCTCGCTCAATGGCAGTTCAAAAACGAGAGCTACCTGCTTTCCCACATACTGCATATCTTTTTGAACACCCCGTTTTTCGATACATAACGCAATTACTGCACCGATATACTCCTCTGGCAGCAGAATATTAGCCTGTATTATGGGTTCTCTGATTTCACTGATTTTATTGATTACAGGCAAATCGGCTGGGTTATGTATCTCTAACTCCTCGCCTGCCGTGGTGACTACCTGATAAATAACGGTCGGTGCTGTCGTTATCAGATCAAGGTCGTACTCACGCTCCAGGCGTTCCTGCACTATTTCCATATGCAGCAGGCCCAGAAACCCGCAGCGAAAACCGAATCCGAGAGCCTGTGATGTCTCAGGCTCGAATTGTAATGCAGCGTCGTTTAATTTCAGTTTCTTGAGCGCCTCTCGACAATTCTCGTAGTCGTCTGAACTAATCGGGAACAATCCGGCAAAAACGCGGGGTTGAATTTCTTCGAAACCAGCGAGTGGCTCATCCGCAGGATTTCGGCTCAGTGTAATGGTATCACCTACCTTGGCCGCTTCGATATCTTTGATACCCGAAATAATGAAGCCCACATCGCCTGCCTGTAACTGATCGGTTGTTTTCCGTTTGGGGGTGAACACACCCACCTTTTCAACCATAAATTCGCGTCCGCTCGACATCATCTGTATTTTTTGCTTAGGACGAATGCTTCCCTCCATGACTCTGACCAGGACTATCACGCCGACATAGCTGTCAAACCATGAATCGATAATCAACGCCTGAGTACGATTATCCGGAGATCCTCTGGGTGGCGGTATCAGTTCGATTAACTGATTGAGCAGTTCATCGACACCCACTCCGGTCTTTGCACTCACCTCGATTGCATTCGAAGTATCGATGCCGATGATTTCTTCAATTTCCAGTTTAACCCTGTCGGGATCCGCAGCCGGTAAATCTATCTTGTTCAGTACTGGAATTACTTCCAGATTCAGATCGATCGCGGTATAGCAATTGGCCACACTTTGCGCCTCCACACCCTGCGAGACATCAACAATTAAAAGCGCACCTTCGCAGGCTGCGAGTGATCGTGATACTTCGTAGGAAAAATCAACGTGTCCAGGGGTATCGATAAAATTGAGCGTATAAGTCTGACCATCCCTGGCCTGGTATTGAAGCGATACACTTTGCGCTTTTATGGTAATGCCACGCTCTCGCTCCAGATCCATCGAATCCAGCACCTGATTTCCCATCTCTCGTTCACTCAGTCCACCACACAACTGAATGAATCGATCGGCTAAAGTCGATTTGCCATGATCGATATGGGCAATGATCGAAAAATTTCGTACATTCTTCATCTGCATAGATGAATCTATCCCCAGGCGGGTGCGTTGCATAGGGAACCTCTGATTAGATCTGAGTGATTCAGGAATTCCCAGGATAAAAACCCGCGAAGTTTACGGGAATCTAACGTAAATCAACAGTAAAATGGTTCAAAAGAAAATCATAAAGTGACGATAAACTATCGAGTCACTGAATAATCTATTTGAGAGCAGTAAGCAGGGATTTCTCGTCAAAGAAGTGATGGCAAATTTCCTGCTCGCCCATGCGTAGAACAGGAACCTGCACATCATATTGGCGTATCAATTCGATACTGCGATCTATATCTATTTCACACCAGCTTATCGGTTGTTTTTTTCGGTTGAATGCCACCAGTGCTTTGCGCATCGCATCGCATAGGTGGCATTCCTCGCGGTAATAAAAACTCAGCTGCAAGTGGATCTCTGTTACTGGGCATCCAGCCACTAAATTCAGGAATCCTCTGGACGGATGGCAAGAAATACTGGACCAGATCGCCTTTGCACCAGCAGAGCTACCGATTTTCCAGCTTTAAGGTCATCTGTAATTTGCTCGAAATCATCGACCGTAGCCACTACCTGATTATCGATCATAGTAATGACATCCCCCCTGATAATGCCCGCTTCCTGGGCTGAGCTGTCAGCCACGATATCGGTTACTTCGACGCCCGATTCTAATTTTAGTTTTTTCCGCGTCGACTTCGTCAATTCCTTTACACTCATTCCCATTGCAAAATTTTCTTCCGGTTCGTCATCTGCATCCGGGGTAAAGGCCGCCTGGGTAATCGAGCCCGGTAACTCGGCAATCTTAACTTTTATCTGTTTGCGGGTCTTATTTCGAATAATTGTTACTTTGGCAGTCTTGCCCACAGCGGCTCGACCGACTAAAGGCGGCAATCCACTTGAACGCATTACTTTTTTACCATTAAACTCAACGATCACGTCTCCTACCTGCAGATCAGAATCGGCGGCTGGGCTATTTTCCAGTACCTTGGCGACCAATGCGCCATGGGGACTGTCCATGCCAAATGATTCGGCTAATTCACGCGTCACTTCTTGAATGAGCACACCCAGCCAACCGCGCGAAACACGCCCATTCTGCTTAATCTGGCTGGCAACATCGACCGCCATTTCAATCGGGATGGCAAAGGATAATCCCATGAATCCACCCGTGCGGCTATAAATCTGCGAATTGATTCCAACGACTTCACCGTCAAGATTAAACAATGGGCCGCCAGAATTACCCGGGTTAATCGCCACATCGGTCTGAATAAAGGGTACGTAATTATCGCTTGGCAGACTTCGCCCTTTGGCGCTGACTATACCCGCAGTGACCGAATGGTCGAATCCAAACGGGGATCCAATCGCAAGCACCCATTCACCCACTTTTAAGTCATCAGAGTCGCCAAATTTTAATACGGGCAAGTTTTCGGCGTCTATTTTTAACAAGGCTATGTCCGACGCCTTGTCGGAACCGATAATTCTGGCTTCGTATTCTTCCCGATTAGCAAAACGTACGATTACCTCATCGGCACCAGCGATTACGTGGTGATTGGTCAGGATATACCCGTCAGCGGAAAATATAAAACCGGATCCCAACGACTGTGAGTCACGGCGTCGTTCGCCAAATCCTTCGTTACCGAAAAATTTCTCGAATAGCTCTCCGAGTTCGGAGCCTTCTGGAAAATTGGGAATATGCAATCGATTTTCTGAATCACTCTTGCGCGCTTTGGTTCTGGTGCTGATGTTTACTACTGAATTTTTTGCATTCTCAACAATCCTGGTAAAATCTGGCAATGCTGCTTGCGCAGTAATAGGTGCGCTCAACATCAATATCAGAAAAATGTGAATAAAATACTGGCTTTTTTGTTGCATCATTATAGTGTTCTCCAAATGCTTAAATTAATGCCGTATAAGACCTAGATATTCTCTTTCGGTTCAGCAATTATTTGCAGTATTGTCGGTTTTAACAGGGCTGAAAAGCGATATTTAGCCATCAGGTTCGAGGATATCAAGCCCACAGACATCCCGATTGCAGCACCGATCATAGCACTGAGATCCGACTCCCCAAATACCCACTGAAAAATCAGCCCCCCAGAAATCAAGCCTAACAGTGGCAGGCCATAAATCATCAGGCTGGCGTTTAGATAAGCCCCGTCCTGTATCCCTAAAATTATCTGATCGCCAGGCACCAGATCCTGCTCATTGACGACTTTAAGCGATTTGTTTCGATGACCCAGCAAACGACCAAGAGCACCTGTGCCGCAGCCATTCCTGACCTCACAATGACCACAGACGCTTTGCCGGTGCATCTCGATCACAGCATGAATTCCTTCAAGCCTGGTGACGGTAGCTTTTTCTCTAATCATGCTTTTATTATAAAGTAAGCTACCAATAATTTCTCTGGAAGAGGGGCGCATCGACTAACTGCCTACCGGCTAACAAATGATACAGCCTTCGACAGCTTACTAGCCCGGACAATTCATGAATCACCACGATGATTGCGCAGGATTTTGTTTTCTCAGGAGATTTTCCGAAGAAGTGTCGGACCAATGGATCCGGCCGACTGAGGAAAATCTCCTGAGGGAACAAAGGACTAGCAAGGGCGCGAGTATATTTATGAAATGTCCGGGCTAGGGTTTTGAATAAAAAACCGACTCGGCCACTCGTCTGATTGTTAATGCAGGCACTTCTCCAATCGCTGTCACCGAATAATCGTCCAACACACGAATGTAGGCATTGACTGCCCCCATCGATGTGCCTCCCAACAGAGTTGGTGATGATGATAGTTTTTCGATGAAAATTGACAGGGAAGCGAGTCCATCGGTATAAACTAATTGCTGGATATATCGTCCAGTTTCGGGAATCTCTCTTTTTAATGCCGATTGCCGTCTAAATCCATCTGGTATACTGGATAGCTGCCACTCGACATCGGCCACCATATTTCCAGATACATCGCCACTATGATATCGAACCAGCGTATAGCTATCGTCGAGTTCAGGCATTCTAATCATCTGCAATCGATCTTCTTCAGGCAATAACTCAAGACTGGTAAACATAACCTGCTCTACTACTCGACCCTGCTCATCGATCAAACTAGATTTCATCAATAATTCATTTTCAGTATTTATCCACAATTTAAGTCCATAGCGAAGTTGATCTTTCGGGACAATTTCCACGACTACCGTCTGGTAATCCGCAATTCGATCATGACCAATTATCTTCATATCATAAAATTTTTCGATCCTGGCAACATCATCGGGAATAAACAAAGGGGAAAAGTTATTTTGGCGCGACGAATCGACTATAACTTTGCGGCTTAATGGCCAGATGCAGGTCAGATTTTTGTTGTCGCGAATTACTTCGCGCGCCTCTCCATTGAGTGAAAAAAGTCTTTCTCTTTCTCCCGCGCTATCCTTTATATGGGAGATAGACATACTCTCCAGCTGATTTTCATGTAGGTACACGAAATTTCCCTGATAGCTTTTATTGCGCATTGCATCGGCCATCTTCTGAACCCACTCCATTGCTGGCCCAGCATTAGCCTGGCCGATACTCGTCAATACGAGTAGTAGCAAGGATAATCTGAGGATGAAATTCATATCGTAATTATTGCTGAGAATCAAATCCCACGACTCTGACCTGAGGGATGAGCCCCTGCATAGAGTTTGAATATTCTGTGTGATTAACCAGATAAGCGTTCAATTTTTGTTGCAATGCTGGGGTGTCATTGATTATCGTCCAGCGCATACCTTCATTGATTTTAGTCGAAACCGTAACAGCTTCAGACGGTACCGTTTGATTGGTCAGCTGCTCAATCTGTTGCCGATCGACATTGGCCAGCTGATCCACCACCTGACTTGATGGAGAGCCGCTATTGACAGATTGCCAGAGTGTGACAGACACTAAAGCAACCGTAGCCGCGATCGCCAAACCCGCTACGGGTTTCAAAAAGGGCCATGCCCAGAGTGATGAACTACCTTTCAGGTTCGAGGGTATATCCGTTGAACGAGTATGAGTTTCAATCTGATCAATATGCAGTTTAACGCTGGCACTGAATTGGATATTTAATTGATCGGGTAACTCATGGCGCATCACCTCACCGATCATTTGGTAGCGACGCAGAGTATATTGCAGATTGACATCGCTTAACAAATCATCCAATGCAGCATAACTCTGTTCATCGCCCGAAAATTCATCCAGTAGCGTGGAAATTTTATTCTGCTCACCCATAACTTCACTCTTGTCTTTTCTGGCCATAACTACTTAGTCACTCTAACAGGGGTCTAAGTTCCTTATCAATTGCATCTCTAGCACGAAATATTCGCGATCGAACCGTTCCTATCGGACAATCCATTACTTCGGCGATTTCCTCGTAGCTTAACCCCTCTAGTTCTCTCAGCGTTATCGCTGACTTCAGATCTTCCGGCAATGCCTCGATGGCTCGAAATATGGTTTTTTTAATTTCATCGGTAAGTAATAAATTTTCCGGATTTGCATACTCTTTTAATCCCGATTCACCTTCATAATGCTCCGCATCTTCCACATCGACCGAATACGCCGGTGATTTCCTCGCCCTGGAGGCGAGATAATTCTTAGCGGTATTCGCGGCTATACGATAAAGCCAGGTATAAAACTGGCTATCACCCCTAAAGTTTCCTATCGCGCGGTAGGCTTTGATAAAAGTCTCCTGGGCGATGTCATAGCATTCAGCCTGGTCGGACACAAATCTGGATATCAGGTTCACCACCTTCTGCTGATATTTCTGCACCAGAATATCAAAAGCAATTTTATCTCCATTCTGTACTCGCTTCACCAGTTCCGCATCGAGCTGATTTGTCCCCATTGAAAACCCTTAGTTATTATCTGAAATCGTAGTTTCAGGAAATATTTCTGCACTGCGATAGCTGCCAAGATAGACAGGTTCATCAATCGCTGCCCAAATCTTGTCAATCGCTCAATGCCGAAAATAATGACCGATTATATATTAAAAAGTTCATGCTGAAAGTTACCTGGATGGATCTTACCTCTATTTCTACGAATAATTACTTTGAGTTTGATCGGTAATCGCTATAACCTCTATTATCAGATCGCATTAATCTAAATATGAGCAAACAATTTAATTTTGATATTGTCATTGTCGGTTCCGGTGCCGCTGGACTTACAGTTGCACTTAATTTACCGAAATCTACTTCAATTGCGATCCTGGCTAAAACTAATTTCGAGCAATATGCGAGCTATTTTGCCCAGGGCGGTATATCGGCGGTTCTCGAACCAGATGACAGTATTGATGACCATGTACAGGATACCCTGGCAGCTGGTGCGGGACTTTGTGACCCGGATGTGGTGAATTTTACAGTAAGCAGAGGCAGTCAATGCATACAATGGTTGTCTGACCTCGGTATGCCATTTACCAAAGACCGGCAGGAAGTGAGTAAAAGCGGCTATCACCTGACACGAGAGGGCGGCCACAGCAAACGCCGCGTGGTACACGCCGCAGATGCAACGGGTAAGGCATTGCAGCTAACCCTACAGGCGCATCTGCTCGAACACAACAATATTCAGGTTTTCGAGCACCATCTCGTGATCGATCTAATCTGCAAAAACAGTCGCTGCCAGGGACTGTATGCATTTAACCGTAGGAATCATCATGTGGAAGTGTTTGGGGCACAAAATGTGGTACTTGCTACCGGTGGTGCGAGTAAAGTGTACCTTTATACCAGCAATCCTGATGGCTCAACTGGCGACGGAATCGCGATGGCATGGCGAGCTGGATGTCGCGTCGCCAACATGGAATTTATCCAGTTCCATCCAACCTGTCTTTACCATCCGGACGCCAAATCTTTCCTGATCACCGAGGCTATCCGAGGTGAAGGTGGTAAACTCTTGCTGCCAAATGGCGAGAGATTTATGCAGCGCTTTGACGAGCGCGCCGAACTGGCACCCAGGGACATAGTTGCCCGGGCTATAGACCATGAAATGAAGCGCCTCGGCAGTGACTGTGTTTATCTCGACATCAGCCACAAGAGTCGAGCTTTCATTAAATCTCATTTCCCGACTATCTACCGTCGCTGCCGCGAATATGATATCGATATCACCAGCGAGCCGATTCCGGTGGTGCCCGCAGCACACTATACCTGTGGCGGGATTGTGATCGATACTAACGGGCAGACTGATCTCGATAATCTCTTTGCGGTAGGAGAAGTCAGTTATTCGGGATTGCATGGCGCAAATCGTATGGCCAGTAATTCTCTACTCGAGTGTCTTGTGTTTGCGCGTTCGGCGGCTCAGCATATCACTGACACATGGATCACCGGTGTCGACCCACAACCCCTGCAACATTGGGACGAGTCACAGGTAACCGACTCGGATGAAGATATCGTGGTTGCCCACAATTGGGACGAATTACGCCGTTTTATGTGGGATTATGTGGGCATAGTGCGCACTAATAAACGCCTTGAGCGAGCCCTGCATCGAACCAGTTTACTGAAACGGGAAATCAGCGAATACTATGGTAACTACAAAGTATCGGCCGACCTGCTAGAGCTACGAAACCTGGTCATAGTGGCTGAATTGATTATTCGCTCTGCGATGCAGCGTAAAGAAAGCCGCGGATTGCATTTCACACTGGATTACCCCGAAACCAGTAGCAAAATGGCATCACCTACCATTCTGGCACCCAATATCGACGACTCTCAACAGTCGATCTCGCTGGTTACGATCTGATTTGATAAGCCGGCGCGCCTACACCCATCTGGCAGAACATAATGATTGAACAATTTCAGTTCGATATTCAAACACCTGGGCGAGCTACGATCAATGTCACCGGGGAGATAGAGCAGTTAGTTAGAAAATCTGGCATCAATAGCGGGATTTGCCATGTGTTCATCCACCATACTAGCGCATCGCTGATCATTACTGAAAACGCCGATAGCGATGTTCGCACGGATCTGGAGAACTACCTCTCTAAACTGGTACTCGACGGCGATCCACATTATCTACACGATCAGGAAGGGCCCGACGACATGGCAGCGCATATTCGATCCGTTTTGACCCAAAACGAAATCAGCATCCCGATTACGGATGGGACCCTGGCGCTGGGTACCTGGCAGGGTATATTTTTATGGGAGCACAGAATCCACCCGCACCGACGCAAACTCACCGTCACCTGTAATGGTAATAATTAGTCAAGCCTTTCCAGGTATCAGGAATTCCGATTTGCCATCCCGATATAAAACCGGAAAATAGTCTCGAATATTTCAAAGAGGCTGTCATATGAAAATTATCTTGTTGGGCCCTCCCGGGGCTGGAAAAGGGACAATCGCTAAAGTATTGACTCAATTTGACGGCTCGGTTCAAATTTCCACCGGCGATATTTTACGTACTGCAGTGGCTGCCGGAACCGAGCTTGGCAAACAGGCCGAGGCGACTATGAAGGCGGGTGACCTGGTAACTGACGATTTAATCATGGGCATTATGGAAGAGCGCCTTAAGCAGGATGACTGCAAGGCAGGATACCTGCTCGATGGTTTTCCACGAACTATTTCACAGGCCCAGTCACTTAAGCTTCTGCTCGAAAAAATGGGTGAGAAACTCGATTGTGCACTCGAACTGGACATCGCCAGAGAAATTATCATCGATCGGCTGACAACCCGTCGCACCTGTAGCCAGTGCGGTGAAATTTATAACGTAAAATTCAAACCACCGAAAGTAGAAGGTATCTGCGATGTTTGTGGAGGAAATGTAGTTCAGCGCGACGACGAAACTGCAGAAGCGATCAGTAACCGTCTACAGGTCTATTCGGATCAAACTGCCCCACTCGTCGATTTCTATCGCGATGAAGGTTTGCTGCTGAGCGTCCAGAATTCGGACGGCGAGGAAATACTCGGACTGTTGAAATCGAAGCTAGCTATCGGTTGAAGGGTGCGCCAGAATTATTATTGCCGCTTCGTGCCGGATCTATGGCCTGGTGGGGTACTTGTTTAACATTGGCGCCTAGAACACTGACGGTACTAAACCTTAAATTGCCCGATCAATGACTGAAGCATAGCTACCTGTTGCTGTCTCAAAGCACCCTTGCTCACAGCTGTTGTGACTGCATTGAGCTCGGTAACAGAATTGACCACCTCCGATGAAGTACTAGTAATTTGGGCAACTATTAGTGTGTACCCGATCAATAAAGTCGTCGATATATCCGGCTATAACGCTAATTTCATCGTTTCCGGACAATTCCATCCGTTGAGTTAAGTCTCCCTCGACCGACGACTGCCCCAGGCGATCTATCAACCGATTAACTTGTTGGCTGATAATTAAATTAAACAGTAGTATGGTGAATACCAACATGGCCAATATGGATATCGCAAAAATAGCCAATATCTCGTTATTTTCTAACTGTTTTTGGAGCAATATGCTCAACGACACGATCGTGAGAATACCTATAATTACAATAGGCATTATTAATCGCCAGATTAAACTCGAAAAATTTATTTTCATTTATTTAAACCCACAGAGGCGTCTTTTGCCTGGTTGTGGTATCGGCCGACTAATCACTACCTTTAATAATTAATGGCCTGTATAAACTAACACTATTCGAAAATAGGCTGACTTTATTTTGACTCGACTTCGATTCTTTCAATATCAGCTACGTATACAGTACGTCCTTCGACAGTCGAGAAACTACCGGATTCGATATCATTCCGCCGAGCTCGATAACTGACACGAGAACCGGTTTGACTATTTATCACATGGACCGTCACAATTGTATTATTATCCGCAACTTCGATGTAGATCATTACGATAGCGGCCAGCACCATAGTCGCCATAAACAAGTAAACACTACGTCTCAATATTTCACGCTTGCGCTGGTCTTTTTTACTCAAGACCACTAACAACGGTGGTGGCGGCCTGCCACGTTTAGTTGACACAAACCATAAACAGCCGGTTATCACTGCCAGAGTGAGGAGAATTTTGGTCAACATTGTTACCGACCCCGAGTCATGAGCGCTCAAATAAAACCAGATGATCGACATTCAAACGAATGCCTATGCGTTCGTTTATGGCGTGGTTATGATGGCTTGGTGCAAGACACAATACCTCGACCCCGCTGTCCATGCGTAAATAATAAAGAAAATCGGCACCGCGAAACGCCCTGTCAATAACAATCGCCGAGTCTTTCGACGCATCGTCGTGCACCACATCGTCAGGTCGGATCAATACATCGACCATCGACCCCTGTTTGGTATCAATGGGTGTATTTCCACTGATTAGGCCTAACTCGGTTCGAACTGAATACTGATTTTCGACGCGCGCCGGGATAATAACACCCTCCCCTATAAAATCCGCGACAAATCGATTCACAGGCCGGTGATAAAGATTATACCCAGTGTCGATTTGCAATATCTTACCCTCGTTCATCACACAGATATTGTCGGCGATCGCAAATGCTTCGTTCTGATCATGGGTAACCAGTATCGTGGTCACATTTTCCTGTTTCAAGATATCCCTGACTTCGCGCGCGAGCTGCTGGCGTAAATCGACATCCATGCCGGAAAAAGGTTCGTCAAGCAATAGTATCCCTGGTCGGGGCGCCATAGCCCGAGCCAGAGCCACTCGCTGCTGTTGCCCACCCGATAGCTGGTGTGGATAAGCCTGCCCATAGGTCGGCATACCAATTATAGCGAGCAGTTCATGAACACGAGCCTGTCGATCTTTATTGCGCCCGGTTTTAAGACCAAAACCAATATTGTCGGCTACTGATAAATGTGGAAATAATGCAAAATCCTGGAATACCATTCCGACATTGCGTTTTTCTGGCGCGAGGCAGTACTGATTCGAACTGACCTCGACCTGATCGATCAGGATGCGGCCGCCTATTGCGGGCTCAAAACCTGAAATGGCACGCAAAACAGTCGTTTTACCACACCCGCTCGGCCCCAGCACGCAGCCAATTTGACCTGGCTTCACCGTGAACGATACCTGCCTGAGTACCTGGTATTTACCGTAACTGACATCCAGATCTTCGACTTCGAGTTGAGCTGTCATGAACCCACCCTTGAGCTGGAAATACTCTTACTCAATAGAATAACAGGTAACAGGCCGACCACAACAATCATTAAGGCAGCGCTCGATGAGTCTGCCAGTCGTTCGTCCGAGGCCAGTTCAAATGCGCGTACCGCGAGCGTATTAAAATTAAACGGCCTAAGAATTAGCGTTGCCGGTAACTCTTTCATGACATCGACAAATACGATCAATATCGCGGTCAACACTGATCCTTTCATCAATGGGAGGTAAACCTTGAATAAAACTTCCATCGGTCGGTAGCCGAGCGACCTGGCAGCCTCGTCCATCGAGGGTTTAATCTTGTCCAGGCCAGACTCGACTGACTGTATCGAGACCGCCAAAAAGCGAACCAAATAAGCGAATATCAGGGTGAACAACGTACCACTCAGCAACAGTCCGGTAGAAATATTGAAGTAATCAAGCATCAACAGGTCGAACCAGTTGTCAAACCAGCCAAACGGAATGATCACGCCAATCGCAATCACCGTTCCTGGGATGGCATAGCCGGTAGCGACAATGCGAACCGATACTATGACCGCCGGGCTAGCTAAAACTCGTTTCGTGTAAGCCAGAATCAAGGCGACCAAAACAGCGAGAAAGGCTGCAAGCAGGGCAAGAGAAACCGTATTCAGCGTTATTTTAAAAAACGACTCATCGACCATATCGACATAGGTATCACTTGCCCACAACCCTAGCTGAATGGCTGGCAATACAAATCCAAAAATCAGCGGTAACAGGCAGGCGACCAATGCGATCCCTGCCCTTAGGCCCGATAGCCGATACTGTGGTAATTGGCCATAGCGGTTAGAAGTATGGTGATACCTTGCCTGCCTGCGCGACCCGCGTTCAATCACCACCAGCGTGAATACAAACAGCAACAAAATCCCCGCCAGCTTAGCCGCTGCCGCACTATCGCCCAGCCCGAACCAGGTCCTGAATATGCCAGTGGTGAAAACACCGATACCGAAATATGAGACTGTTCCATAATCGGCCAGTGTCTCCATCAATGCGAGCGATAACCCTGCCACGATGGCCGGACGCGCGAGCGGCAGCGCAACCCGATAAAAACTCGACCATGCATTACAGCCGAGCGTGCGACTCACTTCGATTACACAGACCGATTGTTCGATAAAAGCAGCACGAGCTAGCAAATAAACATAGGGATAAAGCACCAGAGACAACATGGCCATTGCGCCACCAAGCGAACGTATCTCGGGAAAATAATAATCTCCATATCTCCATCCAGTCCAGTCACGAATTTGTGTCTGAATCGGCCCGGCAAAATCAAACATGCCCGTGTACGTGTAGGCGATGATATAAGCGGGCATCGCCAGTGGCAACAGCAATGCCCAGGAAAAGAATGATTTACCTGGAAACTGGCACAGGCTAGTAAGCCAGGCGCAAATAACACCCATCGACAGAGTACCCAGGGCGACGCCTACCAATAACAACGCAGAATTGAAAATATAATCGACTAGTACAGTATCGACCAGGTGTTGCCACACTTCGCTCGACGGGCGTAGCAAAAAACTGACTATGGTTAATACCGGAATGCTAAATATCAACGCGGTCAATACGATGCCGGGCTGCCACCAGTTATACTGTCGTAATCGCTGGCCTGCTCTTTTGAATATGGATTCGATAATAGGAATATTCGTCGCTAATCTTCTCCCCGATGCGCTGGCTCCTGCTGTCCGTCAGACTATTTCCAGCCAGCTCGGTCCATGATTATTACCGCTTCCCGATTAAGCTCGCCCAGCCTCGACAGGTTCAAGGCATCTGACTTGAAGGCTCCCCATTTACTGAGTGTTGCGAGGATACTGGTGTCGTCGATGACCGGGTATTCGTAGTTTATACTAGCGTACCATTCCTGCGCCGCCGGGCTTAACAGGTACTTGAGTAATCGAATCGCATTTTCCCTATTTTTAGAATATTTACTGATGCCGGCACCACTGACATTTACGTGGGCACCACGATCATTTTGGTTGGGCCAGAATATCGCCATTTTTTTCGCCGCTTCGACCTGCGCTGGATCCTTCTCGTTATCTAGCATCTTTCCATAATAATAGGTGTTTCCAATCGCGATATCGCACTGCCCTGCCGCTGCAGCCTTAATTTGATCGCGATCCCCACCGGCTGGTTTGCGTGCCAGGTTCGATACCAGGCCTTCTGCCCACTTTTGCGTCGCTTCCTGGCCATTACTGGCAATCATTGATGCAACCAGCGATTGGTTATAAATATTGTTGGAACTTCGGATACAGATTCGATTTTTCCAACGCGGATCGGCCAGGTCTTCATAGGTCGATAGCTGCCCCGGCTGCACACGATCTATCGCGTAAAATATCACGCGGGCGCGCAGTGATAATCCTACCCAGTAACCATCAGGGTCGCGCAAGTGCTCGGGCACAATTTTTAATATTGCTGAACTCTCAATTGGCTGGAACAAATCTGCCTGCACGGCACGGTATAATCGACCCGCGTCGACCGTTATTAATAGGTCGGCTGGCGTATTACGCCCCTCGTTTATCATTCGCGTGAGTAAAGTGTCAGCCTGGGCGGTAATTAAATTGGTTTTAATACCGGTTTCGGCGGTAAACTTATCAAGCAGTGGTTTAATCAGGTTTTCCTTGCGCGCAGAATAAATATTCACTTCGGCAGCAAAAATATTGACTGACGAACAGGTCAGCAGCAGGGCTGTTATGAAAGGAATACTATTTTTGAACATTGTTGTTTAATTTCCAGAACGAATAATAATGAGGGATAAAACAATCCCACTAAGCGAACGAATTTTAATGAATAATAATCTAAATGTAAATAATAATCTTTCTCATTTACATTTAGATTGGTCTAAGTGATGAAACCAGATTCATCAATCCATTACTTGCTACAGGAAGACCAGTACCACTGGAATCAACTCAATATCCATCTACAATCTGAGCATAATCATTTCAGCGATGATTTCCTGACCAAGGTCAAACAGCTGGCTATCTCCAGTTCGTACGCATTAATACAGCTTTGCCGCTACCCTTCAGCGTTAAAATTGCTCCAGTCAACGACTCAATTTGACCTGGATGAAAGACAAATTCTGGCTGCAATGGAACTGATCGACGACCTCGATCAAATCAGGAGTCAATTACGTCAGATTCGCCATCGAAAGCTGATAGAAATCGTTTATCTGGATGTGACAGAAAAACCGCCTGTCAACGACACTCTTACTCATTTGAGCGCCCTCGCCGAGCTGCTCATTCGATGCGCCTTAAACGCCAGCGAAAAGTATCTGGCCGCCAAACATGGCCAACCGGTGGATCAGGATGGTAGCCCAGTGAAACTCAACATCATCGCAATGGGTAAGCTGGGCGGTCGGGAGCTCAATTTTTCATCGGATATCGACCTGATATGTTGCTACGCCAGCGATGGAGAACTCCGGGGTTTTGGACAGTTGTCGCACCAGGAATACTTTAACCGCGTGGTAAGACTATTTAGCCAATTGTTGAACGACATTACCGAAGAAGGTTTTGTCTACCGGGTCGATTTACGCCTGCGCCCCTGGGGAGAATCGGGGCCGGTGACACTGAGCCACGCGGCACTGGAGCATTACTACCAGCTACATGGGCGAGAGTGGGAACAGTACGCAATGGTCAAGGCCCGTGTTCTGACTGGTAGCGATAAAGATCGGCAGGCTATTTCGGCCATATTGCAGCCGTTCGTTTACCGCAAATACCACGACTATCGAGTCTTCGAGGGACTCGCGACATTGAAAGACAAGATTGACCAGCAGGCCAAATCGAAAAATATGCAGGATAATATCAAGCTGGGTTCGGGCGGTATTCGGGAAATCGAATTTTTTGTACAGGCATTTCAGATTCTTAAGGGTGGTCGTAATAAGCAACTACAGACTAACCAGATCTTTCAATGCTTTGATGTGCTGGAACAGCAGGAAATAGTCGCCAGGGAAACGATAAGAGACTTGCGTGAAGCCTATGTTTTTTTACGCCAACTGGAAAATAAGTTCCAGATGTTGGCCGACCAGCAAACCCATTCCTGTCCAGACAATGAAATCGCCCAGAGTAGAATCGCGCACTCGATGGGGTATACAGACTGGGCTAGCGTTTATGCGCAACAGTGCTCCCATCGCGAGGCGGTCAACAATCACTTCAGAGACTTATTCAAGCGCGATGTAGAAAGCAACGATGCCGCAATATTCGGCGATGCATTAACAAATGAAAATTCCGAGCTGCAGCAATTAGAATTCATGCGTACGGCAGGGCTTCGAGACACCGATGAAATCAGTCACAGGCTATCGGAATTTTTTGTTTCCAAGGCCTGGAGCTTCATGTCTGCACGTGCCAAGCAACGATTTAGTGCGATGATGCCTGGCCTCATAAGGGCAGTGGGCCAAAGTAATCAGCAACTGACCCTGTTCGAGCGTCTGCTCAGGCTATTTTCTTCAATTGCCGGGCGCAGCGTCTATTTTGAATTGCTACATCAAAACAGCCAGCTACTGGAAAAGCTGGTCGATCTGTTCGACAAGAGTGAGTGGATTGCACAGGAAGTGACGCGTTACCCGATGCTGCTGGAGCAATTAATCCAGTCGCCCCCCCCTGAAGAACGATTCGAAAAAGCCAGATTACAGCAGAACCTACAACTGCAACTAGACAATATAAGCGACGACGCGGAACTGGAACTGGACGTGTTGCGTTTATTCAAACGGGAACAGACTATTGTGATCGCGATGGCCGAATTGTCGGAACAGATCGATACTACCGAAGTAAGCCTGTATCTATCCGAACTGGCTGAATTATTATTACAGGCTGTTTATGACCTGGCCACAAAGGCGACGGAAAATCAGTTCGGTTTACCAGCTTGCGAGGAATATGGTAAAAAAACAACACCCGAGCTTGCGATAATCGGCTACGGAAAGCTCGGGGGGCAGGAAATGCACTATCAATCCGACCTGGACGTGATTTTTCTGCATAATTCTAACGGCGAAAACCAGCAAACGCTGGGCGATAAATGCATCGAGAACTCGATGTACTTCGCCAAACTGGCGCAGAAAATAATCTCGATGACCAGTATTCTAACCGGATCGGGAAAACTGTACGAAATCGATTCCCGCCTGAGACCCGATGGCGCCTCCGGCCTACTGGTTTCGTCGACCTTTGCTTATTTGCAATACCAGCAGGAAAAAGCCTGGACCTGGGAGCACCAGGCGCTGGTTAGAGCCAGGCTAGTAGTTGGCAGTTCCACTCTCGAAGATGAATTCGAGCGTATCCGTAAAGGAGTTCTCACGGTGCAAAGGAGCCCAGAAAAACTGAAGCGCGATATCGTTGAAATGCGCGACAAGATCTATCAAAACAGAAAACCAGTAGAAGGTGACGTCAGAAATCTTAAATACTCCCGGGGCTGCCTGATCGACATCGAGTTCATGGTGCAGTACTGGGTCTTGCTACATGCAAATAAAAATGGCTCAATTTGTTCATATTCTGATAATATTGGCTTACTTAAAGCGTTGTTTCGGTTAGGCTTAATTTCACGCTCGCAATCACAACTAGTTGATATTTATCAAACTTATCATCGCTGGTTGCACGATACCGTATTGCAAAACAATCCGGCTGAAATAGATTCCGAAATAATTGCCGCGCAAGTCACTCATGTTTTAGATTGCTGGAGCGAATGTTTCAGCCCGGAGAAATAACAATGTCGATGGCCGACCGTGATGGTCTTATCTGGTTTGATGGTGAAATGGTTGAATGGCGGGAAGCCAAAATCCATGTGTTAACCCACACCTTGCACTATGGCATGGGTTGCTTTGAGGGTGTTCGCGCTTATCACGCCGACCAGGGAACCGCCATTTTTGCGCTACAGGCGCATACCCGACGATTACTCGACTCCTGCAAAATTCTGGGCATGGACATTACCTATAGCGAACAGGAATTGATCGACGCGCAAATCGCTTCAGTTCGAGAGAATAAGCTGGATAGTGCCTATATCCGCCCGATGTGCTTTTACGGCGCCGAAGGCATGGGCTTACGCGCCGACAATTTAAGTGTTCATTGCATCGTAGCCGCCTGGGAATGGGGCACCTATCTTGGCAAGGACGCACTGGAGAAAGGTATTCGAATCAAGACTTCTTCGTTTACCCGCCACCATGTCAATATCGCAATGACCCGGGCCAAGGCTAACGGACAATATATCAATTCGATGATGGCACTCGGTGAGGCAATTAAAGACGGTTACGATGAAGCGCTGTTACTCGACCCTGAAGGCTATGTTGCAGAGGGCAGCGGTGAAAATATTTTCACCGTGCGCGACGGCGTAATCTATACGCCGGAAGTCACCTCGGCGCTCAACGGCATCACCCGCAAAACTATCTTCACGCTCGCAGCCGATGCAGGGCTGGAGATAATCGAAAAGCGTATCACGCGCGATGAAGTTTACATCGCCGACGAGGCATTTTTCACCGGCACAGCAGCCGAGGTAACGCCGATCAGTGAGTTGGACAACCGGCCTATAGGCACCGGGTCGCGCGGGCCAATTACCGAACAACTACAATCAGCCTTTTTCGACCTGGTACACGGTCGTAACGAAAAGCACCTCGATTTATTAACGTTTATCAGGTAAATGAATACTCATGGTTAATCCAGACACAGCAGCCAATCAAGGCGATTATTCGACCCCCAACGCGAAGTCTGCCATCGAAGTCAAAGCTGACGATCTGCCGATACACTGCCCACTCAAGGGCTCAAGCCTGTGGGATTCCCACCCGCAGGTTTATATACCGGTAGAAGAGAATGGTGGTGAAGGCAAATGTCCGTATTGTGGGACTGTTTTTAAGTTGGTTTAGACAGAAAAACCTAAAACCGTCCTTCCGACCTACGAGCCGGAATCTAACCCCGCCGTCTTTCCAACCTGCTAGCCGGAATCTATCCCCTGCGTCTTTCCGACCTACGAGACGAAATCTGTCCCCACCGTCATTCCGGCCTACGAGCCGGAATCTATTTCAAATGTCTTCACACCAAAACCTGGGCCAGAACAGTAGTTGGTTAGGAGCTGTGCCAGCCTAAACCGGGTGAAAGATTTCAGGACCGTCGGCAGCATGGATGCTGCGGCCGGCGTTCCGGGCGT
>JADFJT010000028.1 GCA_022566015.1 Pseudomonadota bacterium | reverse complement strand
GACGACCTGACTGCATCGGCGGCAGATCTGACTTTCGTGAGCGTCGCTAAAATCTCAGGTTCCCAGCCGTGGACTCCAGTCAATACCGGTGATTTGAAGAATCTGGTGATTGAAGACACGACTATCGGTATCGACATTCCTGCTGGAGAGCAGGCGGTGATCGAAATTACCGTGGTGGTGGATGATTCGGCGACCAATATCAGCGGCCTGGTGTTCAACAATACTGCCGATTACACCTTTAACCCGGCGCCGGATCCAGGCCTGCCCGGTACCAGTGGCAATACCACGATTATCGGGGCCGATTCCGTGACGCTGGAAAAATCCGGTCCGGCGACCATGCGTGTCGGCCAGCCTGATACCTTCATTTTAAATGTACAAAACACCGCCACCGCCCCTGCCTGGGATTTGACTATCACCGATATACTGCCAGACCCGATACCCGGCGGCATGTGCGATACCGCACCTACCAATATCACCGCGCAGATTTTCCTCGCCGATGGGGTTACGCCTGTATCGCCAGTGCTGGTACAGGGCGTCGATTACATAACCAGCTTTAGTGGGGTGCCCGGTTGTACCTTCACTATCACCATGCAGTCGGTGGCAGCGGCCATCGCCCCCACCGATCGACTGATTGTAAGTTACGACGCTTCTCTCGATCTGGACAACATTGGTGGCACGACACTAACCAACGTCGCGGCAGCCACCGAATGGTTTAGCGGCGATACCGCAGGCTCGGGTGCGACTGGCGCGATTCGCACCTTCACCGGAATTCTCACCGATGGCACCGTGGGCACGCTCGACGAACAGGATGCGCATACGCTGATCACCGAATCTCCGGTGCTGGTGTTCCAGAAATCCGTGATTAATGTCACTACCGGCCAGGATCCGGGAGCGAATGCACAACCCGGCGACACCCTGCGCTATACCATTCATATTGAAAACATTAGCCCGGTTAGCCTGCCCGACTTCTCGATAATCGACGAGCTCGATGCCCTCAACGCTCCGGCTGTATTTGTTGCGGGCAGCCTGAACATTATCTCGGTCCCAGCAGGCGCAGACTCCAGCAATACCGACCCGAACGGTGGCGCCAGTGGTACAGGTTTGCTGGATATCAGAAATCTAAGCCTGGATGCCCAGGGCGGTGCTAACGACAGCCTCGATATCAGCTTCGAGGTGACGCTGGCGCCGGTTATAGACAGTGGCACTGTAGTGCTGAACCAGGCGTTTTTGAATACCTTCGGTGTGACAATCGGGAATAGCGATGACCCAAATGTCAACGGCCTGGACGACCCCAATATCCTCGGCGATGAAGACCCTACCGAAACCCTGATTGCCTCTGCGCCGTTTTTCCAGATAGAAAAAATCTCGACCGACCTAACGGGTGACCCTGCCGTACTGGAGGCGGGCGATACCTTACGCTATACCATCACGGTTAAAAATATTGGCTCTGAAGATTCTTTTAATACTTTATTGAGTGACCAGATACCGGCAAATACGACTTATGTTGCGAACAGCACCACCTTAAATGGCGTGGCTGTTACCGATCCGGTTCCCGGCATTTCAGCACTGGAGAGCGGCCTGCTGATTAATGCACCGGAAAATACCACGGTCGGCTTCATGCGTGCCGATAGCGATCCGTCGGCCAACAATGTGGCGACGATAACTTTCGATGTCGTCATTAGTCTTTCGGTTATCGACGGCACCGTGATTTCCAATCAGGGTTTTGTCAGCGGCGATGGCGCCGGTAGCGGTGCGTTCCCGCAACAGCCATCGGACGATCCGGCGACTGCACTGCCCGATGATCCAACGCTGGATGTGGTCGGAAATGTACCGCTAGTCGATGTGCTGAAAACAGTAGCGATTCAGATCGATAATGGCACGGTCGGCATTGTCGATCCAGGCGATACCTTACGCTACACCATTACCACAACAAACTTCGGCGCGATACCGGCGACGGGAGTGGTGCTGACCGATGCGGTGCCGGCGAACACGACCTATGTTGGTAACAGCACGACCCTAAATGGCATGGCTATCATCGATCCTGGTTTGAACATATCGCCCTTAATTAGCGGTATCGATATCAGCTCCAGCGACCTTACGCCACCTTTGCCAACCGCAGGTAATGGCACACTGTCACCCGGTGGCTCCGCTGTGGTTATTTTCGATGTGCTGGTCGATTTAGGAACACTACCCGGCACCATCATCAGTAACCAGGGTTTTGTCAGCAACAATGAACTGCCGACCGAACCGACCGATTCCGATGGCAACGATGCCAACGGCGATCAGCCCACCGTTGTCGTGGTCGGTAACG
This sequence comes from Pseudomonadota bacterium, assembly GCA_022566015.1. Classification (GTDB taxonomy): domain Bacteria; phylum Pseudomonadota; class Gammaproteobacteria. The sequence goes on along the minus strand of JADFJT010000028.1, from coordinate 26,081 downwards.
TACAGCAACTGGCTATTACCAAGCAGGTATTTGTCGTGGGTGGTGGCGTAGCCCAGGCAGGCAGTCAACTGGAGTATGTGGTGCGGGTGACTAATATCGGTGGCATAGCCGCAACCAATGTCGTTATTACCGATAATCTGGACTTGCCGGTTGCCGGACAAATGACTTATGTAGCCGGTTCCGGCCTGTTAAACGGACTGCCTGCGGGGGTTAGTTTTGTCGACCCGATAATCACTGCAGACTATTCGAGCACCTATGGCGATCTGGCGCCTGGCGATGTGGCAGAATTACGTTTCCGGGTACTGCTGGATGGCGCGCTGACAATCGGCACGACGATTACCAATATTGGTGAAGTCATCTGGGATTCTCCTCCATCGACTGCATCGGCCAGTGTAGACATAGATATTGGGGGCACACCCGGCTCGGCCAATCTGAACGGTCAGGTCTGGCACGATTTTGATTTCAATAATGCGACTGGTGCTGGTGAGACCTTATTGCAGGCTTGGACAGTCGAGCTTTATCTCAACAATGTATTGCTGGCGAGTACACTGACTGATGTTAGTGGTGTATTCCAGTTCAGTGGTCTGGTACCCAATCTTCCTGCTGGCACTGCTTATGAGCTGAGGTATTTTGCCCCAGGCGCTGTCGCCAGTAGCGCGACATTAGGGACTGCCAATTCGGTTTTCACCGATGGCCCACAACGAATCACCGATATATTTGCAGCTTCGGGTTCCAGTATCCAGGACCTGAATTTACCCATACAACCCAATGGAGTTGTTTACGATTCTGTGTTGAGAGTGCCGGTCGCAGGCGTGCAGTTAAGCATGATTAACCAGACACGTAGCAATCAATCGGTGCCAGCAAGCTGTTTCGACGATGCAAATCATCAAAACCAGGTAACACTGGCAGCGGGCTTCTACAAATTTGATCTCAACTTTAGCGATCCATCACGATGTGCCGAAGGCGATGAATACGAAATTCAGGTCCAGCCACCAGCCACTGGTTTTGTCGGTACGACCTCCGTCATTATTCCACCGGTCAATCCAGTCACCGGTGCGGCGCAGGATGTACCGAACTGTCCTGGCACTGCGGCCGACCAAATTCCCGCGACCGCCCAGCATTGTGAAAACAGTATAAGCGCGGCGCAACCGGATCCTTCGGTAGCGCCACGTACACCCGGCACAAATTATTATCTAAAGTTCCTGTTTAATAGTGTGCCCTCGACCGATCAAATATTTAACAATCATATCCCGGTCGACTCTGAACTGGCTGCTGCTGTTGCGATTTCAAAAGTTTCTGGCTTGCTTAACGTAACGCGTAGCCAGCTAGTGCCTTATACCATCACCTTAAATAACACATTATCTGTGGCCTTACGGGATTTGAATGTGATAGACAACTTTCCGGCAGGTTTCAAATATGTTAGCGGCTCCTCAAGTATCGACGGCTTAGCAGTCGAACCGGCGGTCAATGGTCGTCAGCTCACCTGGACTAATCTAAGTGTTGGTGCTGCTGAAACTAGCATCATCAAACTACTGCTGATTGTTGGTTCCGGCGTGGGTGAAGGCGAATATATTAATACTGTTCAAATAATAGACTCATTTACCGGTAATGCTATTTCGGGTGTTGCATCGGCGACGGTCAGGGTAATCCCGGATCCGACCTTCGATTGTACCGACATCATCGGCAAGGTGTTCGATGACAAAAACCTCAATGGCTACCAGGACGAAAATGAAAAAGGCCTGGCCGGGGTTCAAGTTGCAACCGCCCGGGGCCTGCGCGTTACCACCGATGCACATGGTCGATTCCACATTACCTGTGCACTGATAGCGAATGAAATCCGTGGTTCCAATTTCATCATGAAAGTGGATGACAGGACACTGCCCAGCGGCTATCGCATTACAACCGAGAACCCGAGGGTTCAACGAGCCACGCGCGGTAAAATGATGAAATTCAATTTCGGCGCCACGATACACCGCGTCGTCAGGCTGGATCTGGCAAACGGCGTATTTGAACCGGATTCCACCGAGTTACGGCCGCAGTGGGTATCCCGAATCGATATGCTGATAAATGAATTACAGAAAGCGCCATCGATTTTGCGCCTGTCGTACCTGGCTGAAAATGAAACCGAGTCTGAAGTCGAGGATCGGCTGGACAGCATCAGTGATTTACTCAGTGATCGCTGGCGGCAATTGAACTGCTGCTACAAGCTGACCATAGAAAAAGAAGTGTTCTGGCGTAAAGGAAGCCCTTCAGACAGGATGGAATTCAAGTGATTTGGGGCTTATTTGACAAAAAATCACCTTTGACCGGCAAGCTTAAGGCGGCGGGATACGGTCTGTTCGCCATCCTGCTTACCGCAACGCAGGCTAGCCAGGCGAAAAGTTGGTATGACATGTCGGAGGACCCGCAGGGAAAGACCAGACAGCTTCCGCTACAAATCGAAAAATACCCTCTCGGCCAGGCAACCGAAAAACACTACCCACCCAATCTCGAGTTTACCCTCTGGATACAGGATGAAACCCTGTTTAAACCAAAAGGAGAAGACAAGATCGAGATTAAAAAGGTACTGGAAAAAGAGGTCAACACCATCAAGCTGAAAGATGCAGTTCCCGCCATTGGTTTCGGATCGGGTGAGGCGGATATTCCGGCAAGCTACATCGAGAGCCTGCGGACGATTTTGAACGAAATGCAAAACCGTCAGAATGTCAGGCTGCATTTTATCGGGCACAGCGATACGGCTAAGTTGGGCCCGGCTCTCAGGGCTCAATTTGTAGATAATGTCGGTCTTTCCAGGTATAGGGCTCAGACTGCCGCCGAATATTTTCAGCGGCAACTCAACTTGCCGCCCGATGCAGTTTCCTTCGATGGCGTGGGCGCATCACAGCCTGTTGCCAGTAATGACACTGAAGCAGGCAAGCGCAGAAACCGTCGGGTTGAAGTACAGGTCTGGTATGACGAGATCAGTGAAAAGGTCGTCGAAAAAAAGGTGGTCATCCCTGCTGAAAAGCTTAATCGCATCAAGATATGCCGCAAGGAAACCGTCTGTAAATTAACTTATAAGGAGGGTGATGCGCGCCGGGTGCGTTTACAGAACCTGGTGAGTCCTTACCGGATCGAAGCGGGTCAGACCGGTGTCTCCGAGGAATTTATCCGCCAGATTCGTGAAACGCTGAATAACCTGAACGATAAACGCAATGTGGAAATTCGTTTCGTCGGCCATACCGACGATCTGCCGTTGGAGGAAGCGGAAAAACGCATTTACGGTGATCACGAAAACCTGTCAAAGGCCCGCGGGCGTTACGTCATGCTGGAAGTTCAGCACAGGCTGTCGCTGCCGAATTCGGCGGTGAGTAGTAGCGGCAAGGGCCTCAAGTATCCGGTTGCATCCAACATATCCGAAATGGGCCGCTCGCTTAATCGTCGTGTCGGAGTCGAATTCTGGTATGACGATCCATTCTCGCAATATACCGAAGAGCCGCAGGCCTGTCCCGAAGCCGCGGGTTCCGAAACCATAACCCGCACCTACGATCCGCCTTCCGGCTCGATCAGGGCGATAGGTTACAAAGACGGCAAGCCGGTCATTCCCGCCGGTTATACCGAGCGTTTAACGCGCCTTATGAAAGAAATAAAAGACAAGTCCAGCGTGCGTTTAAGTTTCCTCGGTTATACCAGTAATGAGCGGCTGGATCGGCGCACGGCCATGGTATATGGCGACGATATCGGCCTTTCGCGATCGCGCGCACGACGCGCCATGGAAATCGTCCAGCAGGAAATGGGATTGACCGATAAACAGGTTGAATACGATGGCCGGGGTTTTGTGCATTCCGAAGATGTCATCAGCACCGGGTTTATCCAGCTCGAAGGCTCCCGTGTTGAAGTCAGGCTATTATACGATGAATTGGCGGTGCTGGATGACCAGGAAAACCTGCAAATAGAAAGAATAGAGCGCGATTCCCTGACCCATAACCCTTACGCACTGAATCTGATGCGCATCACCGTAGACGGCGAGCCGCTGTTCGATCCTTATCGGCCTACGGAAGACTTTCAGCGTTGTACCGATGTCGCTTTAGAGGCTGCCGATATTCAGTTCAAGTTTAATCGCCTGCAAAAGAAACCGCGATTAAATATTACGGCATGGCCGAATACCATTCGCTATCAGGATATCGAGGAGACAGCCAGGGAAGAGAATACGGTGCATTTTAAAATGTACAGTAATTATGGCAATTTTATAAACAACGCCGAAGTCAGACTGTTCGAATTTGGCCAGCCCTTGCGCTCTGAACCACTGGCTATTGTGGCGCTCGGTAAAAATAATCGCGCCAGCTGGAAAGCAGAATTCGCCGCAGTGGAAGGCGCAGTAAAAAGGCTGGTTTATGTGTTACGTGTTTACGATAATAAAGGCATTTACGACGAAACGACGGCCCTGCCGCTATGGGTGGTCGACGAACTGGATCATGCGGCGGAGGACAGCACACGGGAAGCCATCAACGAAGGCGATGGCGTAGATCGGCAACTGCTGGCTGGTTACGGCGAAAATCACCTGGCTACCCAGCATATAGAAATCAAGGGAGGCACGATCACTGTCACTGGCAAAAATATTCCCGAAAACCATAACGTATGGCTGGCCGGTAAAATGGTCCCGGTCAATGAAAACGGCGAATTCGTCAGTGAGGAAATGTTCCCCGAAGGCATGCACACCGTAGAAGTGGCCATTCTGGATGACGAGGGTAACGGCGAACTCTATTGGCGTGACCTGGGTTTTAGCGGCAACGACTGGTTTTACGTGGGTATAGCCGATCTCACGCTTACCTATGATGACACTTCCGGACCAGCCAGTCTGGTCACCCAGGAGGAAAATGATTTCGATAATGAAGCCAATATCAATGGTCGCATCGCTTATTATGTCGAAGGCAGGTTTGGCGATGATTGGCAATTGACCAGCAGCGCCGATACCCTGGAAGGACCGGTTGATGAACTGTTTACCAATTTTCTGGATAAAGACCCGCGGGCCCTGATAAGAAGGCTGGATCCGGACCTTTATTTTCCGACCTTTGCCGATGACTCGACGCTGGAAGACCGTGCGCCGACCTCGGGCAAACTGTATATGAAATTACAGCGGCATAACGACTATGGAATCCTGGGTAATTTTACCATCGATTACCTGGATACCTCGCTGGCGCATATTGATCGCGGGCTGTATGGCCTGAATGTTCATTACGAAGCGGATGACTATACCGCTTTCGGTGAGCAGCGTTTCCAGATAGACGGCTTTGCCGCTGATCCGGGCACCGTTGCGGGAAGGGATGAATTCAGGGGTACCGGGGGGTCCCTGTATTTCCTGCGCCGTCAGGACGTGCTGACCGGGTCCGAACGCCTGAGAGTCGAAGTCCGTGACAAGGATTCCGGCATTGTCATCAGCGTTAAAAATCTGGTGCCTGTTATCGATTATGACTTTAATTATATCCAGGGCCGTATTCTGTTAAGCCAGCCTTTGGCTTCGATCGCCGATGACAATCTGCTGGTATCAGAGAATTCAATCAGCGGTAATCCGGTTTATCTGGTGGCGCGTTACGAGTACACCCCAGGTTTTGACGAGATTGATTTGCTGGCTGTCGGCGGGCGGACGCAGTACTGGGTTAACGACCAGGTAAAACTGGGCGCGACCCTGAGTTTGCAGGAACAGGATCAGCAGGATACCGAGCTGCAGGCTATTGATATTACCTACCGGAAAAGTATCGACAGCTGGGCCCGTCTTGAAATGGCGGGTAGCGAGGGTGCCGGTACCGATACGCTGAATTCGATCGATGGTGGATTCAGTTTTGATGAGCTGGCAGCGGCCCGTGATCCTGATGCCAAAAGCAACGCTTACCGACTGGAAGGCAGCTTTCTGATTAATGACCTATTTTCCGCCGGCAGGGGGCGGGCAAATTTTTACCTGCAGGAAAGCGAGGCGGGTTTTTCCGCGCCGGGCCATTTAACCGAAACCGATCTGTCGTTGCTTGGCGCGCAATATACTACTGATTTGAACGACCAATGGAATCTGGAGGTCAAGCTGGATACGCGTGACCAGGACCAGGGATTGCGAACTGAATCCCTTGAGGTGTCCGCGTCCTATCAGGCAACGGAGCACTGGCGCTATAGCGGCGGTGGACGCTTCGATACACGCGATGATGATTCCGCGGTTGTCGCCGCTACCCAGAAGCAGGGTGATCGACTTGATCTGGCCGCCGAAGCGCACTACGATTCAAAATCAAACTGGACCGCTTATGGATTTGCCCAGACTACCGCTTCAAAAGACGGTAACCGGGAAGATAATCATCGCGCCGGTACCGGCGGCAGTTTACGCTATTCCGATCGCCTGACCTTAAACGGCAAATTGTCAGTCGGCAGTCTCGGTACCGGGATCACGGTCGGTACCGAATATCTGGTATCGGATCTGACCAACGTCTATAGCGCCTATACCCTGGAAAACAACCGTACCGACAATGGACTGCGTTCCCAACGGGGTAACTGGAATACCGGCATGCGCAGCCGTTTCAGCGATACCGTCAGCGTCTATGGTGAGGAGCGTTACACCCATGGGGATGTTCCAACCGGTCTGACGCATGCTTTCGGCATCGATTATATCGCCGATGAACGCTGGAATTATGGCGCCAGCCTGGAAGCAGGAACCCTGAAAGACAACGTTACCGGAGCGGAAACGGAACGTACCGCCTTTAGTGTCGATGTGGCCTATAATTTCGGTGACACGGTATTGGCCTCGGCCCTGGAATACAGGCTGGATGAGAGCGAAAACCCCGACGCCACCAAATCAGAACGTGAAACCTGGTTGATGAAGAATAATTTGAAATACCAGGTAAATCCGAACTGGCGTTTTATCGCCAGGGCCAATGTTTCTAAAAGCACCAGTTCACAAGGCCCTTTATTTGACGGTAATTTTACCGAGCTTGTGCTCGGTTATGGTTACCGTCCGGTCGACCATGATCGTCTGAATATGTTGTTCAAATACACCTACTTCTACAATCTGCCGTTCGGTGATCCGGTTTTCGATCCCTTGACGGGGCAGTTAACCGGCAGCAGCAGCCCGTCCACATTCGTTCAAAAAAGCCGGATCCTGTCGTTCGACCTGATTTATGACCTGACCGAGCGCTGGAGCCTGGGTGGAAAATATGCCTATCGCGCGGGTGAAGTGGCGCTTGATCGGGAAGATATCGATTTCGTGCAGAGCCGCGCGAACCTCTATATATTACGCGCCGACTGGCATTTAACGCATCGCTGGGACGCACTGATTGAGGCGCGTATGCTGGATCTACCGGATGCGGAAGATCAACGGTCCGGCGCCCTGCTGGGACTGTATCGCCATGTGGGTGAAAACATCAAGTTCGGTTTCGGATATAACTTTACCGAATTTTCCGACGACCTGACCGACCTGGACTTCAACAGCCAGGGATTCTTCATCAATCTGGTGGGTAAAATTTAAAAGGTTTGGTAATCCTCCCATAAATAGCTGTATTTATCGGTAGAATCCTTATGCGGCTAATGCCAATTTCTGTCTAGGAGTAATACTTGAAAGTATTGAAGAACGTACTACCGTTATAGCCCCGGTGATTAACACTCTAGCGTCACCTGGCAGAATTGCAGTGTGATTAGTACGCGCGCTGGTCAGGGTGCTGGTGAGCGCTGTGAAACAACCACAGGCCGGATCATAGACTCGGCACCTGGATGCCGATTAAAGAAGGGGCGACCATTCCATCAGTCTCTGCGGTAAATAGGTATACTGTCCCCGGAATTGGCCGAACGGCCGGAGTGTGCCGGGAAGAGCCAATTGGGCTCTAATTCTGAATGTCTGCTATGCCAATTACGAATAAATACCACTATTGATAAAACAGGTGCCGTTGGTATTAGGCTAGTAGATTATTTTTAAACTAGTAGCCTAAACTGATAAGAATCAGGGTACACATGTGCTCAGAATATATCTATGCACCAACGTGTGTAGCTAAAGATAGTTAGGGGGACTTAATAACTTGAGGGGGGGAGGTACCCCACCCGAAAGTAGCCCACTAAAATTTATGGTTGCATGTTAAGCGAGACATGAAACTATAGTAAATAGCTGGCGAGTCCCTTTCTGGCACCTTATTTCTGCTACCCACAAGAGCGCTCTGGAAAATAAACAAAGCCAGAAATTATCTATATTATTGATTTTATTATAAAAAAGTGGTGGGGCGTGCGCGGCTCGAACGCGCGACCACCTGATTAAAAGTCAGATGCTCTACCAACTGAGCTAACGCCCCCCGAAAAGGAACGAGAATGATACCGATCCTCTGACTGAATTCAAGCGAATTATTGGGCCGCGAGATGGTATCTCTGCAGCCCCTGTTTAGAGAACAGAAATTCAAAAAACTCGTTGCTACAGGCCTGTTTTCTCAGGGAGTCTGAGTAAATTTAGCTCTATTAAATATACAGGTTGATATCCGTATCGCCAGCAAATTCGAGAAATGTAGCCGCACCGGCATAATCGATATCATCGAGTAAATCGCTGTTTTTGAAATCGAATAGATCGACGGTCATTTGGCACGCGATTAATTTGACGTCGGCTTCGATACATATCGAACGTAATTCTTCGACGCTGGCAATACCTTTTTTCTTCATCTTGGCTTTCATCATTGCGGTCATGATCATCTGCATTCCAGGAAGAGCAGTGAAAATTATCGGAAACCACTTATCCATCCCCATCGGCATTGGCATACCAGGGTTACCCAGGGGTGACACCGATAATTTGAGCTTCTTTTTTAGCAACTGTAAGCCGTAAAAGGTGCAGAAAATCTGAACCTCATAGCCTAATGCAGCAGCGGTTGATGCAAGAATAAAAGGTGGATACGCCCAGTCAAGGGTTCCCTTGGTAGCGATTATCGCCATTTTTTTGTTTGGCATGTTATCTCCCAATTACTGGATAAGCAATCTTTGAATAAACGTTCTATGGATAAACCGACCCGGTGCAGTGATCAGGCTTTTTGAATGTAAAAATGGTACTTCCCGTCTGCTTCGTTGCTATCGAGCAGAGCATGACCTGTTTGCTTGCAAAATGCGTCGAAATCCTTGGCTGAGCCGGAATCCGTCGCGACGATATAGAGGATCTCTCCGCTGGTAAGACTATTCAGTTGTTTTTTAGCTTTTAAAATAGGCAGCGGACAATTGAGCCCCGTGGCATCCAGTTTTTGATTAAACTCGGTCATCGATATAAATCCTCTCAATCTTAAGCTTTTCACTGACGCCTGCTATCGGCACGCGCTACTTCGCCAGGATTCTGATCGGACCCATAGCTTTCATTAAACCTTATACCAGCCACAGCCAAAACATAACTCCCCAATTGGGGAAAATTGATATCTCTATTGAGATAGGCTTAAAGGTGGAACCTCAATACCATTACATCGAATAAACTCTGGGATTAATGACCTTCCTTTCTCATTCGGTCGAGCCGTTTTCCGGCTAGTCGGAACGCGGTTGATTTAGGGTACTGTTTACGCAATTCCTGCAACATCGTCCTGGCCTGGTTGAATTGCTTCAATTCGTAGTATGTGTATCCCAACTTGAGCATCGCATCTGGCACTTTGGCGCTAGTAGGATATTTTTGCAATACCACTCCAAACTCGACAATTCCTTGCTCAAATCGGCGTGTCACATAGTTAGCTTCCCCCAGCCAGTATTGCGCATTTCCGGCATAACTGCTGTCCGGAAAATTGGCCAGAAAACGTTTTAATTCAGTTTTGGCCTTCTTGTACCGACCTTCTTTCAGGGTATCGAAAGCGGCTTGGTAAGCGGCTCTCTCTTCGCTCGATGTGGTAACGGGTTGCTTGGGCCCAGTAGTTTGCCCGCTAGTCGCGGGTACTACCGGCATCGCGCCGGCATTACTACCTGCGGTATTAGTAGTGTCTGGCGGAGCAGGTACCGGCAGCGTATCAAGGATAGGTATTTCAACGGGTTCTACCGACGCCTGTGCACTGGCGCGATTCTCTAAATCACGCATACGTCGATCGATATCCAGGTAGAGCTCGCGTTGGCGTTTTTTAATTTCGGACAGCCCATTAGTCTGCTCTTCTATCTCTCCTCGCAATAGACTTATTTCATCGGCCAGTACGTCGACTTTCTGGAACAACTCGAGCAAGCCGCGATTGTCGATCATTCGATACAGTTTTTGTACTTCCCGTTCGAGATTAGCCAAAGATTTTTCGGCATTGGTAACCTGCAGACTTAACTGATCATTGGTTAAGGCCTGAGCTTGAACAATGGGTGATAGAATCAGGCTTAATCCTAAGGCGGTAATGGGTAGTAGATTTCGACTGGTTCCACGCGAAAAATTCATAGTTAGTTCACCCGGTAGATGATTTCTACACGACGATTCCCGGCCCAGGCTTCCTCGGTATGGCCAAGCATTGCAGGTTGTTCTTCACCATAACTGACCGTATCGATTTGATCGATCGAAGCTCCCTGGAATAACAGCACCTGGCGCGACGATTGAGCGCGCCTGTCACCCAGCGCGATGTTATATTCGCGACTGCCTCGTTCGTCGGCATGGCCTTCGAGTCGTAGGCTGACATTACCGTTACCGGCAACAAAATTTCCGTGAGCTTCAAGAATCGCCAGGGATTTATCGGTTAACTTCGCACTATTAAATTCAAAAAATACGGTGCGATTCGCCAATACAGTATCGGTCTGCTCGAGCAGCTGCTGCGCAGTGAGAGTCTCGTCGCTCATTGCGGTAGCATAAACACCGTCAGAATCGCCGGCAATCGTGCCATCGGCAGTAGTGACTTCCTCCTGTAATTGCCGGTCGGCAGCATCATCCTGGATCGGCATTTCCTGTACCGTCGCACAACTGCTTACCAATATGACTACCATGCCCGTCAGGCTTAGACTGCTAATTGAAAAATATCGTTTCATACTGTATCTGCTCCCGTACCCACGTTCGATTATCGTTTACGTCTGCGTTTATATGGACCCCAAACCGGCTCGCGTATATCACCGGACTGGTCTGAAAGCCTGTGTTTCGCACGTCCATCAATTGAAACTGCGTACAACACCCCGTTATTTCCTTCTGTTGACGCGTATAACACCATTTTTCCGTTCGGGGAAAACGAGGGCGACTCGTCCAATGAACTATCAGTTATTACCGTCAAATTACCCGTTTCGCGCTCATATTGCGCTATTTTATATTGCCCGCGCTCGGCATGCACCATCGCGATGTACTTACCATCCGGAGAAACGCTTGCAGCCGAGTTATATTTGCCTTCAAAAGTGATACGCTTTGGTTTGCCTCCCTTAACCGCGATTTCGTATAATTGTGGAGCACCGCTGCGATCGGAGGTGAATATAATGGATTCGCCGCGCGCACTCCACACCGGCTCGGTATCGATGCTTCGGTGTCGCGTCAGTCGGCGCAAACGTTTGCTGGCAATATTCATTATATATATGTCCGCACTCCCGTCTTTGGTTAATACCAGCGCGAGATTTTTCCCGTCGGGTGACCAACTCGGCGCACCGTTAATCCCTTTGAAACCGGAAATTTTACTGCGTTTCGCGGAAGCAAGATGCTGGATAAATATTTCTGGCCGCTTATTTTCAAAAGAAACATAAGCCAGCGACTGACCGTCCGGAGACCAGCTTGGGGACATCAGGGGTTCATCGGATTCGAGCACCGTTTGCGCATTAAATCCGTCGGTATCGGCGACCTGCAATATATATTTCCTGGCCTCCTCTGATTGGGATTTGATATAGGCTATACGAGTGTTAAACGCCCCCCGCGTACCGGTAATCTGTTCGTAGATCAGATCACTAATTTCGTGCGCGGCCGATCTCAGTTTGCGTTTTTTGACTGGCAGACTATAGCCTAACAGTTGATTTTGCTTGAGCACATCGAGCAACTGAAACTGGATATCGTATTCACCCGGAGCCTTCTGAAATATCCGGCCTACGATCAGCAATTCGATTCCAGCATCACGCCAGCGTGAATATTGCACCTGTGCGCTATAATTTGGCCGAGCCACCAGTGCATTGCGATCCATTGCCTTGAATACGCCGCTACGATTTAAATCGTTGGTGATAATTTCGCCTACATCCACTGGTATTTCAGAGCTGAGTTCGGATGTATCAAACGGTACTACCGCAACCGGCAGCGCACCTTCCACACCCTCGGTGATTTCGATAATTAATGCACCAAAACCTGCGACCGGCACCGACATCCACAGCAAGATTAAAAACAGATATTTCAATCGTATTCTCATATTTATCAATTAAATCTTAGCCAGGAGTGAAGAAGAAAATCAGTTCCCGTTCAAACAGCGCCGCATCACCCGGCTTTGGTAGCGGATCGGCTTTATAGACCGCATTTTCGATCGACAGGCGGTAGGTGGATGAACCTCCTTTACAATCTCCAATTGTTACATCCAGTATAATACCACCAGGACCCTGGATTACTCTCACTTCGCAAACGGGCATTTTCCCACTTTCCTGGGGTCGCCGCCAGTTACGTTCAATCTTTTGTTTTATTGCGAGGATATAAGCTTCTCGCAGCGTGTTCAGGCGGCGTTTATTTTCCTCGGATTCGAGTTTTGCCTTTATCTCGGCTTGCTGGCGTTTTCTTTCCTGCTCGGCTAGCCGTCGTTTTTCGGCTTCCTGTATCTTCTTTTCCTGTTCTAGTCGCTTCTGCTCAGCAAGTTTCGCCTGTTTTTCCTGCTCCAGTTTTTCCAGGCGTTCCTGTTTCTTTTTGGCTTCAGCCAGTTGCTTCTTTTTTTGCTCTTCTGCTTTGCGTTTAACCTCTGCTTCCTGCTGTTTCTTTAACTCGGCATTCTTTTTGGCCTCGGCCAGCTTTCTGGCCGTCTCCTTCCTCTTTTTCTCTGCTACTGCCTTACGCTGCCTCTCTTCAGCCAGCTTGAGTTTTTTTGCTTCGGCCCTTTTTTTTTCAAGCTTTGCCTTTTCTGCTTGAGCCCGTTTTTTTTCAAGCTGGGCCTTTTCTGCCTGGGCCTGTTTTTTCTTTTCCATTTCTTTCTTTAGTCTGGCTTCCTGCTCTTCCTGCTTACCCCGCTCCAGCGCCTCTAGCTGTCGTTGATCGATAATCTCAGCCTTAACCGTTTTTGCCACCTGACCTTGCTTCTGTAATTTCGGATCGGCGACAAAGTTAAAATTGAGGAAAAAAATACCCAGAAATACGACATGCAATATTACGGAAAATAAAAGCGCTTTAGGGTGCTTGAGTAGTTCCGATTGCACTAATTCAGAACCTCCGGCTCGGTTACCAGGCCCACCGACTCGACATTGGCCTGTTGCAACAATACCAGTGTTTTTACCACATTTTGATAAGGGCCATTGGCGTCGCCCCTAAGCATGACGGGCCGCCTGGATTGTTTCCGCAATGCCGCTGCAACCTGCTCGACCAGCGACGCCGCGTCGATGCTCGAATCTGGCTGACTGGCTATATTGAGGAACATGCGACCTTTGGCATCGACGGTAATCACAATTGGTTCGGGACTATCCAGTTCGAGTGGATTAGCCGGTGCAGTCGGCAGGTCGACATCCACCCCATGGTTTAACAGCGGTGCGGTGATCATGAAAATGATCAACAACACCAACATGACGTCAATGTAGGGAACAACATTGATTTCAGAAACCAGGCGACGCCTGGTATGGCCGGATCGAGCCATGTTATGCGCACCTCATAGGCTGACTATTCATTAGGGCACCACTCAGGATTTATTATTTCGGTGCCTGTGCCTGCCGCTGCAGGATTCCGGTAAATTCTTCCAGGAAGTTTTCGTATCGAGTCACCATTTCGTCGATTTCGGTAGTAAACTGGTTGTAAGCGACAACTGCTGGAATAGCTGCCAGTAATCCCATCGCGGTCGCAATTAACGCTTCGGAAATTCCGGGCGCAACCATCGCCAGTGTCGCCTGACGTACTCCCGCTAGCGAGCGAAACGACTCCATGATGCCCCACACAGTACCGAGCAATCCCACGTATGGACTCACCGACCCGACAGTCGCGAGAAACGACAGATTACTGTCAAGCGTTTCGATTTCACGCGACATCGAAACCTTCATCGCGCGGTGCGCAGCACGAACGACCGAGCTATTATCCAGTTCTGCTTTTTTTGCCCGGGCAAATTCGCGAAATCCGTTTTCGAATATCGCTTCCAGCCCGAAGCGTTTTTCCTGGCGCACACTAAGCTGTGCAAACAGATCGCTTAGATTAATGCCAGACCAGAAGCGACCCTCAAAGGTTTTGGCTTCGGCCTGGCTTTGCTTGATATAACCTCGCTTCGTATACATCAGCGCCCAGGAAACTATTGAGGCAAATAACAGTATGGCGAGTACCATCTGGACTGGAATACTGGCATTCACGACCAGCATAATCAGGGAAGTATCATTCATATTATTTTATCTACTGTAACAAGATATTGCCGTTTTGACTTTCGTGGCATCGATTCCCGAACCGGATCTAGAGTTCAATTTCCCCCTGCCCTTTGCCCTTGAATCCAAAATGAGAATATGCCCGGGATGTTACCACACGGCCCCGTGGCGTTCTCATCAAAAAGCCCTGCTGAATCAGGTAAGGTTCAATCACATCCTCAATAGTACCTCGCTCTTCACCGATCGCGGCAGCCAGACTTTCTACCCCAACTGGCCCTCCGTCAAAATTCTCGATTAACAATAAAATCAGCCGACGATCCATATGATCGAGCCCGGAATGATCCACCTTGAGCATCTCTAGCGCCGCTTTTGCAGTCTTTAGATCGATTACACTGTCAGCCTTCACTTCGGCGTAGTCTCTCGCTCGCCGTAACAGCCGATTGGCAATTCTCGGCGTCCCTCTCGAACGTCCCGCTAGTTCGTTTGCACCCCCCTCACCCATTTCTATTTTTAATAATTCCGCCGAACGCCGAACGATGGTACTCAACTCGTCGGCCGAGTAAAATTCGAGTCGCTGTACAATGCCAAATCGATCGCGCAATGGCGAAGTCAGAAGGCCCGCACGCGTAGTCGCCCCTACCAGGGTAAAGGGGGGCAGGTCGAGCTTGATAGATCTCGCTGCAGGGCCTTCACCGATCATGATGTCGAGCTGGAAGTCCTCCAACGCTGGATAAAGTATTTCTTCGACGATCGGGCTGAGTCGGTGAATTTCATCGATAAAAAGTACATCGTGCGGTTCGAGGTTGGTCAGGATAGCGGCCAGATCGCCAGGGCGTTCCAAAACTGGGCCTGAAGTCTGGCGCAAACCCACCTCCATTTCATTTGCGATGATGTGCGATAGTGTTGTCTTTCCGAGCCCGGGCGGCCCAAATATCAACACATGGTCTAGCGCTTCGCCACGATTTTTTGCCGCAGTGATAAATATTTCCATTTGCTCGCAAACCGCCGCCTGCCCGACATAATCTACTAAGCGCTTTGGCCGCAATGCCCTGTCCTGCGAGAGCTCGTCGCTAACAGCTTCTGGATCGATGAGGCGTTGTTCGTCCATTAGTGCTCTATCGAGTTACCGACGCCCGCAAGGCTTGTTTAATCAGGTCCGCGGTGCTCAAATTTGAATCCTCGCTGGATTCTACCTGCCGCACCATTTTATCGGCATCGACGGGTTTGTAGCCGAGAGCCTGCAAAGCCTCGACCGCTTCTTTTGTGTGTGAGCGGTCAAAACCGGCAGCCAAAGCCTGTTCATCGCTGGCGGGTTGGCTATCAGGAACCAGGTCGGCCAGCTTGTCGCGCATTTCGATGATCAGGCGTTCTGCCGTCTTCTTGCCGATCCCCGGCAATCGAGTCAGGCTGGCAATATCATTTTGCGAGACGCAGCGCACGAACTCTCGGTTGTCGATACCAGATAAAATAGTCAGCGCTAATTTCACGCCCACCCCACTGATGCGGATCAATTGACGAAACAGCTTACGTTCCTGTTCGTTGCTAAAACCGATCAGTGTATGCGAATCTTCTTTCACCTGCAGATGGGTCCAGATCGATACCTGTTCACCGACATCGGGTAGCTGGTAAAAAGTAGTCATAGAAACGTCAACTTCGTACCCGACTCCCTGGCAGTCAATTAAGATCTGGGGGGCACGTTTTTCGAATAATAAGCCTGTCAATCGACCGATCATCTGCGTCTGTTTCTCCTGCGTTTTAGCATTTTGGCGTCAATCCCGGTTTTTTGCTGGGTAGCATAAAATTGCGCATGGCAAATAGCAATCGCCAATCCATCGCTCTCGTCTTCCTGCAACGGTTCTCGCAAACTCAATAAATGTTTAACCATGTGCTGGACCTGAACTTTGCTCGCGGCACCCTTACCAACCACCGCCTGCTTGATTTCCCGTGCCGCATACTCGGCAATTTCTAGGCCGGCCTGATACGCCGCACAAATTGCAGCACCACGTGCCTGGCCGAGTTTGAGCGCTGAATCTACATTACGGTGCATGAAAACCTGCTCTATGCTCATATGCTCCGGATGATAGGCGGCGATTACCAATGCTAATTCCTGATAAATATGCCCGAGTCGCTGCGGCAAACTATCACCCCGAATTTTCAGAAATCCACTATGAATATAGACAAGTCGGTTGGGTTGATGGTCGATTAGTCCGAAACCGGTTGTTCTGGATCCAGGATCTACACCCAGAATAATCACGGAATTAAAGTATCCACACCATCAACTGCATGAGATTACTCATAAGCCTGTTCTGGAATTTCGGCATTGTAATAAACTTCCTGAACGTCATCGAAACTTTCCAGCATGTCGATCAGACGTACTAGCCGGGCACCATCGTCGACATTCAGTTGAGTATTGGTGCTAGCCCGCATGGTCAAATCGGATTCTTCCGGTTCAAGCCCTAGATCAATCATTGCCTGTTTAACCTGCATGTATTCTTCGGCTGTGGTCAATACCTCGATACTACCATCGTCGGCGATAATCACATCTTCGGCACCGGCTTCGATCGCGGCCTCGATAATAATATCCTCGTCTTGCTCAGGCGAATAAATCAGCACACCCTGGTTCGAAAACATATAAGCAACCGAGCCGGTTTGCCCCAGGTTCCCACCCGATTTGGCGAACGCATGCCGCACCTCTGCGACCGTTCGATTTCGGTTATCTGACAGACAGTCTACGATAATTGCGATGCCAGCTGGACCGTATCCTTCGTATCGAATTTCTTCGTAATTGGAATCATCCAGTTCGCCAGCACCCCTTTTCACAGCTCGTTCAATGGCATCTTTGGGAACACTCTGGCTTTTTCCTTTATCGACAGCGATACGCAGGGCGGCATTGGCATCCAGATCAGAACCGCCGGCTTTGGCGGCCACGACGATTTCACGAATTAGTCGGGTGAATAATTTGCCTCGTTTGGCATCCTGGGCTTTCTTACGATGCTGAATATTAGCCCATTTGCTGTGACCTGCCACTCGTGGTTACCTCGTGTTTTTTATTCCGCAGTAAATTTTGGAAACTCCGCATAAAGTCCATTCAGAACTTCTCGGAGCACGGAGGCAAACGCCGCGATTACCAGCCCGGCGGAAGCTTTTTTTCGATCGTGATGTGTTTGCCCTCAATCGAAATATAGCCGCCAGTTTTTAACTCTTTCAATATGCGGTGTACCATTTCTCGCGTCGCCCCCACACGGCTGGCTATATCCTGCTGGGTCAGTTTTTCGGTAATCAGCTTTTCTCCTACTTCCTCAGCGTGTTTGTAAAGAACCCGAACGACCCGGTTATACACATCTTCCAGTGCAAGACTGCTAACCTCCTCGGTCAGATCCTGGATGCGGGAGATTAGCAGGTCAATAATACGCATACTGATCGTTGGCCTGGCCAACAACGTGTCCATAAACACCTGACGAGAAATAATTCCAAATGTAGATTCTTCGGTGGTAATAATACTGGCCTGACGCGGAATGCCACCGAGTGGTGCCAGTTCTCCAAACGATTCACTCTCGCCTAGTGTATTAATAATGATTTCCTTGCCTTTGTCGTTATGCAAAAACACATCGACCTTGCCCTTGACTATGACATAAAGGGAATCGGTATCGTCCCCCTGACCAAGAATCACCGTATTTTTTGGGAACTTCTTGATTACGGTCTGCGACGCGATGACATCAAGATCGGCGGGCTCCATTCCACTAAATAGTGTGGTTTTAGTCAGTGTTTCCTTTATTTCTACCATGACAGTTATTATTCCGTAGTCTCCACTGCATATTAACTAAATTTCGTTTTAAAATCTCTTATAGTTTATCGAGAATCAATGATTCACCGGTCATCGCTGGCGGCTGCTTTATCCCCATCATCTGCAACACCATTGGCGTGATTGCAGATAAATTACCCCCCGAAGCCAGGGATCGAACCTGTTTGTCGATTACCAGGCAGGGAACCGGATACTGGGTGTGCCGGGTATGCGGTTCTCCTGTGTCTGGGTCGACCATTTCATCACAATTACCATGGTCTGCGGTCAGTACTATCGAATACCCCGTTTCCACCGCCACATCCAGCACTCGACCCACTTCCCGGTCAAGTACTTCCACCGCCTCGATAATCGCATCGCGCACCGCCGTATGTCCTACCATATCGCCATTAGCAAAATTCACCACGAGAAAATCATATCGATGTGACTGCAACGCTTCAATCATTGTATCGGCTACCTTTGGGGCACTCATTTCGGGCTGCAAGTCGTAAGTAGCCACACGGGGTGATTCAATCAGATTACACTCCTCGCCGACATGACGGTGCTCTCGACCACCATTAAAGAAAAAGGTGACATGCGGATATTTTTCCGTTTCGGCACAGTGCAGTTGCTGGTAACCCGCTTCGCTCACAAGACTACTCAGGGTGACTTCAGGACGAATTGGTGTAAACGCGACCGGAGAGGCCAATTTCCCATCGTAATAGGTCATACAGGTGACCGAGATCGGACTGTAATCGGTGCCGCGGTCAAAATGGTCGAAAGTTTCGAATGCGAGTGCCGCTGATAATTGCTTTGCACGATCATTACGGAAATTGAAAAAAATAAGTTCGTCACCGCCTTGCATTGGCGTAAAACCGGGCAGCAGGGCGGGTAATATAAATTCATCCCCCGTGCCGCCGGTGTAACTTTGCTGTATGGCCTGCTCGGCAGAATCGGCCCTTTGTCCAATCGAGCCTACAATTGCGTTCCAGGCGACTTGTATTCGATCCCAACGTGTATCTCTATCCATCGCATAGTAACGCCCCGTTATCGAACCGATAAAACCATCGCACTGATGCAAGACTTTCTCTAGCTCGGGAAGGTATTCTATTGCGGCTTGGGGCGCTGTATCGCGGCCATCGGTAATCATATGAACCTGCGATGCCACACCATGCTGGTGAGCCATTTCGATCAAGGCTTTCAGATGGTTAATATGGCTGTGTACGCCGCCATCGGAAACCAGTCCGATCAGGTGTAAGGGGCGACCTGTCGACCGAACCGCTTTGATGGCACTCAACAGGGCTGGATTTTCGAAAAAACTACGGTCTTTTATCGCGTCATCGATACGTACCAGATCCTGCTTGACTATGATGCCGCTTCCAATGGTCATATGTCCCACTTCCGAATTACCCATTTGCCCAATGGGTAACCCAACCCCTACGCCCGAGGCTTCCAGTTTGGTCAAGGGGTAGGAAGAAAAATATCGATCGAAATTTGGGGTATTAGCGATCACCACGGCATTGTTTTCCGGGTTGGGGTTCACACCAAAGCCATCCAGGATGATGAGTAAGACAGGATTTCTAAGGGTGGTGGGATTTTTCGGCATTGCTTATCTGGCGCAGGTCTGGTCACGATCAGGCCAGATCATATCGCACTTTAACAGCTGGGTTAAGCCTACACCTTAAGGTCAATCAGTGTTCCGACGGCTCCGTTAGCCGCTTCTAACGAACGCGCATTAATTATTCCAGTCAATATACAAACTGATTTCAATTCCATCCTGATTCCATCGGTATTTTTGATCAGAAATATAGGCTCTGTTTGTTATTTCTGGTCGCCCATATTTTTGACCCAGGTAGCGCAATATTTGCGCATGCCTGAAACCAACAAATTCATACTCGGCAAATGCAAAGCGCTTATCCTGTTTAACAAAACCCAGATATAGTCGCTGGGATAGTGGTAAAACGGCGCTGCTGTCGTAGCTATCATACCAAAGGCCATCCCCTCCCTCACGGATCAGCTTTACACCAGCCTTTTTTGCAGCCCTGCGTAATTCATCCCGCTGGGAATTTTGGAGATCGACACCAAATAATTCCAATGCATTCGTATTGCCGCCAATGACAGACAGAATCAGTAGCAACATTACTTTGCATCGTAAACTCATTTCCATAAAGAGTTTATCGGACACCGCACGGTTTTATTGAGTCAGGATTACTTCTTGCTATTGCTTCCGGTGCTTTCATCCGCGTCCGGAGTATCAGTTTCTTCGCCCTCGGCTCTAGCCAGTTCTGCCTCCATTTCTTCGTCTGTGAGCGGATGATAATCAGTATCGTCATCTAAAATATCGTCTTCCTGATCAACATCATCAATTTCTTCGGAAATTGCATCCTCAGCCAGACGATCCTTAAAAATGATACTCGATGCGATGATACCCACCTCAAATAAAACCCACATCGGAATGGCTAACAATACCTGTGATATTACGTCAGGCGGGGTTAAAAACATACCGAGGATGAAGGCAGCAACGATTACGTAAGGGCGCTTTTCCCCAAGTTTCTTGGGTGTGGTTACGCCGACCGAGACCAGAATAATGGTCGCAATGGGTACTTCAAATGCCAGCCCGAAACCAAAGAACAATGCCAATACGAAATCTAGATAACGCCCGATGTCGGTTGATATGTTAACCATTTCTGGGCCAACCGAGGTAAAAAATCCAAATACCAGCGGGAAAACCACGTAATAGGCAAATGCCATTCCCGCATAAAACAGAAAAATGCTCGACACCAGCAAAGGCCCAGCGATGCGCTTTTCCTTTTGGTACAGACCTGGGGCAACGAAAGCCCAGAATTGATACAGAATGACCGGCATCGAAAGGAATACCGATAACATGAGTACCAGTTTAAAGGGGGTTAAAAAAGGAGATGCGACATCTATCGCAATCATGGTTGACCCTTCCGGCAAATGTCGGGTCAGCGGTTCAGCCAGATAAGAATAGATATCATTTGCCCAGTAAAACAGGCTTAAAAATATTATCAGAATCGACAGGACCATACGCACCACGCGATCACGCAGTTCAACCAGATGCGACATCAGGCTGCCGGCTTTGGAATCCTCAATTATTTTGTCTTCAGTCATGGAGAAATTTTCCACGCCAAAGAATTGTTAATGTGACAGAAAATCACCTCATTATTTCCCCTTCGCCTTCGCCCTGGTTTTAGCGGCAGATTTGGCCTGAGGCTTCGCTTTCGGTCTGGCCGATGATTTTGGTTTAAGTTTCGATCTGGATTTCGTAGCCGCTTTCGGTGCAGCCTTCGGGCTGGGTTTTTTGTGTACTACGGATTTTACTGGTTTTTTTGGACTAGTCTTAGGCTTTACTTTCGATTTAGCTTTTACCTGCGGCTTCGAATTTGTCTGCTGTTTGGATATGTCCCTGATCTCGGAGTCGATATCACTCAACGAATCGGTAATTTCCGACAAACCTATATCCTTCCCCGCATCACTCACTGCTTCTTTCAGGGAGTTGAGTTCCTGCTGTTGTTCATCAAATATCTGCCGTAGTTCATCGGCCTTTAATTCACTTTCGACATCTGCCCGTACACTGGTCATAAAATTACGCAGTTTGGAAAAATATTTACCTGCGGTACGTGCGACCCCCGGAAGCCGCTTAGGCCCGATAACAATTAATGCAACTATGCCTATCAGCATCAATTCGGTAAAACCCATGTCAAACATCAGGAAACTCTAAAAGTGATTGAACGGAGGAGAGAATTTGGAAAATACCGGGGTCGAGGGTATCTTTAAATATCGGGTTTTTTTTCGGAGAGCAAGGCGCTAACGCACGGAGAATCGGCGTGTATAATTTTACACGAGACTCGACCGGGCTGACGTACCAGTAGGATACCAACGCAGCATTCGCGAAAAAAGCACATTTTTAGAGGTGCCTTCAAGAAACTTTGTCGGATTTTTCTTCTACCTTCCCCTCGATTACCTGCCCGTCATTTTTATCCTTTTCGGCGTTGGATACTTCTTCATCTTTCACCGATTTCTTAAAACTCTTGATCGCACCGCCTAAATCGGCACCGATATTGCGTAATTTTTTGGTTCCAAATAGCAGGATTACAATCCCCAGGATTACCAACAAGGACCAAATACTAATTCCACCAAAACCCATTATTCACCTCATTACTTTTGTCGCGCTGCCTTTTCAACGATTCCGGATAATCCGAATCGTCGATTCAGTTCATCCAGGACTTGCTGCGCGGTTAAATTCTGTTGCGCCAACAATACCAGACAATGAAACCACAAATCAGCCGTTTCATAAACTATTTGCTTTTTATCGCCCGATTTTGCGGCTACGATTGTCTCTGCGGATTCCTCGCTAATTTTTTCCAGTATCGCATCAAGCCCTTCATGGTACAGGCTCGCGACATAGGACGTTTCCGGGTCTGCATCCTTTCTCGATTCCAGTACTGCCATCAATCGCGCCAGTATATCATCACTCATGGATAAATCTCTTCAGGATTTTTGATCACCTGTTCGTCGATTTGCCACTCACCGTTTTTCAGTACGCGGAAAAAACAACGTCGTCTACCCGTATGGCAGGCGATACCACCCACTTGCCTGACCTGTAATAACACCACGTCAGCATCACAATCGATACGAATTTCTTCCAACTCCTGAACATGTCCGGACGTTTCACCCTTGTACCATAACTGTTGACGTGAGCGTGACCAGTAAACCGCCCTACCTTTTTCCCTGGTTAATTCCAGTGCCTCCCGGTTCATCCAGGCCATCATTAATACTTCACCAGAATCGGCCTCCTGGGCAATGACTGGCAGTAGCCCCTCACTGTTCCATTTTACCTGATCGAGCCAATTAGCCATTAAAGTCGCACCTCAATATTGCAGGACGCCATGTATTTTTTGGCTTCACTAATACTAAATTCACCAAAGTGAAATATACTCGCGGCCAGCACTGCATCGGCCTTACCCTTTAGCACTCCATCGGCCAGATGCTGCAGTGTACCGACACCACCCGAGGCAATCACCGGCACCCTGACTGCTTCAGAAACCCGACGAGTGAGCTCATTGTCAAAGCCGATTTTGGTTCCATCTCGGTCCATGCTGGTCAAAAGAATTTCTCCTGCGCCATATCGGTCCATTTTACACGCCCATTCTATAGCATCGATACCAGTCGATTTTCGGCCTCCATGGGTGAATATTTCCCATCGCCCAGGACTGCCATCGTGACTAGTCCTTTTCGCATCTACCGCGACCACGATACACTGCGAACCAAACTTACTCGACGCCTGTTGCACGAATTCCGGGTTAAATACTGCGGCAGTATTGATACTCACCTTATCAGCTCCGGCATTCAACAGACGGCGAATATCGGCAACTTCCCTTATTCCACCACCGACGGTTAACGGGATAAACACTTCTCTGGCGACCGCCTCGACCACGTGTACCATAGTTTCCCGACCATCCGAACTCGCCGTAATGTCGAGAAATGTCAGTTCGTCGGCACCTTCGAGATTATAGCGTCTGGCATTTTCAACCGGGTCGCCGGCATCGCGAATTTCGACAAACTTAACGCCTTTGACAACACGGCCGTTATCGACATCGAGGCAGGGTATAATACGTTTTGCAAGCGGCATGGTGGGTGTGTAATTCTTACAGGATGCTCAGGACATAACGCATTTTTCGAAGTATCCTCAGTTCTGGTCGAGGTATTGCTGTGCTTCCACCAGGCTTAAAGTCCTTTCGTATAATGCGCGGCCAATAATGACTCCCTCAATACCAGATTCTTTTACTTCGTTAAGCTTCTTTATGTCTTCCATATCTGTCACACCACCGGAAGCAATTACCGGAATACTCACCGCTTCGGCGAGCGATTTTGTCGCTTCAACATTGACTCCCTGCATCATGCCATCGCGGCCAATATCGGTGTATATGATGGCTGCGACACCCTGATCTTCGTAACGCCGCGCCAGGGTATCTACCGTCTGATCAGAATCTTCCGCCCAGCCCTGCACCGCCACCAGCCCGTCTCTCGCGTCTATGCTAATGATCACATTGCCGGGAAACTCGGCGCAAAGTTCGGTCACAAACTCGGGTTTTTTGACCGCCTGTGTCCCAATAATGACGTAGCTAACGCCGGCCTCAAGGTAAGCTTCGACCGTATCGACGGTGCGAATACCACCACCAATTTGAATCGGCAACCCTGGGTAAGCAGCTGTGATTTCTTCGATCACATCGGCATTGACCGGCTCACCTTCGAAGGCACCGTCGAGGTCAACCAGATGCAGCCGTTTACAACCCTGAGACACCCATTTTCCCGCCATCGAAACCGGGTCATCCGAAAACACAGTACTATCTTCCATACGCCCCTGGCGTAGTCGCACACAATGACCCTGCTTCAAATCAATAGCAGGAATCAGAATCATGCCTGGCCATCCCAGTGGATAAAGTTGGACAGTAGTTGAAGTCCAGCATCGGCGCTTTTTTCGGGGTGACACTGGAGCGCAAACACATTGTCGTGAGCTATCGCACAGGTAAATGAAAACCCGTAATCGCATTCACCGATGACCAGACTCCTGTCGTCTGTTTCGAAGTAGTAACTATGCACAAAATAGAATCTACTATCATCGTCAATCGCCTCCCAAAGCGGATGCCTGCCAGTCTGGTGTAACTGATTCCAGCCCATGTGCGGCACCTTGAGCTTTTCTCCATTGTCGCCATGATGATCATCACCGAAATATCGTACTCGCCCTGGATAAATGCCCAGACAATCGGTACCCTGATTTTCTTCACTATGTTCAAGCAAAATCTGCATACCCATACAAATGCCAAGAAACGGTTTGTTGGCTGCCACCTCGCAAATTGTTTCGCGCAACTCGTAGTGATCTATCGCGCGCATGCAGTCACCGGCTGCCCCCTGCCCCGGAAATACTACCCGCTGTGCGCGCATAACCTGATCCGGGTCTGAGGTTAATATCACCTGGTGATTTTTACCGGCCACATGCTCCAGCGCATTGACAACCGACCTGAGATTGCCCATTCCATAGTCGATTACGGCAGTTATTTGCATCAGTTACAGCGAACCCTTGGTTGAAGGGATTACATCCTGCATTCTTTCATCTCTGGATACGGCCATCCGTAGTGCTCGTCCAAAGGCTTTGAATATAGTTTCGGCTATATGATGGGAGTTCTTGCCAAACAGGTTGTCGATATGCAGCGTCGCCACTGCATGGTTCGCGAACCCCTGGAAAAATTCATGAAACAGGTCAACATCGAATTGGCCAATTCGAGCGCGCGGATATGCGACTCGGTACTCGATTCCGGGACGACCCGAAAAATCGATCACTACACGTGATAATGCTTCGTCCAGCGGTACATAAGCATGGCCGTAGCGCAGGATACCTTTTTTATCACCCAGCGCCTGGGCAAACGCCTGACCCAAAGTAATACCGATATCTTCAACCGTATGATGGTCATCTATATGCAAGTCGCCATTGGCTTTAATATCCAGGTCGATCATTCCATGACGAGCTACCTGGTGGAGCATGTGCTCAAGAAAAGAGATTCCGGTATCGAAACTGACTTTGCCAGTTCCGTCTAGATTGACGGCAACCGTAATTTGCGTCTCCAGCGTATCTCGGGTAACTGAGGCAATACGATCAGACATGAACAGCTTTTTTTGGTAGGACGAAGAGGACTCAGATGATAGTCGACATCAGGTTGGAATTCGACCTTTTATATGATTTACACCAAGTTTTACTTGAGCCAGACGCCTGAACGGAGATATTGCTTTGAAAATCAATCTAGAATAAAGCTTACCGGCCCATCATTAACCAACTTTACCTGCATATCAGCTCCGAACTGGCCCGATTTAACTTTCGGGTAAC
>JADFJT010000027.1 GCA_022566015.1 Pseudomonadota bacterium | reverse complement strand
TGCCAGAATTGTTTCCCCCTGGGTTTTATTATCTTAGCGTAATAATTAAGGTCGGGCGCCCCAGTTCAGGATAACGATGAAATAATTAACCAGTTTATAGGATTTAGTATTTTTGACTGCAAGCCCGAAAGTAACGATACGACTAATATCGAGTCATATCAATCTCCATCTAAAAAGATGAAAGACCGAACTAAAGTCCCTCGTACCCCTGCAATACATTGACCGTGTTGAGCCCTATCTCATCGACCGCGTAACCGCCTTCCATAATAAACAGGGTGGGTAGCTTGAGTGCACCAATGGTCGCACCGTAGCGCTTGAAATCATCGCTGGTGAGCTTGAAAAAAGAGATTGGATCGTGTTCGAAGGTGTCTACTCCGAGCGATATTACCAATGCATCGGGGCTGTAATTCGCTATCTTTTTACAGGCATCATCGAGCGCTGATTCCCAGGTTTTATAATTGGTGCCTGGACTCATCGGGTAATTAAAATTGAATCCTTCACCCGCACCTGAGCCGGTTTCATCCTCGTATCCGAGAAAATGAGGAAATGCGTCTTTTGGGTCGCCATGCAGGGACAGAAACATCACATCCGAACGATTATAAAAAATAGCCTGGGTGCCGTTGCCATGGTGAAAATCAACATCGAGAATAGCGACCCGACTAGCACCCTGGTCGATAAAGGCCTGTGCGGACACGGCGGCGTTATTGATGAAACAATAGCCGCCAAACATATCTCCGGCAGCATGGTGGCCTGGTGGGCGGCACAATGCAAAAGCCTCGCTGGCACCATTTTTGATCACCGCCTGCGCAGTAAGGGCGACGTTGACACTCGCCCGCGCTGCTTCCCAGGTACCGTTTGATATCGCAGTTTCTCCAGCCATCGCATAGTACCCTAGTCTGCCTCCGATATGGTTTGGAATACGCTGCTGCATCCCCCGTGCTGGCCAGACTGTCGGAATCGCCTCGCCCCGGTATCCTTCGGCTTGCCAGTCGCGCCAGCATTGTTCGAGAAAGTCTAGAAATGCCGGATCGTGTATGCGCGTAATTGGGTCGAGTCCGAACTCGTCGGCCACTATCACTTTGCCAAGTTCGACTTTCTTCAAGTGCGCAAGTACATATTCGGCGCGTACCGGACATTCGAAAGGTGGCACTAGTTCGCCGCCGTAGAGCTCGGTTTTAGCGTTGCGCAAGGCATGTTTTTCACTGAATACGGTAAGCATCAAAAGGTTCCTCAGGTTATTCTGGCATCTTAGTGTCGGTGCTAGTGGGCCGGATATAAACTCATTAAAACTGGCAATGAAAAATGGTATCACGCACAATTCTACCTGGATTAAATACAAGAATCGCAAATGACACAATACATCCCGCAGAATGTCGGCGAAAATTCGCTGTGGAATCATACCGCGGCTAGTATCCCGGTGACTAAAACTCTGGAGGAGTCTTTACAGGCTGATGTGCTGGTTGTCGGGGGTGGATATACTGGTTTATCGAGTGCTTTACATCTGGCTGAGAAAGGCGCATCGGTGGTATTGCTCGAAGCTAAAGGTTTCGGTTTTGGCGGGTCGGGTCGTAATGCTGGCCTGGTCAACGCGGGTGTCTGGAAATCCCCCGAGTATGTCGAGCAGCAATTAGGACAAGAGCAGGGCCGTCGATTCAATCAGGCCATGCAGGATTCACCCAGGCTGGTTTTTGATCTGATAGAACAGTACCGCATCGATTGCGATGCGAGCCAGTGCGGTACGATTAATATCGCACACAAGGCGTCGGCGATGCGTTACCTCGAACACCGTTGCGAACAAATGCAAAAGATTGGTGCCCAGGCCAGGATCATCGACGGCGATACGGCTCAGGCATTATCTGGCTCGCCGAAATATCGGCACGGGGGAATTCTGGATCCAACCGCCGGCACCATTCATCCGTTGAAATACGCTTTTGGACTGTCCCAGGCAGCGTCGACGAATGGAGCAAAGTTATACCAGGATTCACCGCTTGATAAACTCACCCGGCAGGATAATCACTGGATAGCTGAAACTTCAAGCGGCCAGGTTAAAGCCGAGCAGGTGGTGATTGCGACCAACGCCTACGCAGACGATCATAGCCAGGGCGTGCGTGAATCAACTTTACCGGTGTACATATTCCAGTGCGCCACCGCCGCTCTACCCCCCGCGGTCGCAGATAGCATTATTCCACAACGCCATGGGCTGTGGGACACTCGAACCCTGATGACTTCCTCGCGTGTCGATAATGAGGGACGCCTGATCATGAGTAGTGCAGGAAGTCTAAGCGGTTTTTACAGGTCCATCCGCCAGAGCTGGATGACGCGCTTGCGCAATAAACTATATCCACAGACCAGGGGCATCCCCTGGGCTTATCACTGGACCGGTCAGGTTGGTGTGACTTCGACCAAATTGCTGCGAATTCAGGTGCTCGCCCCGGGGGTGCTTGCACCAGCCGGATACAATGGTCGAGGCATCGGCCCCGGCACGGTGATTGGTAAACACCTCGCCGATACGCTGGTGAGTGGTAATCGTGACGAGTTTCCATTTCAAATCGAGAGCCTGCAACGTGAATCCTGGCGAAAATCACGAGCGGCCTATTACGAGTATGGAACGCTCGCGCTACAGCTAATTGACAGCCGATAGCAGCTATTGCTGGAAGTGGGTTAAACGCCAGATAACTTACCGGAAAGAATTGTGAGTAATTAATGGCTATCTCGCTTGTCAATTGACGATGATTATGAATAAAATATGTGATCACAAAAATTCATTGAACTCTACAAAGTAGGAATTTCGAATGAGCGATTCAAAACCTTTATCGTCTACCGGGACCGTGTTCGACTGGAAAGACCCGATGTTCTTCGACCAGCAATTAAGCGATGAAGAGCGGCTCATTCGAGACGCGGCACACGACTATTGCCAGGATAAATTAATGCCACGCGTATTGCTTGCCAACCGCGAAGAAATCTTCGACCGTGAAATCATGAATGAGCTGGGCGAACTTGGATTGCTCGGCTCGACGTTACCGGAAAAGTATGGCTGTGCCGGGGTGAACTATGTTTCCTATGGGCTGGTAGCACGCGAAGTGGAACGAGTCGACAGCGGGTATCGTTCGGTGATGAGCGTTCAGTCGTCGTTGGTGATGTATCCCATTTACGCCTACGGCAGCGAGGCGCAACGGGAAAAGTTTTTACCCCGACTCGCGACCGGAGAACTGGTTGGATGTTTCGGTTTGACCGAACCCGATGCGGGATCCGACCCGGGTAGCATGAAGACTGCTGCGACCGCTGCCGATGGTGGCTATACGCTTAAAGGTACGAAGATGTGGATTACCAATTCACCGATCGCCGATGTGATGATTGTCTGGGCCAAACTCGATGGCGTGATCCGTGGCTTTATCCTGGAGCGAGATATGGATGGGCTGACGACGCCAAAAATCGATGGAAAATTTTCATTGCGAGCGTCGACGACGGGCGAGATCGTGATGCAAAACGTCTTCGTACCTGAAGATAATCTGTTACCGAACGCAAGTGGATTAAAAGGGCCTTTCGGTTGCCTGAATAAAGCTCGGTTTGGTATTGCCTGGGGTACGATGGGTGCGGCAGAATTTTGCTGGCATAGTGCGCGGCAGTACACGTTGGATCGGATACAATTCGGCCGTCCACTGGCCGCGAACCAGTTGATCCAGAAAAAACTCGCGGATATGCAGACCGAAATTACGCTGGGACTCCAGTCCTGCCTGCAAATGGGACGTTTGATGGACGCGGATAATTGCCCGGCTGAATTGATATCGCTGATGAAACGCAATAATTGTGGTAAGGCGCTCGATATCGCACGTGTAGCACGGGATATGCACGGGGGAAATGGTGTTTCAGATGAATTTCATGTGATCCGCCACCTGATGAACCTCGAAGCGGTGAATACTTACGAAGGGACACACGATGTGCATGCGTTGATCCTGGGACGGGCGCAAACCGGCATCCAGGCATTCAACTAAAATGCGCTTTTTTCACAATAACCGCGTTGGTTTCGTGCTGGTGCGCCAGCCCGGTCAGCCATCATGTATTGTTTATACATTCAGGCTTTCCGCGCGTAACCGCCTTGCTGTTATTGCCATGGATGGCATGTATGCAGGCTTTGCATCGTTACATGGATGTAACTTATTAGAGCACCAACAGTAGGCGCTCTTATGCGATGCAGGAGCAATTGCCGAGGAGCAAAAGCCTGTCAGAAAAAATCACTATTTTCTGATCGAGTGATGCCTCAGGGGTTAGGAGGAATATGGCGGGAGCGTTAGCGGGGTACCGTGTCCTCGATCTAAGCCGAATCCTGGCCGGGCCCTGGGCCAGCCAGTTGCTGGCAGATTTGGGCGCCGAGGTGATTAAGATCGAACGTCCGGGGCAGGGTGACGACACGCGTAGTTGGGGTCCGCCTTATATGCCCGACCGGGAAGGTGCGCCAGGCAGCGAATCGGCTTATTTCCACGGGGCTAATAGAGGGAAATTTTCGGTTTGCATCGATATGGCGAAACCTGGTGGGCAGGAGTTGATCCGTAATCTCGCGCTCGAAAGCGACGTGTTAATCGAAAACTTCAAGGTGGGCGGATTAAAAAAATACGCACTCGATTATGAAACTCTGAAATTGGTCAATCCGAAACTGGTGTACTGCTCGATTACCGGATTCGGCCAGACCGGGCCTTACGCCGAACGCGCAGGGTACGATTTCATGATTCAGGCTATGGGCGGGCTGATGAGTATTACCGGTGAGGCGGAAGGGCAACCGATGAAAGTGGGTGTCGCGTTGGCCGATATTTTAACCGGCCTGTACGCTGCGAATGCGATCCAGGCGGCGCTGATTCATCGGCAACAAAGCGGGCGAGGCCAGTATATCGACCTGGCCCTGCTCGATGTGCAGGTGGCCACGTTGGCAAATCAGGCGATGAGTTATCTTGCTACCGGTAACAATCCCCAACGTCTGGGTAACGCACACCCAAGCATTGTGCCTTACCAGGCTTTTGAAACCATCGATGGTTTTATTATTCTTGCGATTGGAAACGATACCCAGTTCGAGCGTTTTTGCGATCTTGCAGCAAAACCCGATCTGGCTTCAGATCCGCGGTTTCAAAAAAACAGGGACCGCGTCCAGAACCGTGACCTATTGATTCCGCAGCTAGCCGAAGTGATGCGTAGCCAGACGACAGACTGGTGGCTCGATCAATTGAACCATAAGGGCATTCCCTGCGGTCCGATTAATAATATCGACCAGGTATTTGCCGATCCACAGGTTCGGCATCGTGGCATGCAACGGGAACTCGATCATCCGGTTGCGGGCAAGGTGCCGAGCGTGGGTAATCCGATTCAGTTTTCCGAAACACCGGTAGAATACCATCGGGCTCCACCGATGTTGGGGCAACACACCGACCAGGTATTGTCGGAGGTCCTAGGAATGAATTCCGATCAAATTGGCAAGCTCCGTGCTGAAGAGATTATTAGCCAGGTTTCTTCCTGATTGGCCAGGTATCGCTCAGCCGATAGCCCTGTGGCCAGGGATCGTCAGGATCGAGCATGATTTGATGTGTGCCGGTAATCCAGGCGCGACCCCGGATCGAAGGAATGATTGCTGGTTTACCTTCGAGTTTGGTTTCACTGACGATAGCGCAGTCGAAGCGTGAATCGATAATCGATCTGCCCACCATGCGATCACCCACTTTCATTTTCCCTTTCGCGTGCAGGGCTGCCATCCTCGCAGAACAACCGGTACCACAGGGGGATCGATCGAGCTTGCCGGGGTCGATAACTACCGCGTTTCGACTGACCGGGATTCCTTGTTCGTCGCCCAGTGGCAAGGCAATTTCGCAAAACGAAATATGATTCCAGTCAGTATTGGCTGGATGGTTGAATCCGAGTTGTTCATTGGCGGCCAGGGTAATCCTGGTTCCAATTTCAGCGATATCCTGCGCTTCGTCAGGTTTGATTTGAAATCCCAGTGCCGACGCATCGACTATGACAAAGCTATCGCCACCATAGGCTGTATCGACGGTCAGCGTGTCAACGCCTGCAACTTCGAGCGTGACGTCGAGCTGATCGGCAAACGATGCCACGTTTATGATTTCTATGCTTTGCGCCTTGCCGCGTTCGCAAAATGCCTTCACGCTGACCAGGCCGCCTGGGGCCTCCAGGTTAAATTCGGTGACTGGTTCCTGCATTTCGATCAAGCCGGTATCGAGCAATACCGTGGCGACGCAAATCGCATTCGAGCCCGACATCGGTGGCGTATGTTCCGGTTCCATGATGATAAAGCCAAAACTGGCCTGCGCGTTTTTAGCAGGTACCAGTAGATTGATATGTTTGAATACACCGCCGCGCGGTTCGTTTAGTACGAAATGACGCAGTTTTTGATCCTTCGCGATCCAGCGTGCCTGTTCCCACAGGGTTTCCCCAGGGGGTGGCGCGATACCACCGACAATTACATTGCCCACTTCACCTTCGGCGTGGCAGGAGACCATGTGAATGACCTGTGCGGTTCTCATCTAGATACAGTTTTGGTTCAGTCGGATTATAAAAAATTCGCGCTTTCAGCCGTTTATTATAGCTAAATCAATGGGAGACTTTTCAGAAACAATGGAGCGCGCTGGTAAAAAATGACTATCGCAAAGGCGTTAAGCCCACAAAGATAAGGCAAAAGACTGGGTGAAATTAACAATGAAAAACGATTCACCCGGTTTGCAGTTTATACCCATCGCGAGGAAAGTTAATTTACCTTAGGAAACTCTGATTATTTCAGAGTTTTCGTGGCACATGGGCAGGTTTTTGCTCCTGCAAAACCTGCATTTCCCACTTCCATATGGGTCATGTGCCACCAAAATCGATACCTGCAAGGTATTAATTTTGCAAGTAAAATGAAAGTCACATTTTTCATTTTATGCCCTCTGGCATTTCAGGACGAATTGTTCAGAGGTTCCCTTAAATCATCTTAAAGCGCTTCGCGTCTTTGTGAGAACATCGCCAATATTGACTAACAAACAAAAACCCCGCTGCTAAGGCGGGGTTTTTGTTTGGTAACCGGGTGATTTTAATTATTGATATTCGAAGGATTTGCTTTCCAGTACCGAGCGGTCGTCGTCGAGAACATTTACGGTCCAGGTACCAGCCCAGCTCGGAATCAGTGTTTTGCTAGTCCAGACACGCCAGCGAGCACCGTTGACTTCGAATGATTTTTCAAACATGACCTTGCCGTCAAACATCCATTGATGCGTAATTGTCTTACCTTCGAGATTCGATAACTCGGTGAAGAATGAAATCGAGTTATAGAAGTCGGCACTGATGGCGTCCACGCTGAATACGGGTTCGCGGTCTTCGATACCTATCGTAAACAACGCGCGTTTGACACTACCGGCTAGCGCACTGCTACCGATAGACAAAGTGATAATAAATAGTATGAAACTAAGAGTGTGGCGCATGATGATCTCCATGATTCGTGTGACGTCGAACTATAACAATAATTCAGTCGCAATACAGTCCCGGGTAGCTTGCTAACAACGTAATTTTTTCGCAAAGTGGCTGGTTTACTTATGTCGTAGCTGATTTAACCCGCTGTAACATGGAAATCATCGCGGTGGAACTGAGCGACAGGGTTCGATTTTTGCGCGTCACAATTCCGAGAGTTCGTTTTATATCGAGACCACTCAATTGCCTGCCAACCACCGAGTGATCCAGCATACTGGCCGGCAGCATACTCCAGCCCAGGTTAGCCGATACCATGACCTTAATGGTTTCGAGATAATTGGTTTCGAGAATTATTTTCATCCTGTCCCTGCTGGGGGCAATATAGTGATCGATTATTTTACGCGTGAAGGTACCCGAGGAGGGCAGGATGGCCGGATGTTCGAGTAGCTGGGAGCTGTCGATGCTTGCCAATGCTGCGAGCGGGTGATCGGGGGCGAGCACAATGAGCAGGTCATCTACCCAGACAGGTTCGAGTTTCAATTTATCCTCAGGATTCTCTGGCAGCGTGACAATCGCCAGTTCGAGTTCGTTATTCGCAATTGCAATGCAGGCGTCTTCTGAATCCATGAAATGTAAATCGAGGTCAACTTCAGGGTACTCTTTTTTAAAATCGCGTAACACCTGCGGTAGTCGATGCAATCCTACATGATGACTGGTCGCGAGGCTCAGTGTTCCTGAGGGTTTGTCCTGTAAACGCGAGAGCCCCGACTTATAGACTTCCAGTTCGTGCAATATGCGCTCGGCGTGGGGTAGGAAAGCCCGACCACTGGGTGTCAGTATGCTCTTCTTTCCGATGCGGTCGAATAGCGACGTTTTCACCTGCTCTTCCAGTTGCCGGATGCGCTTGCTCACCGCAGGTTGGGTAAGGTGTAGCCTGTCTGCCGCGAGTGAAAATGACCGCAGTTCGGCGATAGCGAGGAAAGCCGAGATTTGTGCTATGTGCATAAGTATTCCTAAAAGTAATTAATATCATGAAAAATATGAATTAGAGTTATTTTACAAAGCAGCGTAGTATTTTTGCAAGTTTAATGAAGGCGATAATTATGAGTGCACAAACCTTATACGATAAAATTT
Source organism: Pseudomonadota bacterium (assembly GCA_022566015.1). GTDB lineage: Bacteria > Pseudomonadota > Gammaproteobacteria. Next base: position 20,008 of record JADFJT010000027.1, on the reverse strand, counting down.
GGGCCGCGCACGAAGTGCGAAGCGACGAAAATGGTTTGACTTTGCTATATATCGACCGTCATCTGGTGCACGAAGTGACTTCTCCCCAGGCCTTCGAAGGATTGGAACTAGCGGGTCGGGCGTTGTGGCGTAAGGAGTCGATTCTCGCGGTGGCCGATCACAATATACCGACCATCAATTTAGAAAATGGTATTACCGATGCGGTGTCGCGTTTGCAGGTGGAAACGCTGGATCAGAACTGCGACAAGTATGGGCTGGTCGTATTCAAGATGGGTGACGAACGCCAGGGTATCGTTCACATAATTGGACCCGAGCAGGGGGCTACGTTGCCAGGTATGACGGTAGTTTGCGGTGATTCACACACCTCCACGCACGGCGCATTTGGTGCACTAGCGTTTGGCATTGGTACTTCCGAAGTTGAGCACGTGATGGCCACCCAGTGCCTGATTCAAAATAAATCGAAGAACATGCGAATCACTATCGATGGCCCGGTGGCTGTGAGCATTACTGCAAAGGACATCGTACTCAGAATTATCGCCGAAATTGGTACCGCCGGAGGTACTGGCCACACCATCGAGTTTGCTGGAGAAGCGATCACCAATTTGTCGATGGAAGGCCGCATGACCCTGTGCAATATGACCATCGAAGCGGGTGCACGCGCCGGGCTGGTTGCCTGCGATCAGACCACCATCGACTATATCGAGGGCCGACCTTTTGCGCCGACAGGCGAAAACTGGAAATTGGCTGTCAGTTACTGGCAAACCCTGCATACCGACAAGAATGCTGTGTTTGACCGTGAGGTTCATATCGATGGTGCATTGATCGAGCCGCAAATCACCTGGGGCACCTCACCCGAAATGGTGGTGTCAGTCAACGATAATATTCCGGATCCGGCAGCAGAGAGTGACGAAATTAAATCGGGCGGTATGCGAAATGCGCTCGCCTATATGGGGCTAGAGGCCAATGTGCCGATTAATGAGGTGATGCTGGATAAAATATTTATCGGCTCCTGTACCAATTCCCGTATAGAAGACTTACGCGCCGCAGCTCAGATCGCCAAAGGTCGCAAGGTGGCTGATAATATAAAGCTCGCGATGGTGGTTCCGGGATCCAGGCTGGTGAAGCGACAGGCCGAATCCGAAGGCCTGGACCAGATATTTATCGATGCAGGATTCGAATGGCGCGAGCCGGGCTGCTCCATGTGCCTTGCGATGAACGACGATCGCCTGGAACCTGGCGAGCGTTGTGCATCGACTTCGAACCGAAATTTTGAAGGTAGGCAGGGGCAGGGTGGGCGCACCCATCTGGTATCTCCGGCGATGGCGGCCGCAGCGGCTGTCACTGGCCATTTCGTTGATGTGCGTAAACTGGTGAGGTAAATGATGAGACTTGTTTTAATTTTATTTTCATTGATGATGTTTATCGGGCTGTCTGGCTGCGAAACTATCCAGGGTATAGGTAAGGATTTGCAAAATATCGGTAAATCGCTGGAAAAAAAGTCTAAGGAGTAGCACTTCAGTATGGATAAATTTCAAAAATTCAGCGGCATTGTTGTCGCGATCGATCGGCCTAATATCGACACCGACGCGATTATTCCGAAACAGTACCTGAAGTCGATCAAACGTTCCGGGTTTGGGGTTAATTTGTTTGACGACTGGCGTTACCTCGATCCGGGTGAGCCGGGAAAGAGCAATTCTGAGCGACGTGTGAATCCCGATTTTCTACTTAATAAATCGCGATTTAAGCATGCTCAGATTCTACTTGCGCGAGAAAATTTTGCCTGTGGTTCGTCGCGTGAGCATGCGGTGTGGGCCTTGATGGATTTTGGTTTTAAGGTCGTGATCGCGCCGAGTTTTGCGGATATTTTTTATAATAACAGTTTTAAGAATGGCCTGTTGCCGGTGGTACTTGCTGCGAACCTTATCGATCAGCTGTTCGAAGATTTTGAGCGACAACAGGACTACCAGTTGCGAGTTGATTTGGAAAATCAGCTTGTGACTAATAGGGCTGGGATTCAAATGCCGTTCGAGATCGACGAGTTTCGTAAGTACTGCCTGTTGAATGGTTTCGATGACATCGGTCTGACCATGCAGCATGCGGATCAAATCAAGGCTTTTGAACAAAAATATTTTGCCCAGTATCCGTGGCTGCAATAGGCCTGATCGATGAGTAAAAAGATTGCTATATTACCCGGCGATGGTATCGGCACAGAAATAGTTGCCGAAGCCATCAAATTGCTGGATTGTCTGAATCAGGATTTCGGTCTGGACGCTGAACTGGAAACCGCTGCTATCGGTGGAGCTGCCTATGACGAGTCAGGGCGGCCGCTTCCTGATTCGACTCTTGCACTGTGCAAACAAGCAGACGCGATATTGATGGGCTCGGTCGGCGCTCCACAATACGAGTCGCTCGATCGCGAAACACGGCCTGAGTGGGGCTTGTTGCAATTGCGTGCATCGCTGGAACTTTTTTCTAACCTACGCCCCGCGATGCTGTACCCGCAACTGGTGAATGCCTCGAGCTTGAAACCCGAGCTTGTTTCTGGGCTCGATATTATGATTGTGCGCGAATTGACGGGGGGTATTTATTTTGGGGAGCCGCGTGGTATCCGCACTCTTGAAAGCGGTGAACGCGAGGGATTCAATACGCTGGTCTATGCAGAACACGAAATTGATCGGATTGCCCGCTCCGCATTCGATATCGCGATGTTGCGTAACAGGAAGCTCTGTTCGGTTGACAAGGCGAATGTGTTAGAGGTTTCCGAATTGTGGCGCGAAGTGGTCAAGGATGTGGCTCGAGAATATCCGGAAGTGGAGTTATCGCATCTGTATGTCGATAATGCTTCGATGCAACTGGTACGCGCACCAAAGCAATTTGACGTGATCGTAACCGGTAATATGTTTGGTGACATACTGTCGGATACTGCGGCTATGCTGACCGGTTCTATCGGTATGTTACCTTCGGCCTCACTCGATAAGAATGGCAAAGGACTGTATGAACCGATCCACGGATCTGCACCCGATATTGCAGGCAAGAGTATCGCTAATCCACTGGCTACTATTTTATCCGTGGCCATGATGTTGCGATACAGCCTGGAGCAAACCGAGCTTGCCAATTTTGTAGATGTCGCAGTTGGGAATGTATTAAATCAGGGATTTCGAACGGCTGATATCGCTGACGGGACTAATAGCGTCAGTACCAGTGATATGGGAGATGCCGTAGTGGCGGCACTTCGTGCACTGAACGATTCCTGATTCCAAATTAAGATTAAATGTTAGAGTAAACAATGAAACGAGTAGGGTTTGTCGGCTGGCGTGGCATGGTCGGGTCAGTGCTGATGCAACGCATGATGGATGAGGGTGATTTTACCAATATTGACGAAGCGGTATTTTTCACGACCTCGCAAGTAGGGCAGCATGGCCCTGATATTGGCAAGGAAATTCCGTTGCTTAAGGATGCGTCTGATATAGAAAGCCTTAAATCGATGGATGCAATCGTCACCTGCCAGGGAGGCGACTATACCAGGCAGGTATACTCCGATTTGCGCGCAAGTGGCTGGGATGGGTTCTGGATTGACGCAGCCTCAACTTTGCGAATGCATCAGCATACGGTAATTATCCTTGACCCGGTCAATCGTTCGGTTATAGACGATGCGCTCTTAGCCGGCAAAAAAGATTTCATCGGCGGTAATTGTACAGTGAGTTTGATGATGCTCGCCATGGCTGGATTATTTGAACATGACCTGGTCGACTGGATCAGTGTGATGACTTACCAGGCCGCCTCGGGGGGTGGTGCCAGACACATGCGCGAGCTGATAGCGCAAATGGGTAGCATTCATGCCAGTGTTAGCGATTTACTCGAGGATCCAGCTTCGGCCATTCTTGAAATCGACCGACTGGTGACACAGCAATTGCGTTCGGCGGAATATCCCTGCGCATTGTTTGGCGTACCTTTGGCGGGCAGCTTGATACCCTGGATCGACGAGCAACTGGAAAATGGCCAAAGCAGAGAAGAATGGAAGGGCGGTGCAGAGGCGAATAAAATACTGGGTCGTACCGATAAACACATTCCTATCGATGGAATTTGTGTACGCGTCAGTGCGATGCGTTCGCATTCGCAGGCATTGACTGTAAAACTAAAAAAGGACGTGCCGCTCGATGAGATTCACCAGATAATAGACGAGTCGAACGACTGGGTCAGGGTTGTGCCAAATGACCGTCAAATATCGATGGAGCAATTGTCCCCGGCAGCAGTTACCGGGTCGCTGGATATTCCCGTGGGTCGATTACGCAAGATGGATATGGGGAATGAATATCTTTCTGCATTCACTGTGGGCGATCAGTTGCTCTGGGGTGCCGCCGAACCGTTGCGCCGCATGCTCAATATCTTATTAAGGCAATAATTACTATTTTTGGTTAAATTTTGACAAAAATACCCGAAAGTTTCAGTGGTAAACTAGTCGATATGAGCAGATCAGCGTGTATAGCATCCGGACTGGGGCTGAGAAAATTTTAGGTTGCTATCTAAAAGCCTGCCAGGCATCGTAAAATGTATTTCTCAGGCAACCAAAATTCGCGTTTTTAATTAGTATTACCTATTGTAATCAATTAGTTAGCTATGTTATAAACCGGACTAGATGTATGATTGATCGTGCTTGCATGAGCCTGCTGCGGTTGATTTCTGGTTTGATTGGGTGTAAAGGGGTAATTAATTGCGCGATTGGAAAGATATTTTGCTAAAATCTTATTTATATTCTATAGTTACAAGCACTTGTGAAAGTGCTTTCTTTAAAGTAAATTCTCTATTTGGTGAGATAGGTGCATGGAATCTAGGCACTTTGTATAAAAATATGCTGGGAAGATTGGGAGATTAAACGTGCGTAATCTGGGATTTATTATAACATTCTGCCTCGCAAGTATCGCGCTGCCGTTGAATGTTTTTGCCCTGGGTCTGGGCGATATTGAAATTAATTCATTCCTGAACCAGCCATTAAAAGCCGAAATCGTAGTTATTTCCACTCGCAGCGGTGAAATAGACGACTTGCTCGTCGGCCTCGCATCTCGAGATGCATTCACCCGCGCCGGACTTTCACGTCCCAATTATTTGTCCGAATTAAGATTTTTGGTGCAAAAAAATGAAGAAGGTGACGAAGCTGTCATTCTGATTACTACGAAGTCAGCGATAAAGGAACCATTTATTAATTTTCTGGTGGAGGCTGACTGGTCCAAGGGCCGGTTGATAAAAGAATTTACTGTATTTCTCGATCCCCCATTTTACGCAGATAGTGCGCCGCCGCCAGCGGTACCAGCTGAGCCTATAACAGAAATGTCGGTTTCCGCCGAAGCCGCCGACACAGACAGTGTAACAACCGTTGATCTACAAACCGCCGCAGAATTATTGGCGTCACCAGGGCCCGTAGCAACTGGCGCTACAGCAATGGCGGAACCAATTGCGACTTCTGAGTCGATAGCGACAATAGATCAAGACAACATTTCCGAAACCAGCCAGCCCGACGAAGCCAGTGCGCAGCCGAGCGAAGATGGGTACGTCGCCGATGACGCGGAGACCATATTTGACGGTGAAATACACATTATTAAAGGTAACACGCTTTGGTCGCTGGCCGCGCGTTATAAGGGTTCGGCGCACAGCATGGCCCAGGTTATGTTGGCGATACAGCGTGGCAACCCAGAAGCATTTGGCGACGACAATATCAATTTCCTGAAGATTGGTGCGGTGCTGCGAGCCCCCGAGGCGAATGAGCTGGATTTATTGAGCAAACAGGAGGCACATGCTCAGGTGTTGGTGCAAAATGGTCTGTGGGATGACTATGTCGCACGCGTAACCGGAACGACTTCTGCTGCGATGGCAGACGATGAAGGCAGTGCCGAGGCTCGCGATAGCAGTGAGATGGTACAGGGAGATTTAAGTCTGTTAGCCCCGGGTGATGGTGACTCTGATGCTGCTGGATTGCAAAGCGATGGCGAAGATGCGAATGAGTTGATGAAACAACTCGCATTTGCCGAAGAGGAATTAGAGGCCTCCCGCGTCGAAAATAATGAATTAGAATCGAAGATATCTGACCTCGAAGCCAGATTGAGTAAATTCGAAGAATTACAAAAGATGGTAGAAATCGAGGATGACAGCCTCGCTCAATTACAGGCATTACAGGTATTACGGCCGAAGAGCAAGCTGCCAGCGCTGAGGCAGAAACAGAGGCAGCAGCTCTTTCTGATGAAGACTTACTGGAAGATTTGCTTGCAGACGAAGTCACCGCCGAAGTGGAAACCAGTGAAGTTGCCGAGGTAGCGACTGCGTTAACTGAAACTGATCTTATCGAAGAACCTGAGCCAAGCCCTCCAGCTCCAGTGATAGTCACCGATTCAGGGCGAAAGACAGGCACATTCCTGGACGATATATTACCGGCAGAAATACTCGATATGATCCCTATGGATCTACTCGATATGATCCCTATGGATCTACTCGACACTCTTCCCTCAATGGATAGCGTGATACGGGATCCGATAATGCTCGGGACATTGGGCGGTATCGTCGTGATGCTGTTGATTTTGGTGCTCTACCGACGCAGAAAGCGCAGCTCAGACGACGACGAAGACGAAGACGACGACAAAGCTGAAGGGTATACCCTCGTTGAGTCTGATGAGGATGATCTCGAAGACGAATTCACGCCAGTCGGATTAGTGGGGACTTCTGAAACTGAAGACGATACCAATATCAATATCCCGAATGAAGAAGACCTGATCGAAAACACTCAAAGCGCTGTACAGGAAGTAGATGCTGTACAGGAAGTAGATGATTTCATGGCGACATCGGTAATATCGAAAGCTGATGTTGGAGAGGTTTCGGCGGAGGAGGGATCGGCCCCGGAGCAGGACGATGTTCTGGATGAAGTCGATGTATATCTGGCTTATGGTTTGTATGACAACGCGGAAGAGCTGCTTAATCAAAAATTAGAAAGTGATCCCCAACGCGCCGATTATCGTTCAAAATTACTGGATACTTATTTTGCGACCAAAAATACAGGTGAATTTGTAAAGCAGGCTGAAACTCTGAAATCAATGGGCGAAACAGCAGAACGCTATTGGGATCGCATACAGGCGATGGGCTATGAACTGGCGCCTGATAATGCCCTGTTTTCGGGTGGCAAGGACAGTACTTTAACCCCAGCTGACCTGGGCTTATCGAAACCCGAAACTGCGGATTTTGATCTTGGCGCTGAGGAAGATGATACCAATTTTTCTATCACAGATTTTAATTTGGGCGAAGAGTCAGACGATCTTCCAGATATACAGACTGCTGCCCCCACTGAGACTAGTAGCCAATCAGAGGCAAAAACCGAGCTACTCGACCTTACTGAACTGAATGACGGAGATGATATCAAGGCTGATAAGGCTGCCGGAGCATCCGAATCCCAGGATGAGCCTTTAACAGAATTGGAAGATCTGGACTTTTCATTCGATGCCGAAAGTGCTGACGAAAAATCCGATGCTGATGGAATGGATTTCGAATTACCCGTAGAACTGGATTTAGGGGATAGTGATGGGCCCGATAAGGTCGATGAACCTCTGGAGGTGACCGGATTGGTCGATGTTCCAGATGACTTTTCAGACCTGACCGATCTGGGTGATCTGGAGGCTGACGAGCCGAGTGGTACAGGGGAAACCGAATCGACCGCTGTCCTGGGTACAGTTGATTTTCCTGAAGAAGACTCGGATAAACTTGAGTCAGGTGACGAATCAGAAGTCGATATCGAAGCCACAGCTGTAGTGGGAACCGTCGATTTTCCTGCTGCTGCTGGAGACGATATCGATTTAGGTCTGGACGATACTTCCGAGCAGCCTCTTATCAGTGCAGGAGATGACGATGAGTTAAAGGTGGATCTGGGCGATGACGACATCGTCACCGGTGACGACGAGATAGAAATGGATATTGATGACTCTCTGGCAATGGAAGTCGACCTTGATACCGATGATGAAAACCGTAAAACTAATACTTTTGCCCCAGGAGATTTTGATGAACCAGAAGAACTCTCTCCCGAAGAAACCATTATCGAGGGCCTCGATCTTGATGATATCTCCGGCTTGATGTTGCCCGATGATGTTGACGAAGTATCGACCAAGCTCGACCTGGCGCGAGCATTTATCGACATGGGCGATGCTGAGGGCGCCCGTGGTAGCCTGAATGAAGTTCTGGCCGAAGGTAATGAGGAACAAAAATCCGAAGCGCAGTCCTTACTTAAACAAATTTAAGACCTAACGACGAACTCCTCCGAGTAAGTAGAAGTATATTGAGCCTGTTTTTTTTAGCAGGCTTTTTTTACCCACTTATTTATAATTAACCCTTTATCTTATTTGGCTGATATGAGTGGTTAAGTTTGCAGTAGGCATTGAATATTCTGGCACGGCTTACTGTGGCTGGCAGAGGCAACAAAATAGCGGGTCGATTCAGGCACTGGTCGAAGATGCTCTGAGCTTCGTTGCAGATCATGCGATTAAACTGGTATGTGCCGGGAGGACCGATGCGGGTGTGCATGCGGTAGAGCAGGTCGCACATTTTGAAACTGATGTACATCGCGATCTTAAATCATGGTTGCGGGGCGCTAATTGCGAGCTACCTAAAGATATTCGCCTCAAGTGGGTGGTATCGATCGATAAGGATTTTCATGCGCGATTCACTGCCACGGCCAGGCAGTACCGATATATTATTCTTAATAGCAGCGTACCCAGTGCACTGTTTCACGATAAAGCGGGTTGGGAATTCCAGCCTCTTGATCATGAAAAAATGCATGAAGCCGCGCAGGATTTACTCGGCGAACACGATTTTAGCGCATTTAGAGCAGTCGGTTGCCAGGCCGAATCTGCCAGCCGGTGCATAGACTATATCAGCCTGAGTCGAAATAAGGATTTGATTTACCTGGATATCAGAGCCAACGCGTTTCTTTATCACATGGTACGCAATATTGTGGGAAGCCTGGTGGTCGTGGGCAAGGGGGACCAACCCAGGGCCTGGCTGGGCGAATTGCTGGAGGCGAGGGATAGAAATCGTGCGGCTGCGACCGCCCCAGCGTGTGGGTTATACCTTTTGCGTGCATTCTACCCAGAGCGGTTTAAGTTGCCCATAGAATCGAAAAAACCGGTACTATTTTAAATGATGAAATTTCGAACACGAATAAAGATATGCGGCATCACGCGGATATCCGATGCGCAGCATGCAGCAGAGCTCGGAGTTGATGCCATTGGCCTGAATTTCCACTCGCAAAGTCCCCGTTATGTCGATATCGAATCCGCGATACAAATTCGTAATGCGATGCCAGCATTCGTTACCGTTACCGCGCTATTTATGGACGAGAGAGCGGACTGGATCGAGCAGGTACTGCAAAAGGTAAGGCCCGATTGTGTGCAATTTCACGGTGACGAACCAGCAAAATTTTGTGCACAATGGTCTTTACCTTACATCAAGGTGATACCGATGGGCAGTGTCGAAAATATTACAGCCTACGCCGAGCAGTATACTCACTCACAGGGATTTTTACTGGATAGTAATGCTGCTGGACGGCCAGGCGGATCAGGTGATACATTTGACTGGTCGATGATCCCCTCAACTTTTAATTTTCCGCTTATTCTGGCCGGTGGGCTAAACCCGACGAATGTGGCAGAAGCGATCACTCAGGTCAGTCCGTGGGGCGTCGATGTAAGCAGTGGCGTAGAAGAATCCAGAGGCGTCAAAGATCCAGACTTGATTAATCTTTTTTTTAGCGAGGTGAAACGTGGCGACGCCAATGCATGAAAGCATAGACGACTATTATCTATATCCCGATGACAAGGGTCATTTCGGCCGCTTTGGCGGATTGTTCGTAGCCGAAACTTTGATGGGACCACTCAAGGAGTTGCGCGAAGCCTACGAAACATACGCTCAGGACACTGAATTCTTACACGAATTAGAGCAGGATTTAAAGCATTTTGTCGGCCGTCCGAGTCCAATATATTACGCCAGCAGGTTGTCTGAAAAAATTGGTGGTGCGCAAATTTGGTTAAAAAGAGAGGATTTAAATCACACCGGCGCGCACAAGATAAATAATGCGATTGGTCAGGGGCTACTCGCAAAGCGAATGGGGAAAACGCGTATTATTGCCGAAACAGGTGCTGGAATGCACGGTGTTGCCGCTGCCACTGTGGCCGCGCGAATGGGTCTCGAATGTATCGTGTATATGGGTGCGGAGGACATCAAGCGGCAGGAAGCGAATGTATACCGAATGCGTCTTTTGGGTGCCGAAGTGGTCGCGGTTCATTCAGGATCCCGAACCCTGAAAGATGCGCTCAACGAGGCAATGCGCGACTGGGTAACCAATATAGACAATACCTACTACATTATTGGAACGGTAGCAGGTCCACATCCTTACCCAGCAATGGTGCGCGATTTTCAGACTATAATAGGCCGTGAGGCCAGGACCCAGATGCTAGAACAGGCAGGTAGGCTACCCGATGCGCTGGTTGCCTGCGTCGGCGGTGGTTCTAACGCTATTGGTCTGTTTCACGAATTTCTTAATGATCGGCAGATAGCCATATACGGTGTTGAAGGAGCAGGTGATGGCATCGAAACCGGACGGCACGCGGCGCCACTCAATGCAGGCACACCCGGTGTCTTACATGGTAATCGAACTTATTTGATGTCCGATGAGGCGGGGCAGATAATCGAACCTTTCTGCATTTCTGCCGGCCTGGATTATCCGGGCGTGGGACCCGAACACGCCTGGCTGAAAGAGACCGGGAGAGTGCATTACAAGACTATTACTGATGCTGAAGCAGTCGCGGCGTTCCACGATTTAACTCGTATCGAAGGGATTATACCGGCACTTGAATCAGCGCATGCGATTGCATTTGCTCAGAAGCTGGCACAGGGAATGGATCCAGAAAAAATCATCCTGGTCAATTTATCGGGGCGCGGAGACAAGGATATGCATACGGTAGCTGCACGGGAAGGATTAGAAGTATGAGTCTACTCGGTCCCTGCTTTAAGCAACTCGCAGCCCAAAATAAGACTGCCCTGATACCGTTTGTGACCGCCGGTGATCCAGTCCCTGAATTTACCGTTGAGCTCATGCATGAACTGGTCGTTTCCGGAGCCGATATTATTGAGCTCGGTGTGCCATTTTCTGACCCGATGGCCGACGGGCCTGTGATTCAGGCCGCGGACGAACGCGCCCTGAAACACCATGTTAGTTTGACCGACATTTTTACGATGGTTACCCAGTTTCGCCAGCAGGATAAAGCGACACCGATTGTTTTGATGGGATACCTCAATCCGGTGGAAATTTTGGGTTACCAGCGTTTTTCGGAGTTGGCTGCGGCTGCGGGCGTCGACGGTGTACTGATAGTCGATATGCCGCCTGAAGAGGCGGGTGATTTTTTACCTTTAATGCGTGAAAAGCAGATCGACGTAATTTATCTGGTGTCTCCAACCACAGATGCTGAACGAATAAAATTGATCAGCGACCAGGCTTCTGGGTATCTCTATTATGTGTCGCTTAAGGGTGTCACCGGGGCTAACACCCTGGATATTGACGCTGTAGCAAAAAAAATTGCCGAAATTAAAACCATATCCGACTTACCCATCGCAGTCGGATTTGGCATAAAAGATGGGCAAACAGCTCGAGCAATTGCTAAAATTGCCGATGCTGTTGTAGTTGGGTCTGCGTTGGTTAAACAGGTAGAGCTTGCACAGCAGGATCACCAGAAAATCAAAATCAAAATTGGCGAAATATTGCGCGAGATGAGATCTATGATGGATAACAGTAACGGGAGTGCTGAATGAACTGGTTCGAGCGCTTACTACCCTCAAAAATTCGCACCTCCGGGATCAATGATAAAAAAAATGTGCCAGAGGGCCTGTGGGCAAAATGCGATGCCTGCGATGCGATTATCTACCGGGCCGAACTCGATCGCAGTCAGGAAGTCTGTACCAAGTGCGATTACCATATGCGCATTGGAGCCAGACGCCGTCTGGATCAGTTTCTGGATGCAGAGGACCGAGTAGAAATTGCGCCCAATATCGAATCACTGGATATTCTCAAATTTAGAGACGACAAAAAGTATCGCGACAGATTAATCCAGGCGCAGCGTCAAACCGGTGAAAAAGATGCACTCATTGTGATGCGGGGTAAGGTTCTTGGGGTTGAAATAGTGGCTGCTGCCTTTCATTTTAAGTTTATGGGTGGCTCAATGGGGTCAGTCGTGGGTGAGAAATTTGTGCGCGCGGTTAATGTCTGCATCGAACATAATATTCCGCTGATTTGCTTTACCGCCAGTGGTGGCGCCAGGATGCAGGAAGCATTGTTTTCATTACTACAAATGGCCAAAACCAGCGCCGCTTTAACGCGCTTATCTAAACGGGGTATTCCTTATATCTGCGTGCTTACTGATCCAACCATGGGAGGCGTATCGGCCAGTATCGCAATGCTAGGCGACATACATATTGCTGAGCCTAATGCCTTGATAGGATTTGCCGGGCCACGAGTGATCGAACAAACGGTTAGAGAGACGCTCCCCGAAGGATTTCAGCGCAGTGAATTTTTGCTTGATCATGGAGCGATCGACATGATTGTGGATCGGCGTCAAATGCGCGATAAAGTCAGTTCTCTGTGTGCCATGATGATGGGGCAGGCTACGCCCTGAAGGCAAGAAAAGACACCCTCGACGATTGGCTGGCCTGGCAGCTTTCGCTACACGATAAATCAATCGAACTTGGCCTGGAGCGCGTAGCTGCGGTCGCGACAGGGCTGGAAATCGATTCGATTGCCAGCAACGTAATCACTGTAGCCGGTACTAATGGAAAAGGGTCTACCGTGGCCTGTTACGAAAACTGGTTGCATAAGGCTGGGTTTTCAGTTGCCAGTTATACATCTCCCCATTTACTTCGATATAACGAACGCATCAAATTAAATACGCAATGCGTCTCTGACGATGAAATTTGTGAGGCATTTGGGGCAGTCGATATGGCCAGAGGTGAGGTGACTCTGACTTACTTTGAATTTGGCACGCTAGCAGCTTTATGGTTAATCAATCGGCATCAGCCCGATTATGCGATATTGGAAGTTGGCCTGGGTGGGCGACTCGACGCGGTCAATATTATCGACGCCGATATGGTGCATTTGACCAGCATCGCGATAGATCATCAAAGCTGGTTAGGAAATACCCGTGAACAGATCGGCTACGAAAAAGCGGGCGTGTTGCGCGCGGGTATTCTGGTCGTTTGCAACGATCCTCAGCTACCCAACTCGGTACTGGATGAGTTATCACGCCTCGAGTGCCACTACCTGCAATATCAGCGTGACTTCGATTTACAGGAAACGCATCAGCAGGGCGTTTACGAATGGCAGGGAAACGAATTTAAATGCCGCGTCAGGCCGCCCCTGCCCGGCGTGTATCAATTGCAAAATATTGCAGGAGTCATCGCCGGGCTTAGTCTGTTGTTTCCCTTGCAGCATCTGGGTGAGGGGGTCGTGGGAGAAAGATTTTCAGGTACCAGGCTGCCCGGTCGGTTCCAGTGTCTTGACACAGAATTTGTATTTGATACTTATATCGATGTTGGCCATAACCGCGATGCCGCGAAAGCGCTGGCGAAAAACCTGGTCCAGGTTAAGCGAGCATCGGGGAAAATTATTGTATTACTCGGTATGTTGGAAGATAAGGAAAATAATTATTTTGTCGCCGAATTAGATGACATAGTCGATGAATGGTGGTTGCTGTCGCTTGATTGTGACCGAGGTCTCGATGCGGACATTCTGGCCGAACGTATCGGTTCCAGGTTTAGCATCGAAATGAAATTTTCTAATTCCGATTTAGCCCTGGGTCACGCGCTATCTTCTTTATCCAATCAGGATATAATAATGGTTACTGGCTCGTTTGCGACGGTCGAAATATTCCTCCAGGCAATCTCGAAAGTACACCCAATACAAATTTAGCATGGATCAAAATACCAAACAGCGACTGGTGGGTATAGTGGTGATATTCGCCCTGGCAGTGATATTCCTGCCCATGGTGCTGGATGGTTCGGGCATTCGTAAATCCAGGCTTGAGATCGTCATTCCCGCGCAACCGATGATCGAGGCTCAACCTGAATTCGAGCAGAAAATTATCGAGTTACACGCCAGGGTGGAAGCATTACCTGCCTTACAACCACAATTTATAGACGAAAAATCCACCCGCAAAGAAAATCAGATAGAACTCGAATCAGACGGGGTGCAGGCCGATGCGCCCGAGCCGACTGAAGTGATTATAAGACCGGCTGCCGAACCGGTTAAAATAGAACCGGTTGCTTCTACTACCACTAGCAGGGTCGGTGGCGACACCTGGGTTTTGCAGGTAGGCAGCTTCAAGGATCGCAATAACGCGTTGGCCCAGCGTGACAAGCTACGAAAATCGAATATTGCAGCGGTGTTTGTTGAACTATTTAAAATAAACAATGGTTCCAGTTATCGAGTGAGATTAGGGCCGTTTCCCAGTCGAGAAAAATCAAAAATTGCACAAAATAAAATTAAAGCCAAGTACAATATTGATGGATTGATCATGAAGTACAGGCAGTAGTTCGTGCGCAGCGTGATCATGATTGACGTAGCCAACTTCTCAGGCTATAAGACAGCGTTAGAACAAACGCTACCTCTGGAGACACAATGAGCTGGTTTGATTTAATCATAGTCGCGATAATAATAATCTCGGCGCTGATCAGCGTAATCAGGGGGTTCGTCAAAGAATCTATATCGCTAGCAAGCTGGGTGGTTGCGGGTTTTATCGCTTTTCGATATTTCACGCCAATGGCGAGCCTGCTCGAACCCTTTGTAGAATCACCGACTATACAAACCGGAATTGCATTTTCGATATTATTTGTCTGTAGCCTGATAGTCGGGGCAACGGTTAATTTTATGGCCAGCAACCTGGTAACTAAAACCGGGCTGAGTGGCACGGACAAGAGCCTGGGAGTGGTATTTGGTGCTGCTCGCGGTGTGTTGATTGTTACCATGTTGGTACTACTCGCGGGATTGACGCCGATGCCGAATGAAGCCTGGTGGCAGGACTCGGCAACGGTTGAATATTTTGCCGATATTGCCATCTGGATTAAGGAACTACTGCCGCAGGAAGTGGCGGGGCAATTTGTATTGTAATTCAACGATATTTTTCTAGACGGTAAACCGAGAGCTTTCAGACATGTGTGGAATTATTGCAATAGTGAGTCACCGGCCGGTCGCGCAGCTGATCTACGATGGATTGCTGGTGCTACAGCACAGGGGTCAGGATTCCGCTGGTATTGTCGTATGCGACGGCAATAAGTTAAATTTACGCAAAGACAATGGTCAGGTAGCCGATGTATTTCGTACCCGTCATATGCTCAGGCTGCTAGGGAATATGGGTATAGGCCATGTCCGCTATCCAACTGCAGGCTGTTCTTCCTCGGCCGAGGCGCAGCCATTTTATGTTAATTCTCCTTACGGTATTACGCTCGCTCACAATGGTAATCTAACCAATGTAGACAAACTCAAGGATGAACTCTACGAGTCGGATTTACGCCATATCAATACCGAATCCGATTCTGAAGTACTATTAAATGTACTGGCTCACGAGCTACGAGAGTCGGCCAGTCTGAAATTCAGTAGCGAAGACATTTTTACTGCCGTGAGCGAAACCCATAAACGCGTCGAAGGTGCTTACGCAGTCGTCGCGATGCTCACCGGTAAGGGAATTTTGGGATTTCGTGATCCATTTGGCATTCGCCCTATCGTTTACGGCAAGCGAGATAGTAGCCAGGGCGTGGAGTATATGCTGGCTTCCGAGAGCGTCGCATTGCAGTCTGCCGGGTTCGAGTTGGTGGCGGATTTAAAGCCGGGCGAAGCAATTTTTATTGGCGTCGATGGAAACATCGAATTAAAACAGTGTGCTGCGACCAGCGCATTGAACCCATGCATCTTCGAGTACGTTTATCTCGCTCGACCCGATTCGATCATCGATGATATATATGTTTACAAAGCACGATTACGCATGGGGGTGAAACTGGCGCGTAAAATTTTACGTCGCATGCCGGATCACGATATCGATGTGGTCATTCCCATTCCAGATACCAGTCGCCCCTCGGCGATGGAACTGGCCTACCATCTTGGCGTCAAGTTCCGTGAAGGATTCATCAAGAATCGTTACATTGGTCGGACCTTTATGATGCCGGGGCAAAAATTGCGTAAACAGTCGGTTCGGCGAAAACTCAATCCAATCGACATTGAATTCAAGGGTAAAAACGTATTGCTGGTAGACGACTCGATCGTACGTGGCACCACTTCGCAGCAGATTATTCAAATGGCTAGAGATGCGGGAGCGAATAAGGTCTATATTGCTTCCGCTGCCCCTCCGGTTCGTTACCCCAACGTTTACGGCATCGATATGCCTACTGCGGAGGAACTTGTGGCTCATAACCGAAGCGAAGAGGAGGTGGCCGATACCATTGGTGCCGACTGGCTAATCTATCAAGATCTTGAAGATTTGATCGACGCAGTGCAAAAAGGTAACCGTTCGATCAAAGAATTTGACTGTTCCTGTTTTGACGGAAAATATGTAACCAGCACGATCAATCGTGATTATCTTGAAAAAGTGAAAAGCATCCGCAACGATTCAGCCAAACAGGAAAACGAGGATCAGTTGAATGTGATCGGTATGGATTTACATAATAACGCATGATTTCATGGCGAGATCTCAATCGGCAAGTTCAGGCTAAATTGCCCGGCAATCTGGCGCTTGCCGATGAACGACCCTATATACTGATCGATTCTAATGCCCAACGCATTCACAGGATTGATATCGATCAGGAAGAGAGTATTTCCTATCCTGTTTCTACTGCCACTAACGGTCTTGGAAATCGAGAAGAAAGTGGCAAAACTCCATTTGGTATTCTTCGTATTAAACAAAAATTAGGCGGTGGGGAGCCAGCGGGAATGATTTTCATAGCGAGAGAACCGACCGGAGTGATCAGCCAGGATACCGATAACCGTGAAGAAGATGAAATCACCTCTCGTATCCTGTGGCTCGATGGAATGGAACAGGGCATCAATAAGGGGCATGGTTATGATACTTTTTCCCGATATATCTATATTCATGGCACATCGGACGAAAAACGACTGGGTCAACCGGTATCGAAAGGTTGTATCCGTATGAAGAACGAGGATGTGATCGAGCTATTCGATCAGGTTCTGGTTAACGACCTGGTGGTTATCCAGTAAGCGTAAAGGAGTTTAGATTTTTTGTGCCAGTTCTGTAAGGTGCAACACGATGTTGCCAGGAAAATTGATCCGAAAATCCTAATCCTTCGGACGGGTACGTTTACGCAATAAAAATTGTGCGGTCATCAGCAAGAATAAAGACCCGACAAGTACCATCGTGCCGATCGCATTCACCTCAGGTGTGATGCCTCTGCGAATAGAAGAAAAAATGTAGATAGGGAGTGTGGTATTAGGCCCAGCGACAAAAAATGAAATAATGAAATCATCGAAACTGAAGGTAAAGCTAAGCAGGAACCCCGCCAGTATTGCCGGGAATATTTGGGGCAGCGTTACCTGATAAAAGGTACCCCAGGGAGTCGCATACAGATCCATCGAGGCTTCAATCAGTGCGCGGTCCATTCCGGCTATTCGGGCACGGACCAGTATGATCACAAGCGACATGGTAAACAAGGTATGTGCCGCTATCACCGAGAAATAGCCCATAGAAAGTTTTGGTGGATTAACGCCTTCTGGCCAGATTGAAGCCAGCAAAGGATTGAGGAATTTAAAAACCGTAACCAGCGCTACCAACGTGGCGATTCCGATGACAATACCGGGTATCATGATTGCGATGTAGATCAGTCCATCGAACAATACCCGCGGAGTACCTTTCAACCGTTGCAGGGCCAGCGCTGCTGCAGTCCCCATTAAACTGGATAAAATGGCTACAGACAAAGCGACGATCAAGCTAGTGACAAACGCATCTCCGACAAATGGATTTGACAGGGCCTTCCCATACCACTGGACGGAAAGACCGCGAAGCTCGCTGGCATGCCGTCCGGCGTTGAAGCTGAACAGGACGATGATACCTATAGGAACATAGAGAAACAAATAGACGGAAATGATGTAAATTCGCATGGTCAGTGTGGCCTTTTTACATCAAGGATTCGTCGCGACCGGTTTTGTTACGCAGAGCCATGCGCATATAAAAACTGACGGTAATCAGCATAATCACAACCAGCGTAACCGAGACTGCGGAACCGAAAGGCCAGTTGCGCGACTGCAGGAACAAATCGACCAGTGCATTACCGATGAAGAATACTTTTCCACCACCGAGAAATGCCGGGATCAGGAACTCGCCCATCAGCAGGATAAATACCAGCATACAACCCGTGGCGACACCGGGCATAGATAGTGGCAGGGTGATTTGCATAAAAGTTTTATACGGGGACCCCCCAAGATCGTCGGATGCCTCAAGTAGACTTTTGTCGAGTTTATCCAGGGAAACATATATTGGAAACACCATCAACGGTAGATAACCGTAAACTATGCCGATTAGTACGGCGCCGGGGGTGTTGATCAGCCGAACGCCCTCGAAGCCGATCCACTCCAGCAGTACTGGAATACCACGACCGCCCAGAATAAAAATCCAGGCGTAGGTACGAACCAGCAGACTGGTCCAGAATGGAATGATTACCAGTACCAGCAGTATGAGTTTATATCGACGGTTCACCTTCAGGGCCAGATAGTAGGCAAGCGGGTAGGCCACCAGCAGACACAGCAGAGTCCCGACGGGGGCGAATGTCATCGTATTCTGGAATGCCTTAAAACGCGCGGGAAGATTCAGGTAATGCTCAAACGTAAAACCCCCGCCATAGCCACCTAACGCAGACCGCTCCCCAAAACTGAAAACGAGGATAACGATGAGGGGTAAGATCAGCATTAACAGGAACCAGATTGAAGTGGGAGCTAACAATGCTGCTGTTAGCCAGCGGTTCGATTTGCTTTCTTCTCTCATCGTTATCCGTCATTTAACTTCCGCTCGGAATCAGGCAGATTTAAAGCGCGCCATCACCTCGGCACGAATCGGGTCTGTCAGCGTTTGTGCCGCACCAAATTCGAGGCCGCTCATCAGGTTTGCAGCGGGATGCAAGATAGGATCGCTGGCCAGTGAAGCAGGCTGCAATTCAAGCGCTCGTGAGTCGGTTGGCGCATATCCGTGTACGCTAGCTTCACGCGCCTGCACATAGGGATCCTGCATGAAATTGATGAAAGCATAGGCAGCATCAAGATGCGGAGCATCCTTGGGAATCGCGTAGAAATCGGTCCAAATTTCACCACCATCGGTAGCGATCACATATTCCATTTCCGGCAGATCATTTTTGAGCTGAGTGGCGTCGCCGTTCCAGCAAATTGACATCCATCCATCACCACTGCGCATACCCGGCTGATAATCAGACGTGATTGCGAACAGATGGGGCTTGGACTTGATCAGTACTGCTTCAGCGTCGGCCAATTCCTTCGCATCGATAGAATTGAACGAATAACCGAGTGCACACAATGCCGCGCCGATGGTGGTTAACTGGTAGTCGTGCAAGATGGTATGCCCTGACCCAGCGCCCTCGGTCACTTCAAAAAATTCTTTCCATGATTTGGGGCCGCTCTTGATTTTATTACTATTGACAATAAATCCTGTAGTTCCCCAGTTTTTCGGTACGCAATATACCTTGCCGTTTACGGTCGCAGGTCCGGCAAATTTCGGATCGTTGGATCCTGCATCGTAATTGGGTATCCGGGAAAGATCGAGTTCCTGGATCAGATCAAGCGCGACATAATTCGAGATGGTGTAGTTAGTCGGCACGAAAACATCCCAACCGGTAACGCCGGCGCGGCCACAGACCAGAATTGAGTCCGTGAGTTGGTTGAATGTCAACCGATAGTCGCCGGGTGGTAACAATCCGTAAGGCATGAAATCGG
>JADFJT010000026.1:10508-28821 GCA_022566015.1 Pseudomonadota bacterium | reverse complement strand
AATTTCTGCATACACGCCATCCGTGGCGATATCAGGAGATTTTCCGAAGAAGTGTCGCTTCAGAGCGCCTACTTTTGGCGGACCAATGGATCCGCGGCCGACTGAGAAAAATCTCCTGAGGGAACAAAGGACTAGCAAGGGCGTGAGTATATTTATGAAATGTCCGGGCTAGACTGACGGAAAACAGGTTGTCCGCGCTTCGGGCTTCTATATAATTCGTTTTTTGGTGAAATTGCAAGCCCGATGTTATTTAAAGAATCCCGTGGAAACGATGGACTCCGTGCCGAATCGGTGGAGTTTTCAGAGGTTATATTATCTCCGATAGCCTCTTTTGGTGGGATCTATTGTCCTGACAATTTACCCGAATTCGATCAGGCTTTTCTGGAAAGTCAGGTGCCCGAATCCTACAAGTCGCTGGCGCTGGCCATGATCACACTATTCGATATCAACATAGATTCAAACATCCTGCAACAGGCGCTGGATTTGTACGATCAATTCGACGATGCAAACAATCCAGTTCCGTTAATCAAGCTACGCGATAAACTTTACGTGAGCGAACTCTATCATGGACCCACTCGTGCATTTAAGGATATCGCCCTGCAACCTTTTGGGGTAATTTTATCTGCGTTGGCTCAACAGCGCGATCAACAATGCCTGGTCCTGGTGGCTACCAGCGGCGATACCGGACCCGCGGCCCTGGAAACATTCAAAAATCGTGACAATATTCGCGTTGTTTGCCTCTACCCTGAGGGTGGCACTTCCGACGTTCAGCGTTTGCAAATGGTCACTGAATGTGCGCCCAATTTAAAGGTGATCGGAATAGAAGGAAATTTCGACGATACGCAGGCAGCGTTGAAATCGATGCTCGCGTCCGCATCTTTCAATCAGCGACTGCAGGACAGGGGAATCTCTTTATCCGCGGCCAACTCGGTCAATTTCGGCCGTATTCTGTTTCAAATTATCTACCACGTGCATTCATACCTTGAACTGCTGCGACAGCAGGTTATTGCCCCTGGTGACAAGGTAATTCTTAACGTCCCCAGTGGTAATTTTGGTAATGCGCTTGGGGCTTACTACGCCCGAAAAATGGGCTTGCCGGTGGAACGCATCGTGATTTCGTCGAATGCAAATAACGTCCTCACCGAGTGGATCAATACAGGTCGCTACGGCATCGTCGACAGGTGTTTAATTTCTACCACTTCCCCGGCAATGGATATACTCAAATCGTCGAACGTCGAGCGGATACTATTCGATTTATTCGGGCACCAACGTACGCGTGACTTGATGCAACAACTCGACGAAAATGGTTGTTATCAGCTTGACACCAAAGAGACAACGCAATTACAGGAAATTTTTGTAGCAGATTTTTGTTCCGACGAGGAAGGGATGGCTTATATTCGGCAGGCCTTTGATGACGGCTATTTATTGGACCCCCATACAGCCACCTGCTTAAAGTCGTGGGATTCACTTTCATTAAATTCGCTCGCTACTATCGTATATTCAACAGCCGAGTGGACCAAATTTTCCCCGGTAATCGATCAGGCCATTACCGGCAAAGTGGATAGCACCGATCAGCAAGCCCTCGAGTCTATTGCACGCACGGCTAATATTAAAATACCCAGGGTTATTACCGCCCTGTTCGATAAACCGATTTGCCACCCTTCGGTAATCGCCAAAAGTGAAATCGAAGAAGAAGTGATCCGGTTTGTTAGCTAGCTAAGGCTGCGTTCGACATTTTCTCAGTCCAATGCATGGTCACCAACCCAAGAAAGCTGAGGATCGCAAAACTGGCCACCAAGGGAAGTATCGTGCCGTCGTAGGCACCCGCAACAATGATGCCCAACATGACCGACATTAGTGTTGAGACTGAACCAACTAATGCTGATCCCAGGCCTGCAATATGACCCAATGGCTCCATGGCCAGCGCGTTTAGATTTCCAAACATGATACCAAAAAAGAAAAACACACACAGCAAATAGGCCATCAGCTGTGCTAGCGGAGGATGACCCTGGTAATACTGCGCGAGCAGAAAAAATGGCACGGATAGCAAAGCGGTAACTGTCATTGCGGCACGCGACAGACGTCGCATGCCGAAACGCATGACCAGTTTAGCGTTGACCAGTGAAGCCAGACCGATTGATGCCGCCAATACCCCGAAATAAATCGCAAATTGATTTCCGAGCGCATATTGAGTTTGGAGAATTTGCTGTGCGCTACTGAGATACCCGATAAAAGCACCGAAAATAAACCCCATTGTTATGGTGTAGCCCATAGCTGCCGGTATCGCACAGATCGATTTAATATCGCTCATCATCTGTGCTGGGGAAAAACTAATGCGTTTTTCCCGCGGCAGTGTTTCTGGCTGTCGCAGGCTAAACCAGGTCATCGCAACAATCGTTAATACTAAAAACAGAACAAAAATTGAATGCCAGGTCGAATAGTTAACGATTAGCTGTCCGATAGACGGCGCTATGATTGGAATCAGGATAAAAATTGTCATCACGAAGGACATGACTCGTGCCATTTGACGACCCGCAAAACGATCCCTGACCAATGCAATCGACACTATTCGCGGTCCCGCTGCACCCAGACCCTGCAAGAAGCGGCCGATCATCATATCGTTAAAATCCTGGGCGATAATAGACATCAGGCAGCCTAAAATAAATACCACAAAACCCAGATTAATAGCTGGTTTTCGACCTATGCTATCCGATAATGGCCCGAATATTATCTGTCCAATACCCATGCCGATAAACAGCATGGTTATAATGTACTGGGCATCATTAGCGTCTTCGAACATCAGATCAGCCGCGATTTCTGGCAGTGCCGGTAGCATTGCGTCAATGGATAGCGCCACCAGGGAAATGATCAACGCAATGAGTACCACGAACTCGGTAAATCCAATGTCGCTGGATGATGAATGCTGATGCATAGAAATAGCTACAGATCCAGGCGCATAGTTTGTGCGCTGGATGGGCAGAGCGAGCCAAATTGCCGGGTAGACTGTATCTCAACAGGCACAGTGCCCCGGTCGACGGCGCAAAATCCAAACCGAGTGAAGTAGCTTTCGGCTGTTTCGGTCAGCAAATAAAGTTCCCGCACGCCCTGGTTTCGTGCAATGTTAAGCAAATACCGGGTTATTTCCACTGCTAATCCCGCACCTCTCATTTCCGAATACACCACAATCGAGCGTAACAGGGCAGTCGACCCTTCTATTTGAAGCGCGCCGATCGCGATCAGCTTATCGCCCCTGATTATTCCAATGAAGTTTTCCAGATGCTCTGCGCAGTCTTCGAAGGGCAAGTTGTAGCTTTTTAGCAGCGATTCGATGGCCTGCAAGTGCGATGCATTCAGACTGATAATTCGACTGTCGACGGGTAATGCCACGTTTCTAATTCGCACGCGCCAAATTCGCGGAATTTAATCTTCGCCTAGGGATTCCACCCGGATTCGGTGAATCGAGCCATGTACAGTAGCCAGTTTGCCAATCGCATCTATGGCCAAATCCATCTTGGATTCCCGAATTTTCTGCGTCAGCATAATAATAGTCGCCTGTGCGGCACCAGACTCCGGTTCCTTCTGCAATATAGCTTCGATTGAAATGTCGCTTTCGCCCATGATGCGCGTAATATCAGCCATCACGCCCGGAATATCGTCTACGCGCATGCGTAAATAATAGGCAGTGGAAACCTCGGAGATCGGCAGTACCGGAATATCAACAATTTGATCGGCCTGAAACGCCAGATGCGGCACCCGGTTTTGAGGGTCGGTGGTAATTGTGCGTGCGACATCGATGATATCGGCGACCACCGCCGAAGCGGTTGGATCGGCTCCTGCACCAGCCCCGTAATAAAGAGATGGGCCGAGTTTGTCGGCCATCACCAACACTGCGTTCATCACGCCGTCTACATTGGCAATCAGGCGTTTTTCCGGTATCAGCGTGGGATGGACTCGCATTTCTATGCCATTTTCGGTACGCCGTGCAATGCCCAGGTGCTTGATGCGGTATCCGAGCTGGCCCGCATAAACCACATCTTCTGTAGAGATTTGAGTAATTCCTTCGGTATAAACCGCTTCAAATTGTAGCGGTATCCCGAATGCCAGTGATGCGAGTATGCAGAGTTTGTGCGCTGCATCGATGCCTTCGACATCGAACCTTGGGTCAGCTTCAGCGTAACCTAGTGCTTGCGCCTCTTTTAGAACGTCGTCGAAATCTCGCCCTTTGTCGCGCATTTCAGTGAGTATGAAATTTCCTGTGCCATTGATAATACCCGCCAGCCATTCGATATGATTCGCGCTCAGACCTTCGCGCAATAATTTAATTATCGGAATACCACCTGCGACCGCGGCCTCGAATGCTACATTGACGCCTTTTGCCTGTGCGGCAGCAAATATCTCGTTACCGTGTATAGCGATTAAAGCCTTGTTGGCCGTAACTACATGCTTGCTGTTTTCGATAGCGCGTAACACCAGCTCTCTGGCTGGATCGTAGCCTCCGATAAGTTCGATCACTATGTCTACTTCGGGGTCGTCTACGATATCGAAAGGGTCAGCGGTCAACTTGATATTCTCGCATCCTGCCGGCATTCCATTAGCAATAGTTTTACGTGAGGCATGGATTATTTCGATATCACGCCCTGCCCGACGGGCTATTTCGATCGCATTATTTTTCAATACTAACGCGGTACTGGCACCAACCGTACCAACACCAAGCAAACCTAGTTTTACCGGTTTCACAAATATCTCCAGGCTCAGGGCACAGGGTATTTTCGAACGCGCAACGATAAGTAATGTATACCTCAGTGTCAATCGGAACACACGAATCAGGAAACTAGTCGATTTAGCCTGAATTCAAACTGGTATTTAGCACTATTTAAACGAACGCTTAAATTGCCCAGCCAGGCCATTTGATTTATTCTGGTCCCATGCCGCTCACCCATGATCGAATCACCAGCCGTTACAGTATTTCTGCCTATAATGTGGGTGAAGTGATCGTGAATGAAACGGCCTACCGACAGAGTCTGATATTGTCGCCAGATACGATACACTCCCCCTGGTCGGTGCGATCTATGGATGAACTAGATTTATCCAGTTTGCAACTAGTCCTCGAAATGAATCCCGATGTTGTATTGCTCGGTACCGGTGAGCAACAAATTTTCCCTGAGCCCAGTATCATGGCCATGTTTGGTCAAAAAGGTATAGGTCTCGAAGCGATGAATAACGGCGCACTGTGTCGCACTTTTAATATTCTGGTCGCCGAAGATCGCAATGTTGTTGCGGCAATAATACTGGGCTAGGGGAGTCTACTCTATGACATTCTCTCTTGAAAAACCGCTGTGCTCGAGAATACGCCTTAACTTGCGTAACGCCTCCATCTGAATTTGCCGCACCCTTTCTCGCGTTACGCCGAGTTCACGACCGACTTCCTCAAGCGTTCCGCGTGCATGGTTGCGCAAACCGAAACGCCGCACAACTACATCTCGCTGTTTTTCGTCCAGTTCATCCAGCCATTCGTCAAGATGTTTGATCACCGATTCATCCTGCAAAATTCTGGCCGGATCAACATTATGATCATCTGGAATTACATCCAGTAATGGTCTGTCGTCTTCACCTCCACTGGCTGGAATATCGAATGAGGAGACTCGATCGGCCAAACGGAACATTTTTTCGACGTCCTTGACTGGTTTCTTTAATGCTTTTGCAACGTCTTCAGCGGTCGCTTCCCGGTTAAGTTCCTGGGTCAATTTGCGAGCCGCTCTAAGATAGGTATTGAGCTCCTTGATGACATGAATCGGGAGCCGTATGGTCCGAGTCTGATTCATCAATCCGCGTTCTATAGTTTGCCTGATCCACCAGGTTGCATAGGTCGAAAATCGAAAACCGCGCTCAGGATCAAATTTCTCGACCGCACGCATCAGGCCAAGATTTCCTTCCTCAATTAAGTCGAGTAATGCCAGCCCCCGATTCATATAGCGTCTGGCAATTTTGACGACCAGGCGCAAATTGCATTCGATCATCTTGTCCCGGGCTTTAGTATCTCCTTTCAGGGCAAGTCGCGAGTAATAAACCTCCTCTTCGGCGGTGAGCAGTTGTGGAATTTCAATTTCTTTTAAATATAACCGGGTCGGGTCGGCATCAGTGGAACGCCTGGAACTAGTTTTTCTACGGTCAATTGCCTTCCGACGCTCCGCTACTTTATCGCCTTCGACTTCAACCTGAACGACATCCGGATCGTCGTCTGACTCTACTATCTTTGCATGTTCTTCGATCGTGACGCCAGCTTCGAGTTTTTCACTTTCTTCAATTTCAAGCAATTCTTCCACCAGTTCTTCGGCCGGTATTTCCGTATCTTCGATAAGCGACTTATCAGTCGATTTAGTCATCCCAGTCTTTCCCAGTTTTCAGTGACTCGACTCATCGCTTCGGCAAATAATTTAACGGATCGACCGGATTGCCATTTTTCCTGATCTCAAAATGTAGCCTGGCCGTGGTAGTTTTGTGCCGACCCATTTTCGCAATTATCGCTCCAGCTCTGACCTGCATCCCTTCTTTTACAAACCTCTGCTGGCAATAGGCATAAGCGCTCAAATAGGTGTCACTGTGCTTAATAATAATCAGGTTACCATATCCAGACAAACCATCCCCACTATACACTACCCTGCCATCAGCCGTGGCATACACCGGCTGGCCAAGCTTTCCGGCAATATCGATTCCTCGCCTATCGAGCTTATCGACAGAAAAAGTATTCAAAATGACACCTTTGGTAGGCCAAATCCAACGGTTAGCTTTAGCATTAACATCAGTGGGTTGCACCGTTTTAGTCGGCAGAATGTTTTTGGTCGCTACCGGAGTCTTTGAAGATTTGGATACCACTTGCGTGGGCTCCGGGATTCTCGGCTGGTACAGTTTCAGGCGTTGCCCTGGTTTGATGATCGAATTAACTGCAATACCATTCCAGCTTGCCAGTCGCTTATAATCGAGTCCATAGCGCCAGGCAATCGAATAAAGGGTGTCCCCGGATTTCACTTGATACGAGCTACCCGTCGATGATTTTTGAGTCGGGTAAGATATCGGTACGCAGGATGCCAACGCCAACAACATAATAATCAGGATTGCCTTTTGATAAAAAGATTTCATCGTTCAGATCTGGTAATAAAGGATCAGAAGAACCAGCAAGGTAACCACTCCCCACCCTATTTTCTCAATATACTGGATTAATTTCGGTTCTATAGTCGGTCCATATCTGGCCAGACACCAGGCGACCAGATAAAACCTGGAACCCCGGCCGATAATAGAGGCTAAAACAAAAGGAATAAATGCCAGGCCTAGTACACCGGCCGAAATAGTGAATATCTTATACGGCACTGGTGAAAAACCGGCCATCAACACCGCCCAGAATCCCCATTGATCGAACCATAGTGTTGCCGTTTCGTAGGCTGCTCGATATCCCCAGTCGATTATAAACGGCTGTATATAATCGAACAGAAAAGCGCCGATCAAATATCCGGTAATGCCACCGATAACAGAAGCTATCAGGGTCAGGGTCGCGAAATAAAGGGCCTTGTGCGGTGCGGCCAGAGACATCGGTGCGAGCATCAGGTCTGGCGGAGGGAAAGGCAGTATAAACGACTCCAGGAAACTCAATAGGGACAGAATCCAGGGGGCACTATCTTTACGCGAAAATTCAATCGTCTTACGATACAGGATTTCAAACATTAAGGAGCTCCCGCATCAGGCTAGTCCCGTTAGCAACGGGACAAACGATACTTTTATCAGTGCTTCGGTATCCACTCCCTGCGATGTTTTGTTCAGTTTCATCAGGGTCTGATCCCGACCGTCATCGAATGGATATATCATCGATCCGCCTTCTACCAGCTGCTGTGTGAGTACTTCAGGAATTTCGGTGCAGGCTGCGGTAATAATGATTCGATCAAATTGATAGTTCGGAATTGGCCATCCGAGATTACCATCGGTGTGACGCAATTGAACATTGTAAAATTCCAGCTCGGCCTGTCGCTTTTTAGCCAGCTTATGCAGAGCTTCGATACGCTCTACACTATATACCTGGGGAAATATACTGGCCAGTACGGCAGTCTGATACCCACATCCAGAGCCGATTTCGAGCACCGAGTTGGGAATTCCATCGACCAGTAGCTGCTGCGTCATTAAAGCCACGATATACGGCTGAGAAATGGTCTGACCATATCCGATTGGCAATGCAGTGTCTTCATAAGCACGGTGGGCCAGAGCTTCATCGACGAACACATGCCGCGGAACCCGAGCCATGACCTCGAGCACTAATTCGTTATCAATCCCCTGATCCTTCAGGCGTTGAATTAATCGATCCCGAGTTCGTTGCGAAGTCATACCTATACCCTGGAACAATTTATTACTAAGGCTCATGAAAAACTTTCTTCGCTTTGCTTTATGCCCTTTAACCATTGGCCAAGCGGTTTAATGCTGGAGTGCCGGGTCAAATCTACCTGCAGGGGTGTCACTGATACCTGGTTTTGTTCCACCGCAAAGAAATCGGTACCGGGCCCTGCGTCCTGCGCCGACCCGGGTGGACCCACCCAGTAGATCGGTAATCCATAGGGATCGCTTTGCTTTACCATCGATTCGGCCTTGTGTCGGAACCCTAGTCGGGTTGCCTGTATTTCGCTAATTTTATCTAGCGTCAAATCTGGAACATTAATATTCAAAATAGTGTCCTCAGGCAGCGGGTTAACGATCAAATTTTGAATAATTTGGCCGGTAATTTCTGCAGCAACATCATAATACCGGCAAGATTTGCCAACGAGCGAAACCGCAAGTGCCGGAAGGCCGAGGAATCTTCCTTCCATCGCCCCGGCAACGGTACCAGAATAGAGTACGTCGTCACCCAGATTAGCCCCTGAATTGATACCCGAAACCACCATGTCGGGTTTCTGTTCCAGCAACCCGGATATCGCCAGGTGGACACAATCGGTAGGTGTGCCATCAACACTGAAATAGCCTAATTCGGTTTCACGTACCCGCAATGGACGCCTCAAAGTGAGCGAGTTGCTCGCGCCGCTTTTATTTCTATCTGGCGCTACAACGGTTATTTCGGCAATCGTTGATAACCGTTCGACTAAAATTCTGATTCCGGGGGCGAGATACCCATCGTCGTTTGTAATCAGTATATGCATCAATTGATTCGATATAGATTTATGCAGAATGATAAACCAATTCGGCACTTGCACGTGATAAATTTAATCTGCGGCTGAGCGGTTAATTGTAATAGTATGCACGGTATCTAAAACAATAATGACTGTTAGCGGTGAAACACAAGTCAGATAATAAAGGTCGTTTTACCGATCTTGTACCCGGCGTTAAAAGACTCGATATCGACCGTATTAATACCTATCAGAATCGGGTTAAAAAAACACTTAAATCTGCCCGCCAAGCCGGGGAATTCGAAACCGATTTTTCTTCTATAGGATTCCAACAGCTAAACCACTTCCAGGATTCGTTTTACAATTCTGGTATCACTAAGAAACAACAACGGAAATTACGCCAGGGTACACTACCAATCGAAGACAGACTCGATTTACATGGGTATACCCAGGAACAGGCTAGAATTGCACTGAATTCATTTCTCGATCACGCCCTGTCTTCAGGTTTCAAACTGTTGATCATTATACATGGAAAGGGACAACGTTCGTCAGGCAGAGCCGTATTGAAACTATTGGTACAAAGCTGGCTAGCTCAGCAGGAATCGGTTTTGGCCTGGTGTCCCGCACAGGCGAATCATGGTGGCAGCGGTGCCAGTTACGTGTATTTGCGCAACAGCTAAAGAGCCTCTGAATGATTCAAATTCCCCAGGACATCATTCGAAGTTCCAGTTTATCTCGCTTGCAGTAATTACGCCCACTACTACCTGCTTGAGGCTCTGCGGCATTTTCGCCAGAGTTGCGCTCAGTGGAATTCTACCGCCCATAATTTCGGCTTTGCGTTGAGGGTATAGCGGTAGCTGGTAAGGCTCGGCATAACCACTGGGGTGGAGCGGTTGATTTGATTGACCGTATTTGTCCGAAGCACCCAGCGTATGCATAATTTCGTGTGTAATCACGACATTATTCGAACCATTATAACTCTTGTTCGCAAAGGCATTGATCAGCCCTATCATGCCACCTTGCAGCCCGACAGAGTGCCGTAAGGATTGAGTGATATCGGTATCAAAATAATTAACGAATAAATTAATATCGGCGCTGTCACTGTCATCTACAAAATACCAGTAGAGTGCCCAGGCCCGAAATCGAAGGCTCCAGATTATGTTATCGAGCACGCTAGACTGAAGAGGCAGCTGAGGCGGCATCATTTCTAGTTTATTCGAGTATTCCAGGCGTACTGCGTCGACAGGTATCTGATATCGCCGTGCTTCGTTGTTGATGAAGCGTTCAATCGGTTTGAAGTCAGCTAATACCAGCGAGTCGATATAGGCTGCGCTGCCACTCATGTAGTCACCATTGATAGCATAGATTCTGACCACCAGAGCCCGCTCCCAACTCGCCACCCTTAATTTGTTTATCGCTTCATTTGCTGCCACTGCTAACAGGATTAGTAACAAGATCAAGTATCGAATACGACGACTTTTTCGACTCATTGAGTTAGCACATCAGTCGCTCTGCCTGATACAGGGTTTCCATACTGGCGGTGCTCCTATAGGCATTTTCACTCAGGTAGCGGCGCCAATGCCTCGCATTTGGCTGACCGTGAAACAGACCAATGATATGACGGATCATTTTGGTCAGACGCGTTCCCTGGCTCAGTTGCTGTTCTATATAGGGGTAAATACGATGCAACAGGGCCTGTCGGCTCAATACTTCACCCTGCTGTTCCCCGAATATCAGTTGGTCTACGTTTTGCAAAATGTAAGGATTTTGGTAGGGTTCACGACCCAGCATCACGCCATCCACCTGGCTCAAATGTGCTTGTGCGGATTCCAGGGTTTTAATACCACCATTGATAATTATTTCGGCATTGGGGAGGTCTTGTTTCAGACGATAGACCCAGTCGTACTTTAGGGGAGGAATATCCCGGTTTTGTTTCGGACTAAGTCCCTGTAACCAGGCGTTGCGAGCATGAACGATCAGTGCATCCGCACCGGCTTCGATTTGCGTTTGAGCAAACCGACAAAACAGTTCGTAGTCATTTTGCTGATCGATTCCAGTTCGATGTTTCACCGTAACCGGTAGCGAACTGGCGCTCAAAAGTGCCGACACACACTCACTCACCAATGCAGAATCATCCATCAGACAGGCACCAAAGCTACCCGACTGCACCCGATCACTCGGGCAACCGCAATTCAGATTGATTTCAGCGTATCCAAAATCAGCACAGATTCTGGCCGCCTGGTGAAGCTGCTCCGGGTCGGAACCACCGAGTTGCACCGCTACTGGTTGTTCCTGCTCACTAAATCCAAGCAAATAATCCCGATTCCCATGAATAACTGCGGCCGCAGTGATCATTTCAGTGTAGAGCAGGATGTTTTTAGAAAACAAACGCAGGAAAAAGCGACTGTGCCTGTCCGAACAATCCATCATCGGTGCGATACAAAACCTGCGAATTACTTTGGTTGCCATCGTGTCTGAAATAATTTTAGTGACCTGCAATAATTGAAATTATCGGACATTATTAAAGATTTGCCATTAATATTTAAGAATCCTAAGAAAAATCAGGAAATAGGACTGGATAGTCTGTTGCCTGTGCCCAGTTTCAATTTCGCCTCTGCTGACTGAGTTAACCTTTGCGCGCATTGGCCATTCCTGGGTATCCCTGACCCACGGCATCCGGACGTCCCTGCCCATGGCGTCTTTGCGAGTGCTTCTGTCTTTATCAGGATTTACTCCCGATACCCGCTCAGGCAATTCGTTTCACTGCCTGAACATTCGGCACCTGGGATAATTTATCGATAATGACTACCAGCTCATCGACACTGTGAATTTCAATGGTGAGCTTACTGTGCACCATTTGCTCCACTTTATTGGTCGAGGAATTTATCGTCAACAGGCTAATATTTTGATTCGCCAGAATGGTGCTGATGTCCTGCATCAAGCCGGTTCGTTGGAAGGCGATTAACGATACTTCTACCGGGTACACTGATTGCGCGCCCTGCCCCCACTCTACTTCTATAAGGCGTGGACGCCGCTCTTCTGGCAGCGCCAGCATGTTGGGACAGTCGTGTTGGTGAATCGTGATACCCGAGTTGAGCGTAATGAAACCTATAATCAGGTCTCCAGGCACAGGTTTGCAGCATTTGGCAAACTGAGTCTTTAAATTTCCGACACCATGAATACTGATGTCATCGCCGGAAGTAGCTGGTTTGGGCGCGTTTTTCCTGAGCTTTTTAAACGGGTCTCCAGTTTCGGGCTCGGTTTGCAAATAACCAATAATCTGTGCCGATGTGATCAGTCCTCGGCCGATATCGGCAAAAAATTGATCGGTTTCTTTACGCTTAAAATGCTGGACCAAATCTTTTAAATTGGCAGCATGGATCGAATACCGGGTCAGGGTACGGTCATATATCGACTTTCCATCCAGCAGGTTGTGTTCAAAGTCCTGGTGATTAAACCAGTTTCGAACCTTGGATCGAGTACCGGCTGATTTAATAAAACCCAGGTTCTTATTCATCCAGTCACGACTAGGCCGGCTTTCTTTCGTGGTCAGAACTTCGACTTCGTCACCGGTTTTCAGGTGAGTGGTCAAGTTGACGATACGTCCATTCACCTTCGCACCCCGACAACGGTGCCCGACGTCGGAATGAATAGTATAGGCAAAGTCTAGCGGCGTACCGCCTTGCGGGATTTCGACCACCTGGCCTTTTGGCGTGAATACATACACACGGTCACTAGATACTTCGGTCGATATCTCCGAAATAACATCGGATACTTCCTCGGTGGAACCTTCCAGCATGTCGCGCATGAGCGAGAGGCTTTTTTCCATACGTTCGTCGAGATTAACGCCCTCCTTATAGCGCCAGTGAGACGCTACGCCAAATTCAGACTTTTCGTGCATCTCTGTGGTTCGGATTTGTACCTCAACAATCTGTCCACTATCGGATACTACCGCTGTATGTAGTGACTGATAGCCGTTATCTTTGGGGTTAGCTATATAGTCATCAAATTCACTACGGACATGCTGCCAGGTAGTATGCACTACCCCGAGAACTGCATAACAATCCGCTATGCTGTCGGTGAGTATGCGTACCGCACGAAGATCAAATAATTCATGAAATTCTAAATGTTTTCGCTGCATTTTACGCCAGATACTGACGATGTGTTTGACGCGACCACTGACCTTCGCCTGAACTCCCTGATCCTTCAGTAACTGATCCAGCTGTGCAGTAAACTGTTGAATAAAAACTTCGCGTTCACTCCGTTTTTCTTCCAGTAGCGTGGCTATGTTCTTGAAGGCGAGTGGTTCCAGGGCCCTGAACGAGAGATCTTCCAGTTCCCATTTCACCAGGCCCATGCCGAGCCGATTAGCCAGAGGTGCAAAAATATCGAGGGTTTCCTGCGCGATACAACGCCGCTTTTCATAACTATTATGTTTGAGTAGTTTTAACCGTTCCACCCGGTAACAAAGCTTGATTAACATCACTCGCACATCATCGATAATAGCCATCAGCAGGCGACGTAGTTTTTCCGCCTGTTCAGGTGTATTAATTCGAATCTGATCACAGTCCTGAAGCGTATTCAACCGATTCACACCCTGAACCAGTAACGCTACCTTTTTACCAAACTGCTGTTCAATTTCAGGGGTATCCAGCTCGCCTCGCAAATCTGGATCGCTCAGGAATGTAGCGATCAGGGTATTTCGATCGGTTCCCAGATCTAACACGCGTCGAACGACGTCGACACTGCGAGGCCTGCTTTTATCGATATGATCGGTGCTGAGCGCATAATCCAGCGCGCGCGACAACTCATCGTTCCAGTCGATCTTCTCGCTGATTAGATCAATCAGCTGTTGTCTTTCGCCAGATTTTTTTTTACTTTGCGCCATCAGGTTCTGAGGATTTTCATGGGCGAGATATTGTATACTTTTCGGCTCACTAATGTGCCGGCTATGGTCAAAATCGAAGTGGCGGAAATCAGGCTATAAACCCAGATAGCAGGTGAAAAATGGTAATCGATATTGAAGAAATAAGCACTGATTATCCAGCCCAAAATACTCGCGAAAATTGCCGCAAACAATCCTATCAATAGACCCATCAGGCTGAATTCGAATACGTTGACTCTATATAACTGGCTGGTTCTAGCCGACAGGGCTCTTAACAGGGCCGATTCCATTTGACGTTCCTTTTTGCCCGTCTGAATCGATGCCAGCAAAACGACAATGGCCGATACCAGCGCAAAAATAAAGAAGAATTCGAGTGCGATCGAGGCTCGCCCGACGATACCCCGGATGCGTGCCATCAATTCTGTAATATCGAGTAAAGTAACCGATGGGTGATTCGACACCAGTTGTTTCAGGTCCGATATTTGATCGCTTTTAATCAGTGCACTCATTAACCAGGTTTGAGGCAAGTCCGCGATCAGTTTTCGATTGGTGATGACGTAGAAATTAGGTCTGAAATTCTCCCACAAAACCGACCGGATGCTGGTGACCGGAGCTTCCATGGTTTCACTGCCAATCGAGAATGTCAGAATATCGCCTATTTTTAATAGCAATGTGTTAGCCATACCTTGCTCGATCGATAGCTGCGGCTCACCATTATGCTGTAGCCACTCTCCGGCCTCGATCTTATTTTCGTCCGGCAAATTCTCTGCATAGCTCACATTAAACGTGTGGGTGGCAAAGTGGGTCGCTCGATGGTCGGTAAAATCAATCGCATTGACTATATTTCCGTTTATATGGGTCAGCCGAGTTCGTACCAGCGGGTAAGCAGTAGATGAGCGAATTTGACGTTGCTCGAAGAAGCGCTCGATTTCTGAAACTTCATCGGAAGGAATATTAAACAGGAAATAATTGGGGATATCGTCTGGAAGCTGTGTACGCCACGAGGTCAGCAGATCATCCTTGACCACCGCTATCATCAGAATCGCGAGTAATGCCAGACTAAAAGCCGACATCACAAACAATGCGCCTCGCGTACTCGAATTGAGTCGACTCAGTAAATACTGACGTAGCCAGAAATTGCGTTTTGACGAATATAATAGCGATTTAATCATTAAGGCAAAAATCAGCGGCAATACCAGCGCAACAATCAATAACAGCAACAGCGTCATCACCGCCAGCATCGAGTCCTGCATCAGGATCATAAGCACCAGGAATACGGTAATAATTGCCGACCCGGCCAATAACAGGCCCCGTCGCAACGACTGCCGGCTACTGACATGACGAATGACCTGCATCGGCGGTGTTTGAATGACAATAAACAGGAAAGGGAGACAAAAACCGGCAAGGCTAACGAATCCGACCAGAGCCGCTACAAGATAAGGTCTAATAACCCACACTTGCGGCAAAGCCTGGCCAAACCAGCCGTCCAGTGCCCATTGCAACGGATACTGCGAAAGCCAGCCGATACCGATGCCAATAACGGCTGCGATCACCCAGACCTTGGCCAATTGCCAACTATAGAATTTAAACAACCGTTTCTGCGATATACCAAACGCCCTTAACATCGCGACCTTGGGTGCTTCGCAACTGGCCGTATATCGGGCCGTAATTGCAATCGCAACCATCGCAATTACCAGCGTCAAAACTATAGCCAGGGCGAAAAACTTTCGGGTTTGATCTAAAGCCCTGCGCATCTCCGGACGAGCATTTTCCAGATCCTGTATTTTTTCGTTTTCGGACAATTGCGGCTTCAGCCATTGAATAAAACTCGCAAGCTGATTTTGCTCACCGGCAAATAACAGGCGGTAGTTCACCCGGCTCCCGGGAACTATCAGTCCGGTGGATGGTAAATCGTCTAAATTCATTAATATCCTGGGCGCGAGATTAAACAGAGCGCCGCCTCGATCGGGCTCGTAGGTGAGTAACCAGTGGGCTTCGAATTCACTACTACCCAATGCTATCGAACTATCTATCAGTTGAGACAGTTTCGGATCTAACCAAATCTCGCCGGTTTCAGGACCCTGTTGAACATTGATCTGGTCGGCTGTTACTTCGCGCGAATTTTTTAGTTGCCCACGCAGCGGATAATTGCTATCCACCGCTTTGAGCTCAACCAGCTGCGGGCTATCGTCGACGAATATAGCGGTCCTGAAACTTACCGTATGGGCGACCTGTAGTCCTAATTCTTTAGCCTGGCGCTCATATTTTTTATCAAGGGGATGGTTCGAAACCAGTACCAGGTCGGCGGCCAATAATTCGCTCGCCTGTCGGTCGAGCAGCAGACTTATACGTTGCGTAATCAACTGGCTCGCGCTAACAATACTAATAGTAATCACGGTGGCGATTAGCATTAACCAGTAAGATTGTATTTTAGGTAGCCTCGAGACCATGATATCTATGCTCAACTCTGGTCTATTAGTCGGCCAGACTCGATCAGAATCTGTCGATCGCCGCGTTGCGCCAGCTCGGATTCGTGTGTCACGAGTACCAGGGTTGTACCAGATTGATCGCGTAACCGAAACATTATATCTGCCACCTGTCTCCCGGTTTTCGCGTCAAGATTTCCTGTAGGTTCATCGGCAAACAGGATGAGAGGCTTAACCGCGAACGCGCGGGCGATAGAGACACGCTGTTGCTCACCCCCGGAAAGGTGATCGACCAGGGTATTCTTTTTTGATTCAAGCCCAACCTGTTGCAGGCTGATATTGGCAACTTCCAGGACATTCTCCATTCCACCCAGTTCGAGCGGCAACATGACATTTTGCAACGCTGTCGCTCCCTGCACTAGCTGGAAGGACTGAAATACGAATCCGACTTTGCCGGCACGAATTCTCGAACGTTGTTCCTCTGTCCTGTCAGAAAGGCTTTCTCCCAGCAGGATTATTTCACCCGCGCTAATCTGATCCAGCCCAGCCATCAAGCCTAACAATGTGGTTTTACCCGAGCCGGAAGCACCTTTGATCACAATTGCTTCCCGATAATCTACATTCAGTGATATATTTTGTACCACATCGAGTGGGCCATCGGGCGTATCGACTGATTTGGTAACATCTTGTAACGAAATGCAAAAATTATTTTCTGTCATTAGTTTGTTTTTTTTATTGCTCGTCCCTGCCATGGTCGACGCTGACAACCCGGCGTCGAGGGTTTTAATATTAGGCGACAGCTTAAGTGCCGCTCACAACATACCGGTAGCATTAAGCTGGCCGGAACTATTTAGTACGAATATAAGGTCAAGTTTTCCGCATGCAAGTATTATCAACGCCAGTATCAGTGGCGAAACCACCTATGGCGGTCTCCAGCGTCTGGAAAACCTGTTCTCCAAACACAAACCCACACACCTGATTATAGAACTCGGGGGTAATGATGGACTCAGGGGTTTAAATTTCAAACAAACCACCGAAAACCTGAACCAGATGGTTAGACAGGCATTAAACCAAAACATTTCAGTATTGTTGATCGGCGTACGCATGCCGCCTAACCTGGGTATCGCCTACAACCAGCGATTTCAACAGATATTTGAAACAGTTTCTTTAAAGCATAGTATTACTTATTTGCCAAACTTTCTCGAAGGAGTGGCTGCTAGCGATGCTAGCCTGATGCAGGCCGACGGAATCCATCCAACCGTCAAAGCGCAGCCAATACTGGCTGATAAAGTTCTTTCAATTATTCTAAAAATGCTCGAAACGCCTTAAGAGCGACTTAGACCAAGGTCACACAAATTTCTGAATATATTCTCCATTCCATGAACTTTAATATAAATAACCATATATAGACTCAATCTGTTTATCGGAGTGATTTGTATACTTTATAAACGACATTTGCCAGTAACTAAGCTTGGGGAACGTAACCACCGGTATATTTTTACAGGAACGCCATCCCGTTACGTTGGACCGTCTCTCTCATTGGTGCCGCCTGCCCCGGTGAAAACGCTCAAAACACGCCGTACCGATGCGTCGGACCGATCCATCCTTGTAGGCTCTCATCCGGGGCGCCGGACCGTTTCATCCCTGAAAAATAAGGTTTTGATCCCTTCCCCCGAGGCAGCTTCACTATCGAGGTGTAACCACCGGGATGTTTTTACTGGACGTTACGCGACAGGGACGTCGCGTGCGAGCCCCCAGGGAGGGGACGGTCCGGCGCATCGGTACGGCGTTCCGGTAAATATATACCGGTGGTTACGCCCCCAGGCTTAGCCCCTGCGAATTATTTTTCTGGATCACGTGGCCAA